>JBFLKP010000044.1:0-7517 GCA_040883225.1 Candidatus Limnocylindrales bacterium | reverse complement strand
GCCACCCTCATGCGTTCGACGGCTGCGGTCACGGACTCCTCCCCTCAGGTGATGACGAACGGCGAGCGCCTCACTCCTTCACCGAGCCCATGGTCAGACCGCTGATGAAGTAGCGCTGGAAGACGACGAAGATGACGATGGTGGGGATGCTGGCGATGACGGCCATCGCTGCCTGGCTAGCCCAGGCCACGTTGTACTGGCCCTTCAACGCGTTGATGCCGGCCATGATGGTCTTGGCCTCCTCTGATCGCGTCAGCACCAGCGGCCACAGGAAGTCGTTCCAGATCCAGGTGAACTGGAGCGTGGCCAGCACGGCCAGCGCCGGCAGCGTCAGCGGCACGATGACGCGGAAGAGCACGGACCACTCGCCGGCGCCGTCGACGATGGCGGCCTCGCGCAGGCTCGAGGGCAGGGCATTCATGAAGTTGCGCATCAGCAGGGTCGTGATGGCCAGGCCCAGGCACACGTGGATGATGATCATCGGGTAGACCGTGTCGAAGAGCGCCGGGAGTATCTGGAAGCCGAAGATCTCGATCGGTGCGTTGAACAGCCGGAACAGCGGGATGAGCATGGCCTGTGGCGGGAAGAACATGCCCGCGATGACGACGAAGAACAGCAGCTCTGCGGCTGGGAAGCGGAACTGGCTGAAGACGTAGCCGAGCAAGACGCCGCCGAGGATCGAGAGGAACGTGGCTGGGATCGTCACGAGGAAGCTGTTGAGCAGGTAGCGCGGCGTGGGCGTGTTGTTCCAGACGTCGACGAAGTTGTCCAGCGACGGGTTCTCAGGGAGATGCCAGACGCCCCTGGCTGAGATCTCTGCGTTCGTCTGGATCGAGGTCAGTCCGACCCCGATGATCGGTGCCGCGTAGATGACGAGGATGGCCAGGATGAAGCCGTGCACCAGGAACGATCGATGCAGCGGCCGGGCCCGGCGCTGCTCCCCTCTGACGGTCATGCCGCCCTGCGCGCTAGCCATAGATGCGCTCCGAGGCGCGAACCTGGCGGAAGTAGATGACGATGACGATGATCGCGAGGATGAAGAGCGCCACCGCGATAGCGGCGCCGTAGCCCACGCGGTACTTGAAGAACGTCTCCGAGTACATGAACATCGCCAGGTTCTCGGAGGTGTGGAAGGGCCCACCCTTGGTGAGCATGAAGACGATGTCGAAGCCCTTCAGGGTATTGATCACTGCCAGCGCGATGACCACCACGGAGGCCGGACGCAGCAGGGGCACGATGATGCGCCGGAACTGCTGCCAGGCATTGGCGCCGTCGATCGAGGCCGCCTCCAGCAGGTCCCTGGGAACGGTCGTCAGGGCCGCCAGGTAGAGGATCAGCGCCAGCGCCGTCTGTTGCCAGCACCATGCCACGATGACCGCTGCCAGCGAGGTCGTGGGGTCGCCCAGCCAGGCCCTCGTCAAGTCCTCCAGCCCCAACGTCGTGAGCACCGTGTTGAGCAGGCCCCAGTCCGGCTGATAGATCCAGATCCAGACTTGGCCCACGACCACGAGCGAGAGCGTGATGGGCAGGTAGAACGCGGACTTGTAGAAGCGACTGGCCCGCAGCGGCCGGTCGAGCAAGATGGCCAGGCCAAGGCCCAGGGCGGTAGGCACCGTCACGGCCACGATGAGCCAGAGGGCGGTGTTGCGGAAAGCGCCGATGAAGAGCGGATCGTTGAGCGCTCGTTCGAAGTTGGCCAGCCCGATGAACTCCGGTGGCGCCAGCCCGTTCCAGTCCCAGGTGGCGATCTGGATGGACTGGGCCAGCGGCAGCAGCACGAAGACCGTGTAGAAGGCGAGGGGGCCTGCGGCCATGAGGAACAGGGACAGACGGCTGCCTCTGGTCATGCGCTCGTCCCGCTCACGTCAGTCGGTACTCCTGTCGGATGCGCCGTGGGCGCGAGCCGTCATCGACCCGCGCCCACGGTCTAGCGATATCTGGAGGGGCTCAGCCCTCGAAGGCCATGCTGATCTGCGACTGCACGTCCTCGAGCAGGGCATCGATGTCCTGGCTTGGATCGGCCATGAAGCGGGCGAACATGTCCAGCCCGACCTCCGACGGCGCCGGCGGCGTCGCGAGGTCGTAGTTGAAGTTGTACGTCTCCGCGGCAGCCACGAAGTCAAGCGCCTTCACGATGACGTCGTTGAACTGCGACATGTCGGCGTTGACGTTCGGCGGCATGGCGCCTTGACCAACGGCCCAGGTCGTCTGCGCACCCGGCTGTGCCAGCGCGGCGATCAGCTCCATGGCGGCGTCGGGGTTGGCGGCGCTGGCCGCGGTCACGAGGCCGTCCACGGGACCGACGACGGCGCTGGTCACGCCCTCGTCGATGACGGGGAACTCGAAGACGTCGTAGTCGGTGACAGGCTCGAGGCCGTTACCGTTCCAGTAGCCGGTGATCCAGGTGCCCATGAGGTTCATAGCCGCCTCACCGTTGGCCACCTGGTCGGCAGCATCGGTCCAGTCGAAGGCGTTGGCATCGGCCGTGAAGCAGTCCATGGACGCGAGCTCGGCCCACATCTCCATGGCTCGCACGACCTCGGGATCGGTGTACGAGGCCTCACCCGCCATCAGTGCGGCGCGGTATTCGGGACCGGCAGTGCGGAGCAGCAGGTAGTCGAACCAGAACTGTGCCGGCCAGCGGTTCATCGAGCCTAGCGAGATGGGCGTGATGCCCGCGGCGTTGAAGGCATCGCACGAGGCCTTCAGCTCATCCCACGAGGTTGGGATCTCCACGCCCACCTCCTCGAAGACCGAGGGGTTGTAGAAGAAGCCCGCGTAGTGATAGCCCAGCGGCATCAGGTACTTGCTGTCGCCGTACGTGGCAGCCGAGTCGATGAGGCCCTGCGGGAAGGCATTGTCGAGGTCGTTCGCGGCCCACATCTCGTCGAGCGGCGCGAGCACGCCACTGTCGACTTGGAAGGCCGTGCGGGCGCCGGCCCAGTTGCTGTGGACGTCTGGCGGGTTGCCGCCGGAGAGCTGGATGAGGATGCCGGTCTTGAAGTCCTCGTGGCCAACGTCTGCGAACGACACGGTCGTGCCGCTCTCGGTCTCGAAGTCCGCGAGGAGCTCTTTGAGCGTGCCCTCGCCGAGCTCCTTGCTGAAGTAGGTCATCACGACCACTTCGTCGTCCTGCGCCGCCACCGCTCCCGGCAGGGCGGCTGCCGCCAGCGCCACGCCCGCGATCATCGCGAAGCCTCGACGCATGGTCATTCCCTTGTTCATCTCCTGTCCTCCTGCTGACGTTCTCCCAACAACGTCCTTCCTTGGTCAGCTGCGCTTCACAACATCTCGTCGGACCGGTGCCACCTCTCTTTCGTAGGACTTGCGGCGCTTCGAAGATGCGGGGACCGGAACGTCCCACCAGCCGCTGACTGGGCCGGCGGATTCCGGGAACTCGCGTCGAACGGGAACGACGATGACCGTCGGCCCGCCTGAGGCGAGCGCCCTTCCGATCGCGCCCGTGAGCGCTCGTTCGTCGGTCGCCTGCTCTGCCTGGACCCCGAAGCCTCGAGCGACCGTGACGAGGTCAGGGCTGATGGACGCGCCGGCGCTGTCCCGGAACTCGGCAGCGAACCCGCGGTCCTCGCCATAGGCGTCCATCTGGAGATCGCGGATGGATTGCCAGCCGGCGTTGTCGACCACGACGTAGACCACGTCGATGTCGTACTGCGCGGCCATGGCCAGCTCCTGCACCGTCATCAGGAAGTCGCCATCGCCGGCGAACCCGAGCACGGGACGGTCGGGCGCCGCCAGCTTGGCGCCGATGGCGCCGGGAACGGTGAAGCCCATGGTGCTGAAGCCGTTGGGCGAGATGACCTGGCTGGGGTCGTTGACGGTGTACTCCTGCAGGAACTGCGCCTGGCTGTGGCCGGCGCCGGTGAGCACGATCGTGTCCTGCGGGACCGTGTCGTGGACGATGTCGAGCACAGCGCTGATGCGCAAGGGTGTCGAGCGGTCGGTGCGCCCGGGGTCGAGCTTCTTGTTCCAGGGCACGACGAGGTCGGCCACCTTTCCCTCCCACAAGGCGCGCCTGTCGGTGTCCGCGGGCTCGGTCGCGATCTCTCGCCACAGGGCCTCGATGAACGCGTTGGCGTCCGCGACGACGCCCAGCTCGACGGGGTAGTTCTTGCCGATCTCGTACTCGTCGATGTCAATCTGGTAGAGCTTCGTCGGTGGGATCGAGAAGGTCACGCCGGGCACGTAGGACGAGGCCGCCTCGTCGGCGAAGCGACAGCCGACCGCGAGGATGACATCCGCCTCGCGGCAGAGGGCGTTGCCCGTGTCGGTGCCCTTGGAGCCGGGATAGCGGCCGTAGAGCGGATGGTCCTCGGGCAGCACGCCCTTGGCCTGGTAGGTCGCGACCACGGGCAGCCCGAGGTGCTCGGCGACCTGCCGGAACCGCGCGGAGGCGCCGCTCTGGACGACGCCTCCGCCGGCGAGGAGGACCGGGCGCTCCGCATCGGCCAGGGCCGCTCTGATCTGGCTGACCGCCGAGGCTGCCGGCGCCGGTGGCTCGGGCAGCTCGACCGCCTTGGCCTCGGCCACATCGGCGGCGTCGGCCTGCACGTCCATGGGCACCGAGATGAGCACCGGCCCGGGCCGGCCTCCCGCGGCGAGGGCGTAGGCCTGGGGCATGATGCGCGCGAGCTGGTCGACGCGGGTGACCTGCCACAGCCGCTTGGTCACCGGCTCGAAGAGGTTGGTCAGGTCGGCCCAGGCCTTGCGGTCGACCTCCTGCAGCACACCGCGCCCGAACATATAGGTGTGGACATCGCCCGTGAAGACGAGCATCGAGGAGGAGTCGACGTAGGCCGTGGCGATGCCCACAGCGGTGTTCACGGCCCCTGGGCCGATCGACGTCATCACGGCCATCGGCCTGCGCGCGATGCGGAAGTAGGCGTCGGCCAGGTGCGCCGCCGACTGTTCGTGGCGGACCTGCAGGAAGCGCGGCTTCTTGAGGCCCACGAAGGCGTCGACCATGGGCAGGCAACCATGGCCCGGGATGCCGGCCACGTACTCGACATCGTTGGCCACCAGGTGATCGGCGATGACCTGTCCGCCCGTGCGCACGTTGCTCATGAGGCCTTCCTCGTCGCTGGACCACCCAGTTCGCGGCTGACACGTCCGGCCGTGTCCACGACCAGTGGCGCGATCGTGCGCAGCCGGTCGTTGTCGAGTCGATCGGCAGGGGCGGAGATGCCGAGCGAGGCCATGACGCCACCGATCCCGAAGACCGGCGCGGCCACGCAGCGGACGCCAGGGTGGTACTCGCGGTCGTCCACTGCGTACCCCGTCACGCGCACCTGGGCGAGCTCCTTCTCGTAGTCCGCCGGGTCGGTGAGGGTGCGGGGGGTGAAGGCTTCGAAGTCGAGGTTGGAGACGAGCCCTTCGACCGACCCGCGCGGCAGGTGGGCCACGATGGACTTGCCGGTCGCCGTGCAGTGCAGGGGCCCCGATTGGCCGATGGCCGTGTTGGCCGAGAGCATCGTCGTGCCGTTGAGCATCGAGACGTAGACGACGTGGTCCCCAGCCAGCACCGCGAGGTGCGTGTTCTCCGAGGTGGCCGCCCATAGAGACTTGAGGTGCGGTGCGGCCACGACCGTCAGGTCGCGAGACTCGAGCACGGCCCGCGCCAGCTCCACGACCTTGACCGAGGCGCTGTAACGGCGGGTCGAGGGATCCTGCTCCACGTAGCCCAGGCGCACGAGCGCCGCGAGTGTGCGGTGGGCGTTGGCCTTGTCCAGCTCGAGCCGATCGGCGATCTCGGTGACGCCCAGCGGATTGTGCGAAGCCACAAGCAACTCGAGGGTGCGCAATCCCGTCGCGAGCGCACCCCGCTGGCCCGAGCTCGTGGCCCCCCGCTGGCCCGTCATCACAACGTGATTGTCCGTTTCGCTACGACCTGGTCAAGAGGATTGAGAAATGGACAACGAGCGTTGTGACCTCCATCCCGGCGCCGGCACCGCGCGTCACAGCCGCGTTACCGGACCTGTCCTACAGTCTCACGATGGACATGCACCAGGAGCCGGGACTGCGGCACCTCACCTACGACCAGCTCGTCGCCTCGAGCGCCGACCACGAGTGTGACGGCGTCGGGCGAGAGCACGTCTGCGTCCGGATCGCCGCGGTCGCCGACCTGCCCACGAAGTTTGGGAACTTCCACATCGTCGGCTTCTGGAACGACCGTGATGGCAAGGACCATGTGGCCATCGTCAAGGGCGATCCGTTCGACAAGGAGGATGTCCCGGTGCGCCTCCACAGCGAGTGCCTCACCGGCGACGCCCTCGGCTCGCTGCGTTGCGACTGCCGCGACCAGCTCACCTCCGCCCTGCGCACCATCGCCGAGCAGGAGACGGGCATGGTCCTGTACCTGCGCCAGGAGGGCCGCGGCATCGGCCTGCTCAACAAGCTGCGTGCCTACGGGCTCCAGGACGAGGGCCTCGACACCGTCGATGCCAACCTCGCCCTCGGCTTCCGCGACGACGAGCGCGACTACTCCATCGCCGCACACATGCTGGGTCTCTTGCAGGTGCGCTCGGTCAAGCTCATGACCAACAACCCCAGGAAGATCGAGGGGCTGCGCGAGGTGGGTGTGAACGTGAGCGGTCGCCAGCCGCACATCATCCCGGCCAACGAGCACAACCGGTTCTACCTCGAGACCAAGGCCGCGCGATCGGGCCACCTCATCGACTTCGACGGCCACGAGCACCTGCTCGAGCAGATCGACCGGCCTGTCGTCGAGGGCATGGACAAGGAGGCCGCCGAGGCCATCAACGCGATCGACCAGGTGGAGGCACGAGCATGACGGACCGACGCGTAGCCATGATCACCGGCGCCAGCGGCGGCCTGGGCCGGGTGCTGGTGCCCGATCTCGCCGCCGACGGCTGGGGCCTCGTCGTCGTGGGCTCGTCGCAGGAGCGCCTGGATACGCTCGTCGCCGACGCTGGCCTGGTCGCGGATCGCACGGCGACCGTGGTCGCGGACCTGCGCGACGCCTCGGCGGCGGTCTCCGCGGTCGATGCCGCGTACGAACGCTTCGGGCGTGTCGACGCGCTCGCTCATCTGGTCGGCGGCTGGACCGGCGGCATGCACGTCGGCCGTTCGCCCGATGACCCCTACCGAGACATGATCGACCAGCACTTCTGGACCTCGCTCAACGTGGTGCGCGAGCTCGCGCCGCGGATGATCGATGCCGGCTTCGGGCGCATCGCCGCGGTGTCCTCGCCGATGGCCGCGGCGCCTGACGCGGGCATGAGCGCCTATGGCGTGGGCAAGGCCGCGCAGGAGACGCTCTTCGCGGCCCTCGCACAAGAGGTCGCGGGTACCGGCGTGACGGTCAACGTCGTGCGTGTGCGGGCCATCGACACCGATGGCGGTGCCTCCGGCTCGGACAAGCCCGATGCCACCACGCCGGCGGAGATCTCAGCCGCGCTGCGCTATCTCTTCAGCGACGCTGCACGCGTCGTCAACGGCGAGCGCCTCGGGCTCCACAGCGGCCTCTGATCAGCGCCCCG
>JBFLKP010000267.1:0-11850 GCA_040883225.1 Candidatus Limnocylindrales bacterium | reverse complement strand
GTGTACAGCAGGTCGTCAGCCGCGAAGGCCGCGAAGTAGTTGAGGTTGGCGATATCCGGCGGCTCGCCGGTGGCGATGCGGGTGGTCACGACCTGGTCGATGTCGTTCCAGTTGACGACCTGGACGGTGACCTCGATGTCCGGGTTCTCCTCCATGAAGCGTGCCGCGAGATCGTCGAAGTACGGCTGCATCTCATCGGTGTACTGGGCCGCGATCATCTCGATGCTGGTGGTCTGCGCCGTTGCCGGAACCGCTCCGGCGACGGCCAGCAGGCCAGCGGCTCCGAGGGCCACGAAGCCAGTGAATCGCTTGGTCATTGGTGTTCTGACCTCCTCCATCTATCCGGTCCGCCCGGCGGCGTGACAACGGAACATCAGGACGTACGGACGTCCGGTCCTCATCGTCGCACGCATGTCAACCAGCGACGGACTCGCTGAGAACCACAGGCCCACTGTCGCCCGTCCTCCCAGCGGCTAGCATGCGGGGGCATGGCTGCTGTCCTTTCGCGCAAGATCCCGCTCGCCGAGCTGCACTGTCACCTTGGCGGCGCCGTTTCGCCGGCCATCATGTGGGGCATCGCTCACGCCCAGGGCATCCGCCTGCCGAGCAAGGACTTCTGGCAGTTCCGCGACATGATCACCGTGTCCAAGCGGCGTGGGCGCTCGTTCGACGGCTACCTGCAGCTCTTCCACTGGACCGAGCTCATCCAGTCCTCCCCGCTGGCGGTCGAGCGCTCCACCTACGAGGTCATCGGCGGCGCCTATCGCAAGAACCACGTG
Organism: Candidatus Limnocylindrales bacterium; assembly: GCA_040883225.1. Classification (GTDB taxonomy): domain Bacteria; phylum Chloroflexota; class Limnocylindria; order Limnocylindrales; family CSP1-4; genus JAFMJV01. The sequence goes on along the minus strand of JBFLKP010000267.1, from coordinate 11,071 downwards.
ACCACGATGGAGCTGCGCTTCAATCCCATGAAGCGGAACCGGGGAGGGGAGCAGGACCTCGATCACATCATCAGCGCTGCCATCCGCGGCATGGACCGGGCCACCCTCGAGTATCCGGTGAAGCCCGGCCTCATCCTGTGTCTCGACCGCGCCTTTCCGCGGCACCTCAACGAGATCATCGTGGAGAAGGCCATCGCCTACCGGCAGCGTGGCGTGGTGGGCATCGACATCGCCGGCCCGGAGTCGTCCACGTTCGACCCTGCCGACTACAAGGCCACCTTCAGGCGCGCACGCAAGAAGGGCCTGGGCATCACCGTGCACACCGGTGAGTCAGGTCCGGTCGCGGAGATCGCGAAGGTCATCAAGCTGCTCGGGCCCGACCGGCTCGGCCACGGCGTGAAGGCGGCCTACGACGAGAAGACGATGGGGCTGCTGCGCGAGCGGGGCATCACGCTCGAGCTGTGTCCCACGAGCAACCTCAACTCGCGCGTGGTCTCGGGCTGGGAGGAGTTCGCCTGGATCTTCGACACGTTCCACGAGCACGGCGTGCGCTACACCATCAACACCGACGGACCGGAGATGCTCAAGACCTACATCCGCGACGAGATGGCCTCGCTCGCACGCCACGGCATCCTCTCGGTCGAGCAGCAGGAGCAGGCGGCCGCGTGGGCGCGTGAGGCGTCCTTCGTCGACGGCGCGGACGAGGTGCCGATACCCAGACGAACCCCGGCCTCACGACGTCAGATCGAGCGCGAGGAAGCGTAAGCGGCGCTGACCGGGGGCTTGCCCGGTCCCGTTCAGGTCCCCGGGAGCAGCTTCTCCGCCTTCAGCCACTCGTGCACCCACGCCCGATCGACCCGGTAGGTCTTGTCGGTGGCCTTGCACATCGCGTCTCCGGTGACCGTCAGCGAGACGATCAGCCCGTTCAGGAAGTGAGGCCCGCCCGAGTCGCCGTAGCAGGTGCCGGAGTCGCCGGTGGTCTCGTTCATGGCCAGCGTGAGCCAGGCCTTCTGTAGCGAGCGGAAGCTCTGGGTCCCGTAGCGCCGCGCCGTGTTGTCGAGGATGCCCTGCGGGCCGGTCTTGCGCGAGACCCGGATGGTGCCGTAGCCCACGGCCGTATACGTCCCGTTCCGCCGGTCCCGCTTGTCCATCGTGGAGAGGTAGTCCACTGGCGCCACCGTGGCCAGCGGGATGCCCTTCGAGGCGTCCACGTCGAAGCGCAGGGCGCCGAGGTCATAGAGGTTGGCCATGTCCTTGCCGAAGCTCGGATGCCACACCGGCTCGCCGACGATCGGGATCATGTCCGCGTCCTTCGCGCCCTCGAGATCGGGGCGGAACGTGACGTAGACGCCCCAGTCGTCCGGGATGCCCACGAGGCAGTGGGCGGCGGTCAGGAACACTCCGTGCCTGATGAGCGTGCCGGTGCACGCCTGGTAGTACTGTCCCTCGATCTTCAGCACCATCGAACCGACGTTGCCGTAGTCCGGGCCGGTCTTCTCGCCATATGTGATGGCCACGACCGGCGCTGTCGATGCCACGAGCAACACGGCCGCCAGCCACGCGACGATCGCCTTCCTCATCGCTCGCCCTCCTCTTGTGTCTGCGTGCCCTCGCACGCGCAGGGCCGGAGTCTCCGCCTCGCCCAGCGCGCCGTCAAGGTCCTACCCGCCTCGCGTGAGCGGCCAGCACGACCGTCCGCAGGTCTTCCCCGCCTCGACGCCCGCGAGTACCCTCGCGAGGGTGGGGCCAGCGAAGGGTCGATCACGGAGCGAAGCAGATGAACGACGAGCAGGGTGGCTTCTCGGACGCCGAGAAGAAGGCCATGCAGGAGCGTGCCAGGGAACTGAAGGCCGAGGCGCGTGCCGGCAAGAAACGGTCGCAGGGCGAGCAGGCCCTGCGCAAGGCCATCGCCGAGATGCCCGATCACGACCGGGTACTCGCCGAGCGCTTCCACGCGCTCGTCTCCGAGGCGGCACCCGAGCTCTGGCCCAGGACCTGGTATGGCATGCCGGCCTACGCCCGCGAGGGCAAGACCGTGGTCATCTACTTCCAGGGCGCGGACAAGTTCGAGGCGCGCTACGCCAGCTTCGGCTTCAACGACTCCGCCAACCTCGACGACGGCGCGATGTGGCCGGTCGGGTTCGCGCTGACGAAGCTGGACGAGGCCACCGAGGCCACGATCACCGAGCTCGTGAAGCGGGCCCTCGGCTAGAGCAGTCCTTCTGCCTCTTCCAGCGTGGCCTGGCCGTCGACGCCGCCGATGGCGCGCACCGACAGCGAGCCGCAGGCGACACCCAGCGCGAGGCACTCGGCCAGCGGGCGACCGTTGATGAAGCCGTAGAGGAAGCCGGCGTTGAAGCCATCGCCCGCACCCGTGGCGTCGACCACCTCGACACGGTCGGCCGGCACCCGCAAGGCCTCGTCGCCGCGTACCGCCAGCGCCCCGTCGGCGCCCAGCTTGACCACCACGGTCAGCGGACCGGCCCCCGGGTCGCGACCGGCGGCCTCGGCCTTGGCGACCAGCGCGTGGGCGGCCTCGAGCGGATCGATGACGCCGCTGATGAGCGCGGCCTCGCGCTCGTTGGGCAGGAACACGTCGGTCGCCGCCAGCATCGGGTCGATGCCGTCCCACTTGCGCTCGGGATCCCAGTTGGTGTCGAACGAGCAGGTCGCGCCGGCCGCGCGCGCTTCGCGATAGAGGTCAGGCAGGCCCGCCCGCAGCTTGGGCTGGATGCCGGTGGAGCCGGCGTGGATGTGGCGGATGTGCGGCAGGATCTCGCGCGGCACATCCTCCGCGCGCAGGCGGTCGATGGTGCCGGTGGCGGTGAGCATGGCCCGGTCCTCCCCGGTGCCCAGGTGCACGGTGGCGCCGGTGGGGATGGCCGGATCGACCGTCACGGTGGAGGTGTCCACCCCGCGCTCACGCAGGCCCTCGAGCACCGCGTGGCCGAGGATGTCGTCGCCAACCACGCCGCCGTGTGCGACGCGCAGCCCCAGCCGCGCCAGCCCACAGGCGGTGATGGCCGATGAGCCGCCCACGGCCAGGCGGATGGTGCCCACGTACTTCTCGACCTGCCCGAACTCTGGCACGACGTCACCACCGATGACGAGGATGTCGGGGTTGACGTCGCCGATGACGTAGACGTCGGTCTCGCGCTCGGGCGCGTCGGTCATCCGGGGTCGCCCGGGTAGCCCGCGGCCCAGCCCTCGGTCGGGCCGGGCTCCTGGGCCAGCGGCGATCGCTCGCGCCAGGGCACGGCCTCGGCCTCGACGATGTCGACCAGCCGACGCATGCGGGCGACGCCGACATCGGCCAGCCAGGTATCCCGTTCGGGCGCCTCCATGTGCGCGCCCTCCTTCCACACCGAGCGTCCCACCAGCACGCCCGAGGCGCCAGCCTCGCAGGCGGCCAGCGTCTGGGCCTCGAAGGTGGCTTCATCCACGCCGGCCGAGAGGATGACCCAGGGGATGGCCGAGGCCTCCTCCAGCTCGGCACAGGCCTCCGCCCAGCGAGCCTTGTCGGTCACGCCTGCGTCATAGGGGAACTCGCACTTGTAGACGTCGCCGCCGAGCGCGGTCAGCCGATGCGCCGAGCGGATCACCGCCTCCCGGCGCGCGTCGTCGGTGAGCTTGTCCACGCCCGGGTCCACGGGATAGGTGAGCGTCTCGAGGAAGAGCGGGATATCGAGGTCCGCGCACTGCTCGGCGACCTCGATGAGCAGTCGCTCCTGCTCGTCCGCATTGGCCGCATCGGGGTGGTAGTAGAGCAGCAGCTTGACCGCATCCCCGCCCATGCGCTTGACCTGGCCGACGCCCCAGCCGCGCATCAGCCGGCTCGTGCGCTCGGTCGAGGGGCCCTCATAGCCGCTCTCCTCGACGGCCACCATGAGGCCGCAACCCGAGGGCAGCGAGCCGTCGTGGACGGCCGGGCCTGCGCCCAGCTCCGGGTCCAGCAGGATGCCGTCCGCGACCGGTGCCACGGCTCGCACGATGGAGCGCTTGATGGCCACCAGGCGCTCGTAGCTCACCGAGCCGGGATCATCGGGCGCCAGTGCCCGGCGCAGGTTGTTTCGATGGTCGAGCGCCAGGACGGAGAAGGTGCCCTTGTCCGAGGCACAGGCGTCCAGGCCGCGAAGTGTGCCGAGCCTCACGACAGCATCCCTCCCGATGACGGTGAACGGCTTCCCGGGTCGGAAGCCTCTTCTCCCGATGCTACCATCGCCGCCCGACGACATACGGACGTCCGTACCACGCTTGACACCAGTGGCACCATGAGGACCGGACGTCCGTACGTCTTAGCCAGGATATCCCGACGCGCCTCGAGCGTGCCGGCCAAGAGGAGCCAGCGTGACGGTCGAGACGGGGGGTGCGCCCCTCTACCGGCAGATCCAGTCCGACCTGCGCGAGCGCGTCGCCGGAGGCGAGCTCGAGCCCGGAGCACAGGTCGAGACGGAACAGGAGCTGATGGCCCGCTACGGCGTCAGTCGGGCGACCGTCCGCCAGGCGCTCTCTGGCCTCGTGGCCGAGGGCCTGCTCGAGATCCGGCGCGGCCGCGGAACCTTCGTCCATGGCGCCGCGCTGGAGCATCGCCTGGGGGGCTTCTACACGTTCAGCCGTGAGATCGAGCGGAACGGCCGGCGCCCGGGCACCGAGGTCCGCGACATCGGGCTCGAGCCGGCAAGCCCGGAGGTCGCCGAGGGCCTCGGCCTGGCTACCGGCACGACGGTCGTCGCGTTGGCGCGGGTGCGCCTCGCGGATGACCAGCCGATCGTGAACGAGACGAGCTACCTGCCCGCCGCTCGCTTCGGAGGCCTCGAGGGGGTCGACTTCACCCGGGCCGGCCTTTACGAGACGCTGACCTCGCGCTATGGCGTCCGGCCGGTCCGGGCGCGCGAGACCTTCGTGCCGGTGCTGCTCGGGCCCGAGGACGCGGAGGTGCTCGGCGGCGCGGCCGGTGATCCGGTGCTGGCCGTGGAGCGCACCACCTACGACGCCGACGGCGTCATCATCGAGTACTGCCGCTCGATCCTCCGGGCCGATCGCTATCGCTACTCGGTCGAGCTGCGCGACGGCTGATCTACGCCAAGCCCACAGGAGCCACCATGACCCCGCCCGCCTCCATCTCCGCCGCCGAAGTCCGTAGGCGCGTCGAATCCTCGCTGCCGTGGCGCGAGGCGAGTGCCGCGCCCGAGGCCATCGAGGCCGCGCACGACGTGGCCCGCAACGCCCCCCAGGAGCTGGTCGACCGGCTCGACGGCGCCACGCGCATCGTCATCACCGGCGCCGGCTCGTCGCTGTACATCGCACAGGTCGCGGCCTTCGCCATGCGCGAGGAGGCCAACCTGCCGGCAGAGGCGCAGCCGCTGTCCGAGGTGCTGTTGCGGCCGGACCCCGTCTTCGCCAGCCAGCGGGTCGCCGATCAGCCGCTCATCGTCGTCTCGCGCTCGGGCACCACGACCGAGGCGCTCGAGGTCTTGCGTGCGGCACGCGAGCGTGGCCAGTACACGGTGGCGGTCACCTGCCGCCTTGGTGCGCCCATGGCCGCCCTGGCCGACGTGGTCCTCGCGGTCCCCGAGGGGGACGACGAGGCCATCGTGATGACTCGGTCGTTCGTGTCCCAGGCCAGCCTGTTGCTGCGCCTGGGCGCTCGTCTCGGCGACCCGGCGTTCGCGGCCAGCCTCGATGCCATGCCCGCCCGCTGGTCGGAGACGGCGCCGTTCATCGAGGAGGCCTACGGGCTGGCGGCCGCGGCTCCTTCGCGGCTGGTCGTCCTGGGTGCCGGCGCGGCATTCGGGATCGCCAACGAGGCCGTGCTGAAGGCCACCGAGACGGGCCAGGTCCCGGCCTCGGCCTTCCATCCGCTCGAGTTCCGGCACGGCCCCATCTCCGTGTGTGAGCCGGGGGTGATCGTGGCGGGCGTGCTGGGTGGACCAACCGAGGCCGACGAGCGGCGCGTGGTCGAGGAGGCGGCGGCACTGGGGGCCACGCCCTTCGTGCTCGGTTCCGACGGACCGGGCACGGACCTGCACCCCACCGCCCGCCTGCCGCTCGCGTTGCACGTGTTGCAGGCACTGGCCTTCGGCGTGGCGGTGGAGCGTGGGCACGACCTGGAGGCGCCGCGGCATCTTGAGCAGGTGGTGGTCATCGAGGACCAGTAGGCTGCGGGCGATGATCCGCTTCGATCTCTCCACCAGCCGGCGCACGCAGGCGCTCGACGTCACCGGCCTCTTCAGTTCGCGCGAGTGGCCCGACGGGCTGCTGCTGGTCAGCGTCGAGCACACCACCGCGGCGGTCTTCCTCGGTGAGTCGGGCTCGGAGATGTTCGAGGACTACGAGCGCGTGGCGGCCAATCTCATCGAGGACTACGGCCCCTGGCAGCACGAGCAGTGGAACCCCGGAAACGCCCAGTCCCACGTGCTCTCGAGCTTCATCGGAGGGCAGCTGCTGCTGCCCATCACGAACGGGCGGCTCGACGTCGGCACGTGGCAGCGCGTCATCTTCCTCGAGCTCGACGGGCCCCGCCAACGCCACATCGCCGTGGCCAGCCTGGCGACGCAGCCGCTGGACCGGTAGGGCTGGCCCTATCCCGCGATGAGCTCCAGGCCCAGCTCGATCGAGAGCGTCACGATCACCGCGTAGAAGGCCACGCTTACGGTGGAGGCGAGCAGGAACGGGCGCGTCGACATACCCAGACCCTTGGCCGCCAGCGCCATCGTCCACACGCCCAGCAGGGGGGTGGCGAGGATGACGGCGAAGAAGCCGAACCGATCGAGCGCACGCTCCACGCGCTCACGCCGCAACACCGACAGGTAGTGGTCCACGCGTTCGATGCGGCGCAGTCGCTCATACCCCAGGTCGACGAGCCACAGCGGCACGATGTTGCCGAAGGCGGCCCAGAACGTGGCCGACACCGGGTCGAGGCCGGTGGCGAGGCCGACAGGGATGGCGACGTAGATCTCGAACAGCGGCAGGAAGCCGACGAGCCAGGCCAGCGCGGCCGCGGCGACGTACTCGCGCGCACTCACCCGCGCGGCTCAGCGGGGCGCGGCATCTAGCGGGAGACACCCCCGAGCTTGGTGAAGTGCGTGAGCTTGTTGCCCGCGAGCAGCTCGTAGACCTCGTCGCTGTCCTCGCCCACGACATCGATGCGCAGGATGTCCGCGGCCGCCTCCAGCGCCGGCACCAGGTCGGACACGTTGGCCATGTGGGCCGCGAAGCCTGCAGGCCCATCGAAGACCTCGATGTTGGTGTTGCGGGTCTCGTCGTCGGAGATGAAGTAGTCGTAGCGATGGCAGCCGGGCTCGCTCTGCGTTCGCTCGAACAGCGCGCGCGCGGCGGCCCTGAAGTCCTCCACCTTGCCCGGCTTGATGGCGATGTCGACGATGAGCATGGTCTCGCCCACGGCGTTCCCTCCCAGTGACTACGGTCGTACAGCGGCGCGCCGCTGTCGGCGGGCCTCGTAGAAGAGTACGGCCGCGCTGGCCGACACATTGAGGCTGTCGGCGAGGCCCAGCATGGGGATGGCCACCGGCGTCACGCCCTCGCCCGCCCACGTCTCCGAGAGGCCACTGGTCTCGGCACCCACGACCAGCGCCACCGATCCGGTGAGGTCGACCGCGTCGTAGTCGGTCGCGCCCTCGACGCGGGCGGCGACGATCGCCACCCCGAGGTCCCGCAGGAACGCGAGCGCCTCGCCGGAGGTGCAGGCCGCGACGGGTGTGCTGAAGATCGTGCCCAGGCTGGCGCGGATGGCATTGGGGTTCCAGATGTCGGAGACGGGGTCGGCGGCGATGACCGCGTCCACGCCGGCCCCATCGGCCGAGCGCAGCAGCGCGCCGAGGTTGCCCGGCTTCTCGACCTGCTCCATGACCGCGATGAGCGGCCGTTCGGGCAAGGTCGCGGCCACCGATCCGAGGTCCGTCGCAGGCGCCTCGAAGAGGGCCACGATGCCCTCGTCGCGATCGCCGTAGGCCAGACGAGCCAGCAGGTCGGGCGTGGTCTCGACGATGTCGGCCTCACCGGCCACGCGCGGCAGCAGCGCCCGGGCGGCATCGGTGCGCACCCGCTCGGTGGCGATCCAGGTCTCGCGCAGCGCGACGCCGGCATCGAGCGCGCGGCCGATCTCGCGAGCGCCGTCGACGAGGATCAGGCCGCGGGCCCGTCGCTCGCGAGCGTCGCGCAGCCCAAGCGCGGCCTTGAAGCGTGGGTTCTGGCGGCTGCTGACGTCGGGAGCGCGCACGATCAGACGTCCTTGCCGGCCTCGGCAGCCTCCTCCAGCGCGCGCGTCAGCCCCTCGGTCAGCTCTTCGGACCAGTCGGCCCCGAAGATGCGATAGAGCGGGATGTCCATGCGCGTGATGACCGCGTCGGGGTTGTTGGCCTCGTACACGGCCTGACAGCCGTCGACCTCCTCGAGCGAGGCGTCCCACGACCTCTCGCGATAGAGGTGGACGAAGACGTCGCGGAACTCCTCCTCCCCGGGCATGCGCGCGGTGAAGTAGAGCGTGTTGCCGACGAGGTCGTCGTCGCTGCAGGCGGTCTCGCCGGGTACGGGGTCGGTGACCTCGATGCCGCGCAGCATCACCGTCTGCAGGATGTCGCGGCTGTCGCCCGGATGAAAGGATGGCTCCGTGGTGCCGTAGCAGCCGGTCAGGAAGAAGCCGCCGGCGAGGGCTAGCGAGACGAGACGGGGAGGGCTCATGCGCAACACTGGCCAAGCGTACCGCCGCTCGCGCAGGAGAGCTCTCGAGACCCCGTGGAGGCCCGTTTCGCGGATGGTCGGTACCATTCGACCGTGCCCAACCTGCGACCCTTCCGCGCGCTGCGCTTCGACGCGAGCGCCTCAGACCTCTCGGCGGTGCTGGCTCCGCCCTACGACATCATCAGCCCCGCTCAGCGCCAGGCGCTGCTCGAGCGCGACCCCCACAACATCGTGCGCATCGAGCTGCCGGCGGACCTGGGTGCGGCCGGGCCGGACGACTACGCTGCCGCCGCGGCTACCGCCCGCGCCTGGCGCGAGGCGGGCGTGCTGGTGAAGGACGAGGAGCCCACGGTCACCGTCCACCAGATGCGCTGGCTCGACGGCGACGGCCGCGAGGCCACGGCCACCGGCCTGCTCTGCCGCCTGGGCCTGGAGGAGTACGGGCCCGGTTCCGGTGTGCTGCCGCACGAGAAGACGCACGGCGGGCCCAAGGCCGATCGCTACGCGCTGCTCGAAGCGACCCAGCTCAACACCAGCCCACTCGTCTTCCTGGCCGGCTCCGACCCGGCCGCCACGTCCGCGGCCCTGCTCGAGCTGACCGAGCGCGAGCCCGATGCCACGGGCACCACCGCCGACGGCGTGCGCCACCGTCTCTGGATCGTCGACGCGGCCTCGGCCGAGCCGGTGCTCGAGCTCATGCGCGCGCGGCCCATCACCATCGCCGACGGTCACCACCGCTACGAGACTGCCCTTGCCTATCGCCGCGACCGTGCTGATGAGCGCCCGGCCGAGGGTGAGCCGGCCTGGGACTACGCGCTGGCGCTCATCTACCCACTGGACCAGTCCCCGCCGGCGCTGCCGACGCACCGTGTCATCCGGGGCCAGCCCTGCGGCGAGGATCTCCTCGAGCGCCTGGCCTCCTACGCGGCCGTCGAGCCGCTGCCCGACCGTGGGTCCCTGCTGGCCCGCATGGGAGAGCCCGCCTCCTTCGCGCCGGGCGCCACCGGCACGGGGCGCATCGGGGTCTACACCGGCACCAGCCGGACCGCGGCGGTCCTGACCGTCGACCGGGGCGCGACCGACGCGCTCCTCGATGCCGGACTGTCGGAGGGATCGAAGGGGCTGGACGTCAACGCGCTCAGCGTCATCATCGACAAGGCCTATGGCGCCGACGCCGCAGAGCTGGCCGCGAGCGGCCAGCTGTGGTACGAGAAGGACGCGGCCGAGGCCTGCTCGACGGTCGACGCGGAGAAGGCCTCGGCGGTCTTCCTGCTCGACGAGATGCCGCCCTCGGCCATCTCGCTCGTCGCTGAGGCCGGCGAGGTCATGCCCCAGAAGTCGACCTATTTCAACCCCAAGGCGCCGACCGGGCTGGCCCTGAGCCCGCTGGAGTGGTAGTCCGGCGGGGACGGGAGGAGAGGAGCACAGGCATCAGGATGGATCCAGACCTGCCCAAGGGCGCATCCGCCGTCGCCGGCAACGGACGGCGCAGCGCTACTCGTGAGCTGACCGGGCGCCCGGCTGGCAAGCCCGTGCGCAAGGACGAGATCGTGCTCGAGGAGCGTGGCCTCTACGTGGAGTCATGGCTGCCCGAGCGTCGCTCGCGCCGGCGCCCGCTGTACTACCTCCACGGCGAGCTCGGCGGCTCGTGGCTGTGGGAGCGCTACCTGCGCTACTTCGCCCAGCGCGGCTGGGAGGGCCACGCCCTCAACCTGCGTGCGCACTTCTGGTCGCAGACGGCCGACGTCGAGGAGCTCAGCTTCGACACCTACCTCGAGGACGCCATGGCCGGCTTCGAGGCGCTGGAGCGGCCGGCCGTGGTCGTGGGCCACGGCCTGGGCGGCCTGCTCGCGATGAAGGTGGCCGAGAGCCACGAGATCGATGCGCTCATCCTCATCAGCCCGGCCATCCCCGCGCCGGTGCGCCCCGTACCGCCGCCGCACGTGGTGCGCCTGGTGCCCGCCATCTACCAGGCGGAGCTCATCGACTGGGCCGGCAGCCACGAGCACGTGCAGCGCCAGAACCCGGACCTTTCGCTGGCCGACGTCCGGCGCATCCAGCACCTCATGGGCGCCGAGAGCGGCGCCGCCCGCCGCCAGATGCTGGCTGGTGTCTACGTCGACCGCGACAGGCTGCCGGACGTGCCCGTGCTCGTCATCGGCGCCGGCCTGGACCGCCAGTTCGCGGAGGCTGACAGTGCTCGCCTGGCCGATTGGCTCGGTGCCGAGTACCAGCCCTTCGGCGCGCACTCCCACTACGGCACCGTCCTCAGCGAGCAGGGCTTCGACCAGGTCGCGGACACCATCCGCTCCTTCCTCGAGCACCACCGCCTGTAGGCGCCGGCACCGCCTTCGGCCGCGCGAGCGGCCCG
>JBFLKP010000266.1:0-18178 GCA_040883225.1 Candidatus Limnocylindrales bacterium | reverse complement strand
GGCGAGCAGTTCGGGCTGGTCTATGACCAGACACAGTCGTTCTGGCTGACCCCGTGGCTGGGTGGCTTCGGTGCCTCCGTCTTCGACGAGGAGGGCAACCCCTCGCTCGGTAGCGAGGAGATGGTCAACGCGCTGACCTTCCTGCAGGACCTCAAGTGGGAGCACGGCGTGATGCCCATCGACGCCGACTACGACGTGGCCAACGCGCTCTTCGTGGGCGGTGACGCGGCCATGATCATCAACGGCGACTGGGAGCTGAGCAACTACTCCGGCACCTTCGGCGAGAGCCTCGGCATCGCCCCCATCCCCGAGGTCGTGGGTGGTGACTGGCCGGCTCCGTGGCTGTCGGGCAAGTACCTGATGCTGCCGTCCGCCGTCGCCGACGACGAGGAGAAGGCCGCCGTCGTGGCTGATCTCATCGACTTCATGAACAACACCGAGAACCAGGTCGCCATGGCCGCCGAGCTCTCGCGCATCCCCGGCAACGCCGAGGCCATCGCGGACCCGGTCGTGCAGGACGATCCGTTCATCGCCGGCGTCGCCGCGGCTTCGGCCAACGGCACCGGCCAGCCCGTCAACCTCGAGATGAACTGCGCCTGGGACGCCATGACCAACGGTCTCGTCACGCTCTACGCGAGTGCGGACGCGGATCCGGCGGAAGTGGCCGCCGGGATGCAGTCGGCGCTCGAGGATGCCGTCGCCCCCGGCGGGGCCTGCGGTCCCGCCTAGTTCCCGCCCCGAACCCAGTGCGCGAGGCCCCGGCCGACAGGCCGGGGCCTCGCTTATGATGGCGTCCGATACCCGTCGGAGGTGAGGAGGAGTCCACGGGAGCATGTTCGATCTCGAACAGGCCTGGACCGCGTTCAGCGATGTCGTCTCGTCCCTGGCGATCATCATCCTGGCCATCGTGGCCCTCGAGGCGCTGCTGTACCTGGCGCTGATGGCCAGGCGTGGCCAGCGCGCCACGGCCATCGCCTTCGTGGCTGCGCCGCTGAGCGCGGCCGGCGCCTACTTCCTGCTCAGCCTCGGGTCGCTCTCGCTCGATGGCCTCACGTCGCTGGCGAGCGACTCCTGGGTCTCCACGGCCGTCATCGCCGTGGTGGTGCTGGCGGCGGCGGGTGCGGTCTGGTTCATCTGGACGCGGCGTCGCACCAACAGCGCGCGCTTGGCCCTGCCGGCGATGCTGCTGGCGCCGGCCATCGTGGGCGTGGGCGTGCTCTACGTGTACCCGCTGCTCTACGAGCTGAACCTCTCGTTCACGAGCATGAGCGTGCGCAACTTCATCGATCCCGGTTTGCTGGGCTTGACCTGGGAGGGCACGATCCTCGAGCCCTTCGGCGCCGAGCGCGACATCTTCGTCGGCCTCGACAACTACGTGAACGTCTTCACCAAGCCGATCCTGCAGCAGACCGGCTTCTGGCAGCTGTTCCTCCAGACCATCGTCTGGACGGTCGTGTGCATCTTCTTCCACGTCACGCTGGGCGTGGCCCTGGCCCTCATGCTCAACCGCCAGATGCGCGGCCGGACGTTCTACCGCGCCGTGCTCATCCTGCCGTGGGCCATCCCCGTCTTCATCTCCCTGCAGATCTGGCGCACCGAGTTCAACTTCCAGTTCGGCGCCGTCAACCAGCTGCTCGGCCTCGTCGGCATCGAGCCCATCCCCTGGATGATCGACCCGTTCTGGAACTTCACGGCCATGATCATCGCCAACGTCTGGCTGGGCGTGCCCTTCATGATGGTCATCACGCTCGGCGGCCTGCAGTCCATCTCCAGCGACTACTACGAGGCTGCCGAGATCGACGGCGCCAACGGCCGCCAGCAGCTCTTCCGCATCACGCTGCCGCTCCTGCGCCCGGTGCTGCTGCCGGCGGTGCTGCTGGGCGTGTTCCTGACCTTCAACAACATCATGGTCCCGTTCTTCATCAACCAGAACTCGCTGGAGAGCAGCGACATCCTCGTGACGGCGCTCTATCGCGCGGCGTTCGAGTTCAACCGCTTTGGCTTCTCGGCCGCCTTCGCCTTCGTCATCTTCCTCATCCTGCTGGCCTTCACGCTCTGGTACGTGCGCGCCACCAACGTCCTCAAGGGAGCCTACGAGTCATGAGCGAGGTGACCGCATGACGATGCAGACCCGACCGATGTCCGAAGTCAGCGCGCAGCGAGGTGAGCGAGGCCTGCGCGAGCGGCTGACACAGCCGCCACGCCGCGGCGAGGATTCCCCGCTCAAGCGCGCGCTCATCCACGCTGCGCTCATCACCGCGGTCATCATCGTGCTCTACCCGGTGGCACGCGTCTTCAGCACCTCGCTGCGCCCAGACCAGGCGGTGACGAACAAGTCGCTGGCCCTCATCCCCGAGGGAGCCACCTTCGACGCCTACTCGCGGGTGCTCTTCGAGAGCAACTTCACCAACTGGGTCTTCAACAGCCTGATGGTGACGTTCGGCGTGGCCACGCTCGGCCTCATCTTCGCGGCCGTCTCGGCCTACGGCTTCAGCCGCTACAGGTTCCGCGGACGCAACGCGGGGCTGACCTTCCTCTTCGCCACCCAGCTCATCCCCGGCGTCATGCTGCTCGTCCCGATCTTCATCATCTACGTGCAGGCGGGTCTGGTGAACACCTACCCGGGCCTGATGCTGGCGTACGCGGTCACGGCCATCCCGTTCTCCATCTGGATCCTCAAGGGCTACTACGACACCATCCCCTTCGACCTCGAGGAAGCCGCGAAGATCGACGGCTGCACGGAGTTCCAGGCCTTCTATCGCGTGCTGCTGCCGCTGTCCGTGCCGGCCCTGGCCATCGTCTACCTGCTCAACTTCCTGGCCGCCTGGGGCGAGTACTTCTTCGCGCGCATCCTCGTCGGTGGCAACGAGGCGCTGCTGACCTGGCCCCTGGGCATGGCTCGGTTCCAGGCCCAGTTCTCGACGCAATGGGCCGATCTCTCGGCCGCGGCCATCATGGTCAGCGTGCCCATCGTGTTCCTCTTCGTGTACATCTCCAAGTACCTCGTCTCCGGCCTCACGCTGGGCGGCGTGAAGGGCTGACGCCGTCGCCGCCACAAGCCGCTGCCACGGTCGCTCGGTCTGGACGTTCGGGCCTAGACTGGAGCCATGCGAGGGGACGTCATCCTGGTCGGGGAGGAGCATCGCCGTGCGGCCGGGCTCATCGTCGACCGGCTCATCGAGCAGGTCCGGGCAGCGGGCCGGCGCTACACCTTGACCGTGGCCGGCGAGTCGGGCAGCGGCAAGTCGGAGACGGGCCAGGCACTCGCGGAGGCCTTCGGGTCGCGCGGCCTCGGCGCGGTGGTGCTGCAGCAGGATGACTACTACGTGCTGCCGCCCAGGTCGAACGACGCCGCCCGCCGAGCCAACCGCTGCTGGGTGGGCACGTCGGAGGTCCGCATCAGCCTGCTCGACGCCCACCTCGAAGCCGCCCGGGCCGGTGCTGCCGAGATCATCAAGCCGCTCGTCATCTACGACGAGGATCGCATCGACGAGGAGACGATCTCGCTCGACGGTGTGCAGGTGGTCATCGCCGAGGGCGTGTACACCTCGCTCTGCGAGCACGTCGACCAGCGGATCTTCATCGCCCGCAACCGGCTCGAGACGCTCGAGCACCGCATGCGCCGCGCGCGGGAGGACTTCGACCCCTTCATCGAGGAGGTCCTGAACACTGAGCACGAGATCATCTCGGCACACCGCGAGCGTGCCGACATCGTCATCACCCGCGACTACGACGTCGAGTTCCTGACGGGGTGAGTCCGGGTCGGGGTCCGGGCCTCGAGGGGTACGCCCGGGGAGAAGCCTCGTTCGCGGCCGGGCTACGGCCGCAGGATGTCGTGGCCCTGCCCCTGCGGGTCGTGCTCGGGGCGCTCGCTCGACGCTTCGGTGCCGACGCTGTGGCTGCCGCTTTGGCCGACGAGGCCGTGGACGTCGGGCGGCCGCTGGGCGAGCTGCCCTCCGCCGTGCGCTCGCCGCGAGCAGACGAACCCGACTCCTCCTGGCTCCGGCGCACGAACATGGTCGGGGTCAACGTGCGCACGGTCGGCGACTACGGCGGCGTCATCAAGTACGCGCTGACCCTGCCGTCTGCCTCGGACTCGGTCCAGCTGCTGCCGATCTGGGAGCCGGGCGTGGTCTCCAGCCTCTACGGCATCGCCGGCTGGAACCTCAACCGTGAGTTCTTCTCGGCCGAGCTGCACGCGTACGCGCCCAACCTCCATACGGTCGAACGGCAGCTGCGCGCGACCTCGAACCTGCTCCACCTGATGGGCAAGTCGGTGGGCATGGACGTTATCCCGCACACCGACCGGTTCAGCGAGCCGGCCCTGGGCAACCCCGACCTCTTCGAGTGGATGCGCCTGCGCGACCGCCGCATCGTCGACCACTCCGCCGGCCTCGCGCGGGAGGCAGAGTCGGCGGTCCACCGCTGGCTGAGCGAGCGCGGCGCGGCTGACGGACGAGCGGTCCCGCCCGACCCCGCCACCCTCTTCGGGCTCGAGGAGACCGACCGGCTGCGGCTGCTCTTCGGAGACCCCGGCGAGAGGTTCGGGCGCATCGACCGGCGCGTCGACCTCATCAAGCGGCTCAAGCTGCTGGGCCTGGAGCCGGTGCCGGCCACGATGGGCGTGCCCTTCCGCGGCATCGAGGTCGACCCCGACCCGCAGCACACGGTCGTCGACCGCTACGGCATGGAATGGCCCGACCTCGTGATGTCCGCCCCGCGAGCGATGTCACGCGTGTTCTCGCCGCTCGCCCGCTACAAGCTCTACGAGTCGCTCGACGACAACGCCGACTGGCAGGTCGACTTCTCGCGGCCACGGCAGCACGTGTGGGACTACGTCTGCGACCACTATGCGGCCGCGCAGCACGTTGGCGCCTTCGACTTCATGCGCGGCGACATGTCGCACGTACAGATGCGGCCCCACGGGGTGCCTGACGTGATCGACGAGCACTACGACATCCTCGCTGCCGTCAAGCGGCACATCCAGCGTGCGGCCGGTCGGCCCTGGTTCGCCTACTACGCGGAGTCCTTCCTCCCGCCGCGAGACGTCTTCGGATACGGGGAGGAGCTCGACCACCTCGAGGCCTCCCTCGCCGATGCCACCCTCGGCGACCTGCAGTCGACCGTCGTGGGCTCACCGGAGTACCTCACCGGCTTCCGCCGCTACCTCGACGACCTCGCCACGCGGCGCACGGCACCTTCCTACACGCTGATGACTGCGGACAAGGATGACCCTCGCTTCGACGAGTTCTACGTGGCCGGCAACGAAGCCCGCATGTTCACGGCCCTGCTGCTGGCGGACATGCCCAGCTACATGGGCCTCGGCTTCGAGATCCGTGATGTCCACACCCAGCCAGTGGAGAACGAGCGCTACACCAAGCTCTTCGTGTTCCACGAGGAGGGGGCCTCGAACATCCACCCCTCCAAGGCCCGGCTCGGCGAGGCCTTCATCTGGGGCACCAACGAGGGACTCTTCGAGCGGCTCACCGAGCTACGCCTCTTCGCTGAGTCGGTGCAGGCCGACCTCGCAGGCACCACCACCCGCTGGCTCATCCCGCCCGACCCGACGGCTCAGCGCGGGCTCGCGGCCTGGACCCAGGAGGAGGCCACGCGGCGGGCCGGCGCCACCGGCTACGTGTGCGTCGTGAACTACGACCTCGAACGAGGCTCGGGCTACTTCGGGCTGCCGGCGCTGGCGGCCGAGGACGCGCTCGAGCCGGTGTTCAGCACGCTTGGGCTCGACCGTCTGGGCCGTACGAGGATCAGGCACAACGGCGCCTTCCACCGCATCGAAGGCCTGGCAGCGGGCGAGGGTCGCGTCTACGCCATCGGCCGGTGATGCGCCCGGTGCCCGGCGCACCGACCTTCGCCGGCGCACCGACCTTCGCCGCCGCGTCGACCTTTGCCGCTCAGCGGCCGGACAGCGCCTGGTGTGCGGCGTAGACCTCGTCGCGGTGGACCGCCACGCGTGACTTGATGTAGGGCACATAGGCTGGCCACCACATGGCCTCGTCGAGCACGGCCTCGAGGTCCGTGTCCGGGTCCACCCCGGCCACCCCGGAGGCGACGGCCTCGCGGGCCACGGCCAGCCCGACCTCGCGCGAGATCTCGTTGAGCGACTCCACCGGCGGGTACAGGGCGCCGGCCGCCAGGCGTTCCTCGCTGACCTGATCGGCCAGCGCGCGCGCCGCCACGAGGAACATCTCCTCGGTGATGCGCGAGGCCTCGGCCACGATGGCGCCGAGGCCGACGCCGGGGAAGACGAAGACGTTGTTGGCCTGTCCGATCGGTCGCGACGCGCCCTTCCACGACACCGGTGCGAAGGGGCTGCCGGTGGCCACCAGCGCCCGGCCCTCGGACCAGGCGAGGATGTCCGAGGGTGTGGCCTCGACGCGGCTCGAGGGGTTGGAGAGGGCGAAGATCACCGGCTCCGCGGTGGCCTCGGCCATCTCGGTCACGACGCAGCGGTCGAACGAGCCCGGCTGGCCGGTGGTGCCGATGAGCACGTCCGGCTTCACGGCCTTGATGATCTCGCAGAGCCGCGCGTGGTCGTCGCCCTCCAGCGCCAGCTCGAGCTCGCCCACGCGCTCGGCCGAGATGGCCACCTCCTGCTTGAACTCGTCGAGGTCGTGGCGGCCGGCGTGGACCACCCCGCGCGAGTCGAGCAGCGTCAGGCGCGGGTCGATCTGCGCATCCGTGAGCCCTTCCGCGGTGAGCGTGCGGCGCAGCAGGCGGGCGATACCGATGCCGGCGGCTCCGGCGCCGGCGAGCACGAAGCGCAGGTCGGTCAGCGGTCGCCCCAGTCGCCTGGCCGCCGCGTAGAGGCCCGCGACGGTGACGCTGGCGGTGCCCTGGATGTCATCGTTGAAGCTGGGCACGTGGTTGCGGAAGCGCTCCAGGATGCGCAGCGCGTTGGGTCCCTTGAAGTCTTCCCACTGGATGATGCAGCCGGGCCAGACCTCCTCGACGCCGTGGACGAAGGCCTCGATGAGCTCCCGGTAGGCGGTGCCGCGCATACGCCGGGCGCGATAGCCCATGTACAGCGGGTCCTTCAGCAGGGACTTGTTGTCCGTGCCCACGTCGAGCGAGACCGGCAGCGTGAGGCTGGGGTGGAGACCGCCACCGGCCGAGTAGAGCGCCAGCTTGCCCACGGGGATGCCCATGCCGCCGGCCCCCTGGTCGCCGAGGCCGAGGATGCGCTCGTTGTCGGTGACGACGATGAGGCGGACATCGGCGTACGGTGAGTTGCGCAGCAGCCGGGGGATGCGGTCGATGTCGTCGGGCGTGATCCAGATGCCGCGCGTGCGCCGCAGGATGTGGCTGAACTGCTGGCAGGCCTGGCCCACGGTGGGCGTGTAGACCACCGGCAGCAGCTCCTCGAGATGGTCGGCCAGGAGGCGGTAGAAGAGCGTGGCGTTGCGGTCCTGCAGTGCGGCCAGGCCGATGTACTTCTCGAGCGCGTCCTCCTTGCGCGAGACGTGCTCCCACTCCAGCTGGACCTGCTCCTCGATGGTCTGGACGCGATCGGGCAGCATCCCGCGCAGGCCGAAGGCGTCGCGCTCTTCCTCGCGGAAGGCGAGGTCCTTGGTGAAGAGCCGCGCTCCCAGCAGCTTGAAGCCGCGCAGGTCGATCTCGGCCGGGCGGCCGGCGACGATGGACGCGAATGGCTCTTCGAGTGGCTTCATCCCGACCTCCGATGACAGGCGACCGACGCTGCCGCCACGGTAGGGGAGAGGTGCGGAGATGGCTAGTGGACTGGGGTCCGTCTGGCGGCTGCCGTTCGGCCTATCCGCTCGGCTGCTTCGCGGCGACGGGACGCGGCGTCGTATGCTTTGTCGGTGACTTCCCGACAACGCCTGCTCGTCGTCTCCAATCGACTTCCCCTCACCGCCAAGCGCGTCTCCGGCCGGTGGCGCGGCGAGCGCTCATCGGGGGGGCTGGTCGCGGCCATGGCGCCGCTGATGCAGCAGACGCACGGTCTCTGGCTGGGTTGGCCGGGGGATGCCCTGCCCGGAGAGCCGGAGGGCCGAGCCCGCCTGATGGAGACGTGGGAGCAGGAACACGGCTACGTAGCCGTCGAGATCCCGGCCAAGATCTCGCGCTCGTTCTACGAGGGCTACGCCAACGACACGTTGTGGCCGCTGCTCCACGGGTTCCCCACGCGCGTCGTCTTCGCACCGGACAGCTGGCCGGCCTACCTCGACGCCAACCAGCGCTTCGCCGACGCGGTGCTCAGCCGGTACCGCAGGGGCGATCTGGTGTGGGCGCATGACTACCAGCTCATGCTCGTTCCGCAGCTGATCCGCGAGCGATCCCCCGACGCGCGCATCGGGTTCTTCCTGCACATCCCGTTCCCGTCGTCGGAGGTCTTCCGCATCCTGCCCGAGCGCGAGCCGCTGTTGCGGGGACTGCTGGGTGCCGATTCGCTCGCCTTCCAGACCCACGGCCACCTGCACAACTTCCGCCGCACGCTGCTGCAGGTGCTGGGCCTCGAGAGCCAGATGGATAGCGTGCAGGTCGATGGCCGCATGGTCCGGCTGAGCGCGCTGCCCATCGGCATCCAGTCGCAGGAGTGGGAGGACCTGCTGGCCGACGACCGCAAGGTGTCCCGGCGCCGGGCCGAGCTGAACGATCGACATCACGGTCGCAAGCTCATCATCTCGGTCGACCGGCTTGACTACACCAAGGGCATCCCCGAACGCCTGCGGACCTTCCGCCGGTTGCTGCGCACGTCGCCCTCCTGGCGTGGCAAGGTCACGCTGGTGCAGGTGGCGGTCCCCTCGCGCGAACGGGTGCCCGCCTACGCCGACCTCCGGAGCGACGTGAGCGAGCTGGTCGGCGAGGTCAACGGCGACTTCGGCACGCCCGAGTGGCAGCCCGTCGTCTACCTCCGCCGCTCGGTCAACAAGCAGGAGCTGGCGGCGCTCTACTCCGCCGCCGACGTGGCCTGGGTGGGGCCCGTGCGCGACGGCATGAACCTCGTGGCCAAGGAGTACGTGGCCTGCCAGCACGAGGGCGATGGCGTCCTCGTGCTCAGTGAGTTCGCCGGCGCCGCCCAGGAGCTGGGAGAGGCCCTGCGCATCAACCCCTATGACGAGGTGGGCACCGCCGAGGTCCTCGTGCGTGCCCTGGAGATGGACCGGGGCGAACGGATCGAGCGCATGGCCGCCCTCCACGAGCGCGTGCACCGCAACAGCGCGGTCATCTGGGCCGAGCGGTTCATCGAGGATCTGCGAGAGGCCACGACGGCGACCCGCCAGAAGCTCTACAAGGAGCGGCCCACGCCCAGCACGGAGGCGGTCAAGGCGGCCTTCGACGCAGCCGAGAAGCGCCTCCTGTTGCTGGACTACGACGGCACGCTCGCCGAGATCGAGCCGCGACCCCAGGACGCGGCGCCCTCGCGCGGCACCCGGGCGCTGCTGCGCGAGCTGTCACAGCTGCCGAACACGACCGTGGCCATCGTCAGCGGCCGCTCGAAGCGAGACATCGACGGCTGGTTCGGCGACATCCCCGACCTCGGGCTGGCCGTCGAGCACGGCGCGCTCATGCGGGCGCCTGGGACGGACCACTGGGAGATGCTGCGCGGCGGCATGGACCTCTCCTGGCAGGATCACGTCGAGCCGGTCCTGGAGCAGTTCGCCGAGAGTGCGCCGGGGTCGCTCGTGGAGCGCAAGGAGTACGCCCTCGCCTGGCACTACCGACTCGTCGATGCCGAGTTCGGGGCGTGGCTGGCCAACGAGGTCGTGACTACGCTTGAGAACCTCCTCGCCGGCACCGAGCTGGCGGTCATCCACGGCAACAAGGTCGTCGAGGTTCGCTACGCCTGGGCCAACAAGGGCGAGGTCGCCGCCCATCTCGCGACCGGCTTCAGGCGCAAGGCCTTCGTCCTGGCGATGGGTGACGATCGCACCGACGAGGACCTCTTCAGCGCCGTTCCCAAGAAGGCCTGGACCATTCGCGTCGGTACCGGCTCGACCGCCGCGCGCTTCCGGCTGCCCGGGCCGCACGAGGTGCGGCAGCTCCTGCGCGCGCTCGTGGCCGCCCAGGCGTAGCCGGCGCTTGGCCGGTCGACACCGGCCGCGGTGCTTGCCAGACCCCGTATGCTTGGTGCTGCCGCCTCGCGGTGGTGCCTGCCCACGTGCCCGGTCAGGCCAGAGGAACGATCCTGGCAAAGGGAGATGACCGTGGCACAGCACACACCCGCGCAGCTGGGCGCGCAACGCGTCCCGATGGTCTCAGCCTCGATGCTCGATGAGCGCACGCGCCCGCTCGGCGCAGAGCCCACCCCCATCTGGCTCCGCCACCGGATGCAGCGGCGCCACATGACCGAGTCGACCTCGGCGCCGCGCCGGGCACGCGAGTGGTTCAGCCGCCTGGCGCGCCGCTCTCACGAGGCTTGACTGTGGTCCGGGCGCAGCCGTCGGTCGCCGAGTGCCGCGCGGCGCTGCGGTGATCCGCTACTCGGCGGGTTCGGGCGCCTGGCCCCCGTAGGCCACGATCCAGCCCCAGAATGCCTCGATGACCTGCGGTTCCTCGACGATGACGGCCGGGGTCATGATGGGCAGACGCTCCCAGCTCGAGACATCGATCCCATCGGAGTCACGCGTGCCCTCGATGCCGATGAGCTCGAACAGCGGCAGCGGCCCCTCGTCGGCGTCGTCGACGTCGATCTCGATGACCCCTGTGCCGTCGCTGAAGAGGTACTCATCGTCCTCTCCGCCCTCCTGGTACAGGGCGGCGCCCTCGAGGTAGACCATGGCCTCGGTCTCGCCTCGGTCGATGGCCGAGATGGTGGTCGTGGCCACCTCTTCCTGCGCCGCGGCCGGTGCACCCAGCAGCAGGGTCATCGCCGATAGCAGCAAGGCGCGTGTGGTCAGGGACATCGGGACCTCCTCGTCGGACAGTTTCGTGGCCAGAGCGTAGCGCTTCCCCGGTCGCACGACCGTCGGACACGAGGACCTCACGAGCCGACCACCGGTGGCGGGTGCAGGCGGCGGTTGCCGCGCCGCCTCCTCAGCGCGATGTGTGCCCTGCCAGTATCCTTGCGTCTGCAACTATCGTGCACGCCACGATCGCGGGTAGGACCCACCCTCGAACGCGCAGCATGGACGGCGAACCGTCCAGCTCGGTGATCGTCCGCTGGCCTCCCTCGCGACCCCGCTCTCCGCTTCTCCCAGACCCGGGCCGGTTCCCCCGCCGGCCCGGGTCGTTCCTCGTTCGGGCACACTGGCCCGATGACGGAGGCACCTGCGCTGCCGCACATCCAGGGCCTGTTCCTGGGCTCGGGCAGCGGCTTCGCTGAGCCCGGCATGGCCGAGCGGGTCATCGAGCTCAGCGGTCGCGACGCTGCCGGGCTGGAGCTGCTCTACCTCGGCACCGCGACCTACGACCGGGCTGGGCCACGCCACCGACAGACCCAGCGGTTCCGCCGGCTCGGCTGCCGCCTGCGCAGGCTCGAGGTCGCCACCCGCGTCCCCTCCGAGGCGGAGCTGGCCGACGCGGTCGGGCGGGCGCACGTCGTGCTCGCGAGCGGTGGCAACACGCTCTACGCGGTCGACCGCTGGGTCGCGACCGGCCTCGACGCGCTGCTCCGACGAGCGGTCACCGCGGGTCTCGTCGCCTGTGGCGGCAGCGCCGGCGCCATCTGCTGGTTCGACGGCGGCCATAGCGACTCGATGGACCCGACGACCTATCTCGAGCCGGTTCCGGCGGACGATCCCGGGGCCAGCGAGTGGGCCTACATCAGGGTCTCGGGGCTCGGGCTCCTGCCCGGGTTGCTCTGCCCGCACTACGCGGCCACGGGCTCCAACGGCGCCGCCCGCGCGGCCGATTTCGAGCGCCTGCTCTCGCGCCACGCCGGCGAGAACGGGCTCGGCCTCGACGACTGGGCCGGGCTGCTCGTCGACGGCGAGCGCTATCGCGTGGTCTACGCGGAGGGTCGGCCAGGCTCCATCGGTCCCCATGGTCGCGTGGCCGACGGCTCGGTCGCGCCCGGGCTGTGGCTGCACCGGGTCGCCGGTGGGCGGATCCGGGCCGCGCCGGCGCCGACGGAGGGGCGGCTGGCGGACATCCTGCGACCGGCCCGGGCGATCGTGGCCGATCCGCTCATCGAGGTCGCCCGTCTGGAGAACCCGTTCACGCCGCGGTAGGGCGGCGGACGCTATGCTCGGAAGACATGGCCGCCACCCCCAACCCCAAGCACATCCGCTACCGCAAGACCTCGCCGCCCGGCGCCGGTCAGTACGAGGTGCTCTACAAGGACACCGTCATCGGCAAGGTCGGACGCTTCCGTCTGGGTGCCGGCCAGTTCGGGTCCCGCTGGGTGGCGACCACGCCGCGTCGTCGGAAGTCCGGCCAGTACGCGACCCGCGATGCGGCCGCCATGTGGCTCGTCGAGCAGGCGCGTCGCTAGGCACCGGTCGGAGGCGCCGGACGTGGCATCCTCTGCGTGACACCCGCGGGAGGGGAGGCGGGTCGCGAGCTGGAGGAGTCGAAGATGGCTGAGCGACATCGCGTCCTGATCATCGGAGGCGGCTACGGCGGCCTCTATGCCGCCCGGGCGCTGGCTCGGCACGACGTCGACATCACGCTCATCGATCGCCGCAACCACCACCTCTTCAGCCCGCTGCTCTACCAGGTCGCGACCGGCGCCCTGACCCCGTCGGACATCGCCCAACCGCTGCGCCTCATCCTGCGCAAGCAGCAGAACGTGAAGGTGCTGCTGGCCGAGGCCATGAGCCTCGATCCCGATGCCCACACCGTGCGCATCGACGACGGCAGCGACCTCGAGTACGACTCGCTCATCGTGGCCACGGGCACCAAGCACTCGTACTTCGGCAACGACCAGTGGGCCGAGCACGCTCCCGGCATCAAGACGCTCGAGGACGCGCTGCAGATGCGCGCGCGGATCCTCGACGCCTTCGAGAACGCGGAGCTGGAGACCGACTCGGCCAAGCAGCACCAGTGGATGACCTTCGTCATCGTCGGCGCCGGGCCGACCGGGGTGGAGCTGGCCGGCTCGCTCTGCGAGATCGCGCGTGATGCGCTGCCGCGTGACTTCCGCGCCATCAACACCGAGGAAGCCCTCGTCTACCTCGTCGAGGGCACCGACCGCGTCCTGCCCACGTACCCGCGTTCGCTCTCCAAGGCCGCCGCGCGTCAGCTCGCGCAGCTGGGGGTGACGATGCGCACGCGCACGATGGTGACCGAGATCGATGCGCAGGGCGTCACGGTCCGCGGCACCGAGGGCACCGAGACCAGCCGCATCGAGGCACGGACCGTGCTGTGGGCGGCCGGCGTC
Organism: Candidatus Limnocylindrales bacterium; assembly: GCA_040883225.1. Classification (GTDB taxonomy): domain Bacteria; phylum Chloroflexota; class Limnocylindria; order Limnocylindrales; family CSP1-4; genus JAFMJV01. Next base: position 4,878 of record JBFLKP010000266.1, on the reverse strand, counting down.
GCCGTCGGCCGCTTCGGCAAGGAGGTCGCAGCGGCCACGAAGGCCCCCACCGATCGCGTCGGTCGCATCAAGGTCAACCACGACCTGACCGTGCCCGGCTATCCCGATATCTGGGTCGTGGGCGACCTCGCCTCGGCCGAATGGTCGCCCGGCCAGATGGTCCCCGGCGTGGCCCAGGGTGGCATCCAGGGTGGCCAGTACGCGGCCCGCTCGATCATCGCCAAGCGCGACGGCGTGACCATCCCCGACTTCGAGTTCAAGGACCTCGGCGAGCTCGCGACCATCGGCCGGCTGCGTGCCGTGGCCGACTTCCGCATGATCCGCTTCAGCGGCTTCATGGCCTGGTTCGCCTGGCTGGCCATCCACATCTTCTGGCTCATCGGGCTGCAGAACCGCATCCTCGTGATGGTCCGCTGGGCCTGGTCCTTCCTCTCGCGCGGCCGCGGCAGCCGGCTCATCACCGGCCTGCCCACGCACAGCTCTGACCGCGAGGGCAAGGTCGGTCTCGGCTGAGCCGTCGCTAGTCGGTCGCCAGCGCCACGTCGCGGGCCAGCGCGATGGCTGCCTCGAGACTCAGCCGGCGGCCCTCCTCGAGCCAGGCCCGCTCCTCGTCGGACGCAGGCGTGCGTCGCGGCTCCAGCTCGGGGAACTCCACGCGCCCGCCAGCGAGGGCCGCACCGGTCGACAGGCTCAGGCGCTCCTCGGCCCCGATGAGCCGCCAGGAGCAGGCTTCGGCGCCGCGAGCGCGCGCCACCACCACCGCATCCACCAGCAGCAGCGTCACCGCGCTCATGTCGCCCGAGGCCACCCACAGGTCCAGCGACTCACGCAGGTGATGCGCTGCCGCGTCGAGGTCGCCCACGACCACGTCGGTCTGACCCAGCGTGTGCAGCGCCCAGCCCACCTGGTAGGTGTCGCCGATGGCGCGGGACGCTTCGAGGCTGCTGGTGACGAGTGCTCTCGCTGCCTGCACATCGCTCCGCGCCGCAGCCTGGATGGCCAGCGACCAGGAGGTGCGGGCGATGCCGGCCTGGTCGTCGAGCTCGCGGTAGATCTCGAGGGCCTCTTCGAAGAACGCAGCCCCTCGCTCCATGTGCTCCTCGCCGGTGACCATCTGCGCCACGTAGGGCACGAAGCCGGCGTTGTAGAGGCATTCGGCGAGGAGGGCTCGGTCGTCGGTCTGCCGCGCCAGCTCCAGCGCCGCGGTGTAGTGGTCGTGCGTAGCGGCGTCCAGCATGCGCCAGTAGGCCACACCGCCGGCGGCCAGGTGCGCCCGAGCGCGGAGCGCCGTGGGCTGCCCCGGCACCGACGGCAGGCGCAGGACCGCGTCGATGCGGTCGCTGGCCTCATAGAGGTGCCCGCGTACCTGCCAGAAGCGCCAGAGGGCCACGATGAGCCGCAGGCCGAACTCGGCCTCGTCCTGGGCCACGGCCCAGTCGAGCGTTGCGCGGAGGTCGTCGTGGTCGTTCTCGAGGCGGTCGTTCCAGCGCGCTGCGTGCGGACCCAGCAACCAGGGCTCGGCCTCCTCGGCCAGCGCGAGGTAGGCCTCCGCATGTCGCCGTTCGAGGGCCGGGGCCTCGCCGCTCTCCGCGAGGCGCTCCCGGGCGTACTCACGGATGGTCGAGAGCATCGCGAAGCGGGGCTCGTCCTCATCGCCCTCGAGCACGCGCAGCAGGCTCTGCTCGGCGAGCGAGTCGAGCCCGTCGAGGACGTCGCGCCCGATCTCAGCGGCCGGCCCGCACGTGGCCTCGACCTGGGACAGCGAGGCGCTCGCGGCGATGACGCCGAAGCGCGCGAAGAGCCGGCGGTCGGGCTCGTCGAGCAGGTCGTGGCTCCAGGCGATCGCGCCGCGAAGCGTGCGCTGGCGGCCGGGCCGGTCACGAGCGCCACCCGTGAGGATGCCCAGCCGGTCGTCGAGCCGGGCTCGCAGCGCCGCGGGGTGCAGGAGCCGGATCCTCGCCGCCGCCAGCTCGATGGCCAGGGGCAGGCCGTCGAGGCGCCGCACCACTTCGGCGACGTCGGCGGCGTTGGCCTGGTCCACCTCGAACGACGGCTCGGCCGCACGGGCGCGCTCCTCGAAGAGCCGCACCGAGGCCACCTCGCGCAGCGCCGTCACGTCCCCCACCAGGGGCGCTGTGGGTAGGGGCAGCGCCGGCACCGCGAACGCCTGCTCGCCGTAGACGCGCAGCCGGACGCGGCTGGTGACGATGATGGTCACACGCGGGCACTGGGCCACGATGCGGCCGATGTCCGGGCCCGCGCCGACGACCTGCTCGAGGTTGTCCAGGACGAGCAGCACCGACCGGTCGTGGAGGTGGTGCAAGAGCCGCTCGAGCGGCGCGTCGGTCCCGCCGGCGATGCCCAGCGCCGCCACGATCTCGGGCACCACCAGGTCGGCCTCGGTGAGCGCATCGAGGGCCACGAACCAGGTGCCGTCATCGAACCGCTCCGCGAGGCGTTCGGCGCTGGCGATGGCCAGGCGCGTCTTGCCCGTGCCGCCGGGACCGGTGAGCGTGACCAGCCGGGACCGCTCGGCGAGGTCCACGACCGCATCCACCTCACCGCGCTCGACGAACGAGGTCCGGGCCGTCGGCAGGTGCACCCGCGAACGCGGCCGGGCGCGCAGCGGCGGGAACCTCTCCTGCAGGCCGTCGACGCGGAGCTGGTACAGGTGCAGCGGTGCCTCGAGGTCCTTCAGCTCGTGCTCGCCGAGGTCGAGCAGCGTGACGCCGGCTGGCAGCCGGCCTCGAACGAGCTCGGCGGTGGCCGGAGAAAGCAACACCTGCCCACCGTGCGCGGCGGCGCAGATGCGGGCCGTCTCGTGCAGGACCAGGCCCACGAAGCCCGTCTCGTCACGCCGGGCCTCGCCGGTATGGATGCCCATGCGGGCGCGCACGCGCCCACCTTCCGGCCAATCGTGGTGCTCCAGCGAGCGCAGGGCTGCGGTCGCCGCGCGCACCGCCGCAGCGGGATCGTCGAAGACGAAGTGCTGGGCGTCGCCTTCGGAGCCGATGGCCTCGCCGCCCTCCGCTTCGGCGGCGTCGATGAGCGCGCGATCGTGGGCGCGCAGGACCACGTCGTAGTCCGGACCGAGGGCACGCAACAGCCGGGTCGAGCCTTCGATGTCGGTGAAGACGAAGGTTTGCGTCCTGGTCGTGGGCTCGGTCACGACGGAGCTGCTCGGTGCCGCGGGCTCAGCGGCCCTCGCTCTGCTGGCGCAGCAGGTACGAGTAGCCCGCGAGTGCCAGGCCGGCCGCGATGAGCAGGACGCCCAGCCAGTTGAAGATGCCGTCCACCGCGCCGGCACCCCGAGCACCGGACAGGACCAGCAAGAGGCCTGCCAGCGCCAGCACGGCGTTGGCGGTGAGCGTGGGCAACGGCAACGGCACGTCCATCTGCATGCGCACGAAGCTCGTGCCGAGGCCGGCGATGCCGAAGACGATGAAGCCGATGCCGACGACGACCGCGAGCGCCGCCACGACGGCGTCGGTGACCGGTACGAAGAACGTGGCCACGATGACCACGAGGCCGACCGTCAGGCCCGATCCCGAGCGGAACGAGGCCAGCTGCTCGATCTCCGGGCGCAGGTGATGTCGCCACAGCTGGAAGGCCGTGATGAGCGAGCCCGCGAGGAGGATGAGGCCGACGATCTGGAGCGTCGTGCTCGAGCCGCCGAGGGGCTTGAAGATGAAGAGCAGGCCCACGATGGCGGCCACGATGCCCTCGATGAGCACGATCGTCCACGAGGTCCGCGAGTCCCACGGCGCACCGCGGTCGATGAGGTCCTCGGCGAGGGCCGACAGCTGGTCGATATCCGCCCGGCGCCCGGCGGCCTTGTCCTCGGCTCCCGGTGCCCGTGCAGCCTCTGCGGCCACCGTCGGCTGCGCCGCGATGGCCCCCGGCGTGTCGTCAGCGGGTGGTGGTGACGAGGTCATGGTGCTCTCTCCCTGCAGCGCGCCCGGATGCGGTCATCCTAGCGCGCCGGCCACCCTCGGTGGAACGGTCCCGGACTACTCCGTTGTGGTCTCCTCTGCATCCACCGTTTCATCCCCGGCATCGGCGGTGGCCACCTTCGCCAGCTCGATGTCGACGGCGTCGGAGATGGTCGCGAAGTCCGGCGAGCCCAGGGGTACGCCGTTGACCACGACCGTGGGCGTGGCATTGATGCCCTGGGCGACGGCCTCGGCGCGTGAAACGGCCTCGATCTCGGCCCAGCGCTCGCGCGCGTTCTCCAGTCGCAGGCCCTCGCGGAAGCGGTCCATGTCCAGCCCCACGGCCTCACCGATCTCCAGCAGGCGATCGAGGTGGAAGCCGCCGCTCTCGTTGCCGCGGAAGTTGGCGAAGAGGTAGTCGCGGAAGGGCCAGAACATGTCCTGGTCGGCGGCCAGGCTGCTGGCCACAGCGGCCCAGTGCGACTCGTCTCCCAGGAAGGCGAGGTGGCGGAAGACGAGACGGACTTCGCCCGTCTCCACGTAGCGTTCGACGATGACCGGCTCGATCTCGTAGGTGAAGCGCTGGCAGTAGGGGCACTGGAAGTCCTCCCACACCTCGATCACGACCGGCGCGTCAGGGTCGCCCATGGCGTAGCCATCGACCTGATCGGTGGGGGACATGAAGGGTGGGGTCACGATCGGCGGTGGGGTCACCAACGGCGCCCACTCGAGGCCATCATCTCGCTCCTGGGCGGCGACGGTGGACCACGAGGCCGCGACCAGCAGGGTGGTCAGCAGCAGCGTCAGGATGGCGGCGACGCCCGCGCGGGCGTGACGGATCGGGTACATCAGGCTCCTCGGATCGGTGGAGGCGAGGCGGCCAGCATAGTGGAGGCCCCGGAAGTCCGGTTCCGAGGCCTCAGGGCGGGCCGGCAAGGGCGCCGGG
>JBFLKP010000003.1:0-5755 GCA_040883225.1 Candidatus Limnocylindrales bacterium | reverse complement strand
CGGGCAGGTACTGCCACTTCGTGTCCGCACCAGGGTGGTGGTCCTCGATGGGGGCCCCGCAGAGCCCGACCTCGTCGTCGAAGCGGCGCGCGCCGAGGACGTCGTCGCGGGTGAGGCGATAGTCGCCGTAGACCCGGCGCGTCTCGCGCACGCCGATCTGCGCGGAGAGCGCCACCAGCGACGCGTTCTCGTAGCCGGGCACCTTGTCACGCAGGAAGCGGGCGTACTCGACCGCCTGCCGCCGGCCCAGGATCTCGGCCTCGGCGAGGAGCTCCGGATCCGTGGCGTTGATCACCTGGCCATCTCGCTCGCGGTACGAGGGCAGCCGGGTCATGACCGTGGCGATCATGCCTTCGACCGGCGTGATGTGGTCGGAGCCCTCTCGGCGCGGCAGGTCGTACTCGCCCGAGTCGGCGGCCTCTCCCATGAGCTCGTGCATCTCCGAGGTGCTCATCGACTTGCGCGCGCTGATGTCGACGTTGACCATGCGGAACGTCGTGGTCAGCGTCTGTGCCGGGTCCTGCGCCCCGGCCAGCTCGTAGCCGAAGCCGGCATGGTGCACCAGGTCCGCGTCGCCGCTGGCATCGACGAAGACCGTGCCTGCCACGCGCGCGAGGCCGGCCTTGGTGGCCACGAGCACCTCCAGCACGCGTCCCTCGGCCACGACGACGTCCTGCACGAACGCGTGCAGCAGCACGCGCACGCCGGCCTCGGTGGCCAGCCGCTCCCAGACGAGCTTGAGGTGCTCGCTGTTGTAGGTCACGCCCGTGCCCGCGCCATAGGTGTTGGGACGCTCGACCACCGGGCCCAGCGCGCGAAGGCCGTCGACGACGTCGTCGGGGATCCCGCCGGCGATCTTCAGCGAGCGGCTGCCGGGCGTGTAGAAGCCGTAGAACGTGTCGAGCACGGCCGTGCTGATGCCGCCGAGGAAGCCCTGCTTCTCGATGAGCACGACGCTCGCGCCCCCGCGGGCGGCGGCGATGGCGGCCGAGGAGCCGGCGCTGCCGGAGCCGACCACGATGACGTCAGCTTCCAGCACCAACGGCGCGTCGATGCGCAGCCGACCGTCGGGCGCGGGCGGCAGGGCCATGTCAGTCGTCCTCCCACGACTCGGGCACCCGGATGGCCCCCTCGCCGTCGTAGGCGCGCTTGACGCGGCGGAAGTACTCCTCGTAGACGTCCTCGAGCTGCTGCTCCCCGACCTCCGAGCCGACGAAGTGCGGGCTCGTGAGCACCGTGGGCACGACGCCACGCTCGACCATCAGCTCGGCCGTGCGCGTCTTGAGCGCGTTGACCACGGCGATGGCGCCGATGGAGCTGACCGGGCCGACCTTGAAGGGCACGCCCTCGATGTCGGTGACGGCGTCGCCGGGCGGGCTGCAGTTGTCGATGGTGATGTCGGCGATGTGGGCCAGCTTCCGACCCGATGGGTGGCGCGAGGGTGTGGCCTCGGTGTGCTGCAGCGAGGTCACCGCCACTACCGGAAGGCCCATGGCCTTGGCCAGCAGCGCCACCTCCACGACGGTGCCGTTGATGCCCGTGGAGCTGAAGATCAGGAAGCTGTCGCCGGGGTGGATCTTGAACTGCTGCAGGATGATCCGCGCGAAGCCTGGCACCTTCTCGAGGTACATCGCCTGGCGCAGGCCGTTGGGCCCGACCACGCCGACGTGGTTCGAGAGGGCCAGCTCGGCAACCGGGTGGAAGCCGGGGTAGGAGCCGATACGCGGGAACATCTCCTCGGTGTTCATGCGCGAGTGTCCCGAGCCGAACACGTGCACCAGGCCGTCACCGGCGATGGTCTCCGCAAAGACGGCGGAGGCCCTGTCGATGGCCTCGGTCTGGGTCGTGCTCACGGCCTCGAGCACATCTCGGGCGCTCGCCAGCCAGCTGTCGGATGCAGTCACTCAGGATCTCCTTGCGAGGGTCTCAGGGGGGCGTGGGGTGAGGCGGCGAGTGGTCCCGTCGGCGGCCTCGCGGCGAGATCGGGCGGGCTTGCCCTCGACGGTGCGCTTGTAGATGTAGCGCGACCGGTCGCCTCGCAGGAGCACGTGACCGAGCGCCACCACGACGCCGTTCGCGTCGGTCGTGATGCGCCGCGTGAGCAGTGCGGTGGTGTGTTGCGGGACCGCCAGCAGCTCGCACTCCCGTGGGGTCAGGATCACCGGCTCGAGCGTCTCGCGGGCCTCGGCCACGACCCGGCCGTACTCGGTCTCGAGCACCTCGTACAGCGAGCGCTCGGTGAAGTCGAAGGCCTCCAGGCCGGGGAAGAGCTCGGCCCGCAGGTGGGCCGAATCGAGCACCATCGGCTCACCATCGCCGATGCGCAGCCGCTCGATGTGGATGACGGCCTCGCCCGGCAGGCAGGCGAGGTCGGCCGCAAGCTGGCGGCTGGCCTCGACGGACTCCACGGCGAGGACCTTCGTGGTCATCTTCATGCCGTGCGCCTCCATGGCGTCGCGGATGGAGAAGACGCCCACGATGGGCAGTTGGACGCGGGGCTTCGAAACGAACGTCCCACGTCCCTGGTGGCGGGTGATGAGTCCTCGCTCCTCGAGCTCGCCGAGCGCCTGGCGGAGCGTCGCACGCGAGACGCCGAAGTCACCGCAGAGCTGTCGTTCCGGCGGCAGCCGGTCGCCTTCGTGCCACTGGCCGGCGGCGATCAGCTCTTCCATCTGGCTGGCGATGACCGAGTACAAGGGTTCGTCGGGCACGTCCACTCCTCCCGCTCCAGTGTAGCAGGATTGGCCTGATTGGTATGTACCAAAGTCGGCCGCACACGTGGTTCCAGTCGGGCTTCACAGCAGCTCGATGGCGGCCCACAATGCCGCACCCGGAGTCGATGGACGGCACACGTCGAGGGTCGGATGGAAGCGGGGGAGGATGGTCCGGCCTACGAGTCGGCGAGCCAGCCTTCCAGGGCACGGATGGCCGCAGTGGCTTCGGTCTCGGCACCCCGCCGCATGTGGGCCTCCGTGGCCTTGACGCCGAGCCTTGATTCCAGCGTGGCCTGCATGGCCTCGTGCCCGGGCTCCCGCCGGAACGCCGGATGCAGCTTCTGAACCTTCATCGTCTTGGCCGCGCCCAGCGCATAGGCGGCCCGCTCGAGCTGTCCGTCCTCGATGAGCATCTCTGCCGCGGCATCGAGGCACATCGGCTGGTGGAACTCGGGCATCGGCAGCTGGGGCATGGCGGCCAGGACGGAGGCCAGCCCCGACATCGCGCGACGGACCTGGCCGCGAGCCGACTCGGCCAAGGCTTGTCGCCGGATGCAGACGGCCCAGCAGTTGAGGTCGCCCATCTCCTCGAGCAGCCGCGCGCCGTGGGCAAGGTTCTCCGAGGCGGACGCCAAGTCGCCCTGCTGCCCTTGAGCGGCGCCGAGGGACATGAGCACATGGCCGTACCAGTACGGCACCTGCATCTCGCTCAGGATGTCAGCGGCCCGCTGGTTGTTCCCGATGAGCCAGTCCTCGTCGGCCTGGCCCCACAGCTGCGTGCTGTTGTCCAGGGCCGCGGCCAGCATGGCGCGATCGCCGATCTCCTCGAACGTGGTGATGGCGCGGCGGACGCGGACGGGCGCGAGCTCGTGTTCGGGCGGCAGATAGGAGCTCAGGTTCAGGGCCAGCAGTCCGCGCTCCCACTCCGGCTCCCACCAGTACGGCTCGGGATGTGCCTCCAGCAGCCGCTCCGCCTCCAGCAGGTGGTCCTCGTACTCCGGGTCGGAGGTCGCATGGCCGATCGTCGCACCCAGCACCCACTCCATGCGGCCGATGAGGTTGGCGTCGCCGGTCGACCTGGCCAGCTCGAGACCGCGGCGGGCATGCACGATGGCCTTGGCATCGGTGATCTCCGCGCCCAGGCTGCCGACCACGAAGTAGGCCTTGAGTCGCACCACCGGGTCGACATCGTCGTCGGCGCGGTCGAGGCCCGCCAGCAGCGTGGACATGCCCTCGACCTGCAGCGCCAGGTGCATCCAGTAGACGAAGAGGTCGAAGCCCACGGTCAGGTAGCGCTCGATCTCGTCGGTTTCTAGCAGGTGCGCCATGGCCAGGCGCACGTTGTCGTACTCCAGATCGAGGCGTCGCTCCCAGGCCATCTGCTCGGGCCCACGCGTGTATGGCGAGGCCTTGGCCACGAAGGCGGAGTAGTAGGCGGCGTGGGCGGTCTGCATCGGCAGCGCCTGCCCGGACGTCGCCAGCCGCTCGGCCGCGTACTGCTTGACTGGCTCGAGCAAGCGGTAGCGGGTGCTGGGGCCTGGCACCACGAGGACCAGCGACTTGTCTACGAGCGACTCGAGGAGGCTGGCCACGTCGGCCACGTCGTCGTCACCGGCGATGGCCTCGGCCGCGCCCAGGTCGAAGCTGCCGGCGAACACCGAGAGCCGAGCGAAGAGGGCCTGCTCCGAAGCGTCCAGCAGGTCGTAGGACCAGTCGAGCGTGGCCGTCAGCGACCGCTGACGCGGCTGCGCGGCCTTGGGCCCCGAGCCAAGGGTGCTGAAGCCGGCTTCGAGCCGGTCGGCCAGATCGGAAAGGGAGAGCGAACGCGTCCGGGCCGCCGCCAGCTCCAGCGCGAGAGGCATGCCTTCGACGCGGCGACAGATACGGGCGATGGCCTCGAGCTCGCCCGGCGTGGGCTCGAGACCGGGTCGCACCGCGCGCGCACGGTCGAGGAAGAGGCGCATGGCGTCGTTGTCCGAGATGCTCCCGTCGTCCGGCGGCGGCAGCGCCGGGACTCGGAACTCGACCTCACCGGGCAGGCCCAGGGACTCGCGCGACGTGGCCAGCACCGAGACGCCGGCTGCTGCGCGGAGCGCCTCGCCGATGACCGTGGCTGCCGCCTCCCGCACGTGTTCGCAGTTGTCGACGACCAGCAGCATCCGGCGCAGGACGAGGTACTGTCGCACGACCTCCGCGAGCGATCGCCCTTCGCCGGCGCGCAGGCCCCAGGTATCGGCCAGCTCGGAGATCACGAGCGCCGGGGAGGCGACCGGCGCCAACTCCACCAGCCAGACCCCGTCGGGGTACTGGTGCAGACGTCCGCGGGCGACTTCCAGCGCGAGGCGGGTCTTGCCCGTGCCGCCCGGCCCGAGGAGCGTGACCAGCCGCTGGTTCGTGACGAGCTCGTCGATGCGCCCGAGCTCATCGGTGCGACCGACGAACGAGGTCGTCGCATGCGGCAGGTTGGTGTGGGCCGACTCCGACGCTCGCAGCGGCGGGAACGTGGCCGGCAGGCCGGTGCTCTCGACCTGGACGACGTCGAGCGCCTCGTCGAGATCCTTGAGCCGATGACGTCCCAGCGGGCGGAGCGTGATGGTCTGGGGCAGGGTCGGCCGAGCCAGCTCGGCGGTGGTGTCGCTGCACAGGGTCTGGCCGCCGTGCGCGAGCGACTGCAGTCTCGAGCACTCGAAGAGCGCTGCGCCGAAGTAGTGCCGCCCGCGGACCTCGACGGCGCCGCTGTGGACCGCCATCCGCACGCGCAGCTCGCCGACCTCGCCCCAGTCCTCGGAGGCCAGTCGCCCCTGCACCTCGACCGCGGCCTGGAGGGCGGCACCGGGGGCCGAGAAGGCGCCGTAGACCGCATCGCCGACCGTCTCGAAGACGCTGCCGCCGTGCCGATCGATGGCCTCAGCGAGCAGCCCGTGGTGGCGGGCGAGCACACCGGGCATGGCCGCAGCGTGTCGCGCAAGCAGGCGAGTGCTGCCCTCGATGTCGGTGAAGAGGAAGGTCACCACGCCCTGTGGCAGGGCCGTGGCCTCGAT
>JBFLKP010000043.1:0-2910 GCA_040883225.1 Candidatus Limnocylindrales bacterium | reverse complement strand
CGAGACCGAATGGCGAACGCGCCCAGCAACAGCACGACCTCGGTGGCCTGGCCGGTCACGAAGCCAAGGGGCAGGGCCACGATGCCCAACTCCGGTGACAGCAGCAGGACCGTCCCCACGGTGACGCCCAGCCCGATGAGCGAGGCCGCCACGGGCAAGATCGTGTTGCGCGTGGAGTAGACCGCGCGGGCCAGCAGATGCGAGGCAGCCTCGAAGGGCACCGCCAGCGCGAAGACCCCCAGGAGCTGGGTGGTGAGCGCGACATCCTCCGCGTCGAAGGCCTCCCCGCCCAGGAAGAGGTCGATGGCCAGGCCGCCCACCACGATGAGCCCGACCGCCGCGAGCGAGGTCAACAGGGTGATGGTCACGAGGTTGACGGCGACCAGACGCCGGAACCGAGCCCCGTCGCCGTCGGAGACCGCCCTCGCCATGACCGGGAACGCCGCCACCGCGAAGGCGATGCCCACCAGGCTCACGGGCACGCTCTGGAAGTTGCGCGCGAAGCTGACGGCGCTGATGCCGCCGACGACCAGGGTCGAGGCGATCGAGGTGAAGAAGAGGAAGGTCAACGGCTCGACCGGTGCGGCCAAGGCCTTGGGGATGGACAGGCGCACGTACTCACGGAAGCCGTTCGAGCGGAGGCCCAGCAGCGGCCGATAGCGGAAATCAGTGCGGACGATCTCCAGCACACGAACGCCGAGGTGCAGGGACGCGCCGAGCACGGTGCCGACGGCAGCACCCATGATGCCCATGCTCGGGCTGAGCACGATTGCGCCGAAGACGATGCCGGCGTTGTACAGCACCGGTGCCAGGCCGTAGGCCAGGAAGCGCTGGCGCACCACGAGCATCTCGCCCAGGGCGAACGAGGCGGCGAAGATGATGGCCGTCACGCACGTCACCCGGAAGAGCTCGCTGTACTGCGCCTGCTGTGCCTCGTCGAACCCGGGTGCGACGAACGAGACCGTCCACGGCGCGATGACCAGGAGCACCCCCACCGTCGCGGCCATGATCAGCACCGAAGCGGTGAGCACGGTGCGTGCGAAGTCCTGCGTCGAGGCCGGATCGTCGTGATCGACCTTCGAATAGACGGGCACGAAGGCCGATGACAAGCCAGCCACGACGAGGATGGCCAGGAGGAGCTCGGGCAGCACGAGTGCCGCGTTGTAGGCATCGAGGTCGCCCCCGGCGCCGAAGGTGCGCGCGAACGCGCGGTCGCGCACCAGGCCCATGAGATAGGCCACGAACGTCAGGACCGAGAGGAGGATGGCGCCGCGCGGGAGGATCGTCGCCAGGCGCCCACGGACCGCCGAAAGCCGCGGGTGGCGGTCGACGAATGCATCCATCAACGGGAGGGTAGGCGCTCCACGGCCGTGCGTTCGCCCCACGTGTGCGGCGGGAACCTGAAGAAACCTTATCCGGGCGGATGCATGCCGGGCGCTAGCCTAGTCAGGCCCGGAGCACACATGCCGAACCAACGTCGTACCTCCACCCGCACCGTCGTCCTCGTCGTCGTCCTCGTCTACGCCCTGCTGGGCACGCTCGTCGTGGGGGCGGTGTCCACCAACACGCTGGAGGCCGGGTACCGCTTCAACGGGCTCGTCGAGCGTGTGCGGCTCGCGCTGGACCCTCCGCCGGACCGCGAGATCCTGCCGGTCATCGAGGTCACGGCCAGCGGCAAGGACCAGGCGGTGGAGCCAGACGGCTTCTCGGCTCCGGAGCCGGCACAGCCAAGGGCCAAGGCAACGCCCCGCCCCCGGAAGAAGCCGGTGGACGTCAAGCTGCAGGTCAACCCCGCACGGATCTTCGCCTCGCAGGCGACCAAGGACTGGTGCGCGGTGGCCGGCACACAGATCGTGCTGGCCATGCACGGCATCACGGACAACTCCGAGCAGTCCCAGCGCCAGATCGCCGGTCGCATCGACGAATGGGAGAGCCGACGTGACAGCCTCAACGGCGGCTGGGGTCCCTCAGCCATGGCGCAGGCGTTGGCCGATCACGGCCTCAAGGGCTACGAGATCCGCTCGTACGCCAGTCGCCAGCTGGCCCTGCGTGACGCTGCGGTCGCCATCAAGCGCACGAGGGCGCCGGTGATCCTACTCGCCTGGCGAGGGGCGCACACGTGGGTCATGACCGGCTATCGGGCCAAGGCGGACCCGGAGCTCTTCCCCAGGGCCACGGTCACCGGTGCCTACATCTACGACCCCTGGTACCCGCGCGTCTCCACCATCTGGGGGCCGTCGGACCCACCTGGCGCCTTCCAGGACGAGGCGGAGATGAGGCGGAACTTCCTCCGCTGGAAGCGGCCGGAGGGCGCGTACGCGAGCCGCGACGGCAAGTTCCTCGCTATCGTTCCCACGATCCCACGGAAGCAGCAGCGGGCCTCTTCCGGCTAAGCCTGGGCAGGGTACTTTCGAGCCCTTACGGGTGGTCTTGGGAGGTCGGTAGCGTTGGGCTCTGGGCCACGCCCCTGCGAGCAGAGGTGCCCGGGTACCTTCGCCGAGCTCTACCGGGTGGACACTGGCACTGCGAGCGTGGCCCACTCGCGTCTCCGACATGCCACCGGTAGCGAGCCCTGGGTACCCCAGGCTATGGCGACATCCCTGGACACCGACGGTCGGTCTCGCGAGGAACGGGCGCGTACAGACCCTAGCCGTGATATCAGGGCACTCGCTCGTCAGGCTCCGGCCGCGGTCGCGGTCCGGGGCTCGAGCTCGAGTCGATCGACCACGATGCTGGGCTCACCTTCCCAGCGCTCGAAGAGACCATCGTGCAGCACGATGCCCAGCTCGGCGGCCATCTGCTCCTGGTCGAACTCGTCGACCACGCCGGTGGATCGCACATCGTCCTCGTGGCTGACGAGGTCGGCGATGGCGAAGGGTGCCGTAGGCCTTCTGGTCGTGTTGAGCCTGG
>JBFLKP010000265.1:0-17972 GCA_040883225.1 Candidatus Limnocylindrales bacterium | reverse complement strand
GACATGTCGATCACCGTCAGCAGTCCGGCACCTGTAGTGGGGCTCCGTTCGCCAGAGCTGTCGCTGTACACCGACATGTCCGACCGGTACGTCAGCTAGGGCCTTCAGCCGAGTCGTCGCCGCACGATGTGATCGACATGTCGATCGGTCGGGCGTCGGGCTCCGCCGACTGCCATCGCCCGTTCGACAAGGTCCAGCCGTCGGCTTCCCGGGAGCGGCCCAGAGCTGCCGCGAACGCCGGGACGCGCTGCCCGACGCCAGCGTCCACTGCGCCGTCACGAACCCGCCCTACGGCGAGCGCCAGGACACGAAGGCCGTGACGCGCTGCCCGACGGCCAGCGTCTTCTGCGTCGTCACGGATCCGCCCCACTGCGAACGCCGGGACGCGGACGCCGGGACGCACGGAAGCTGGGCGCGGCCGGGCCACGTCCGGGCCGTGGCCAGGGCCGCGCCGCGTACGCTCCGAGGACCACTCCGGACCACCCCGCAACACCCCCGGACCATCGCCCCGGGAGGCGGGGGACCAACGGGCACGGTGGACACGTCTCGGGGGAACCGTGTACAGTCGCCTGCACATTCTCCAGGAAGGAGTCCTCTCGCCAGATGGGCCAGACCGACCGGCAGCGCAACTTCGCCGCTCTCGCGATCCGCAAGGACGGCCAGCGTGTGCCCGTCGACATGCCCCAGCCCGTAGCGGTATCCATCCTTGCCAAGCTCGAGGTCATCGCCCTCGAGCTGAGCGGCCTTATTACCGGCTCCCGGTGGGAGTCTGGGGACAGGCGGAGATAGCGCCGCGAGGCGCGATGAACGTCGAACCACCCAGGACCCTCGCCGGGAACGGCGAGGGTCTTTGTTGTGTCAGCGACCCAAACGAGTGAGCAGCGAGCACAGGGAAGGGCAGCACCGATGACCACGGAGAAGATCAAGGACAGTGCGGCGACGCCGCAGGCCGGAGCGCCACCACAGCGCGGCCGGCACCTGCCCCAGTCGTCAGAGACCGAAGCCATCGAGCGCGCCCGCGCCGACATGCTCCAGCAGGGTCGCATCACGAGCCGCGATCGCATCGGCGCCGACGCCCTCTGCGAGGCGCTCATCCACCAGGGCGTCGAGGTCATCTTCGGCTACCCCGGCGGTGTGATCCTGCCGCTCTACGACGTCTGGGCCGATTACCCCGAGCTCCGCACCATCCTCGTGCGCCACGAGCAGGGAGCCGCACACGCTGCCGACGGCTACGCGCGCGCCAGCGGCCGGGTCGGCGTCTGTCTGGGGACCAGCGGACCTGGCGCCACGAACCTCGTGACCGGCATCGCCACCGCCCAGCTCGACTCGGTGCCCATGGTCGCGCTCACCGGCAACGTGCCCGGCGCACTGCTGGGTAAGGATGCCTTCCAGGAGATCGACATCAGCGGCATCACGCTGCCGATGACCAAGCACAACTACCTCGTGCGCCACGCCGATGAGATCCCGCGCGTCATCGCCGAGGCCTTCCACATCGCTCGCACCGGCCGCCCCGGACCGGTCCATGTCGACTTCACCAAGGACGCGCTCACCGCCGAGACCAAGGCCCAGAACCCGACCGAGCTCAACCTTCCCGGCTTCAAGCCGCGCTTCGACGGCCACCCGCGCCAGGTCAAGCTCGCCGCCAAGGCCATCGCCGAGGCCCAGCGTCCGGTCATCCTCGCCGGCCACGGCGTGCTCATCGCGGACGCGACCGAGGAGCTGCGCACGTTCGCGCACAAGGCACAGATCCCGGTGACCTGGACGCTGCTGGGCGTGGGCGATATCGATGAGGACGACCCGCTCGCCTACGGCTACATGGGCATGCACGGCTGGAAGCACGTCAACAAGGCCATCCAGTCGGCCGACCTGCTCATCGCCCTGGGCATGCGCTTCGACGACCGTGTCACCGGCTCGGTCAGCACGTACGCGCCCAATGCCCGCATCATCCACGTCGACATCGATCCCAGTGAGATCGGCAAGAACGTGGCTGTCGACATCCCCATCGTGGGCGATGTGGGCAACGTGCTGCGCTCGCTCATCAAGGCCGTGCCCGAGGTCGACCCGGCCACGCGCGCGGACTACCTCGACGAGCTGGCTCGGTGGCGCAAGGAGTCCGAGGCCATCAGCTGGCACGGCTCGGGTGGCTGGAAGCAGGGCCTGCTCACCGCCGACTACGTGATGCAGCGGCTGGGTGAGATGACCGACCACGATGCGACCGTCGTGGCCGACGTCGGCCAGCACCAGATGTGGCTCGCTCGCTACTACGGCTTCAAGCGCCCCGACAGCCACCTCAGCTCGGGTGGTCTGGGCACCATGGGCTTCGGGCTCCCAGCGGCCATGGGCGCCGCCCTCGGCAGGCCGGACAAGGAGACCTGGGCGGTCGTGGGCGACGGCGGCCTGCAGATGACGATCCAGGAGATGCTGACCACGGTGGTCGATCACATCCCGGTGAAGATCTGCCTCATGGACAACAAGAAGCTGGGCATGATCCGCCAGTGGCAGGAGATCGTCTACGGCGGCAACTACCACTCCAGCGACCTGCCGGCGCCGCAGTGGGACAAGCTGGCCGAGGCCTATGGCATGCCCACTTTCAGGGCGGCCTCGCCAGAGCAGGTCGATGACGCCATCCGCTCGGCGCAGGACCACGACGGCCCGGCGCTGGTGTGGTTCGAGATCGAGCAGACGCAGAACGTGCTGCCCATGATGCCGGCCGGCAAGGGCCTCTCCGACCTCATCGACGACATGGGTCAGGACAAGCCGCCCGTAGACGAGACCGAGCCCGGAGCCGACGATGAAGCCGCGGCCGCGGCGGGGGAGGAGCGGTAGCCATGGCCATGAACGATCCCATCTCCGCGCCCGCCAAGAACACGCCCAAGTCGCGCCAGATCCCGGGTACCGGCAACGCGCTCCACCGCCACGTGCTGGTGGTGCTGGTCAACAACCAGCCGGGTGTGCTCAACCGGGTCAGCAGCATGGTCCGCAGCCGCAACTTCAACATCGAGTCGCTCGCCGTCGGACACACCGAGCGGCCGGACATCAGCCGCATGACCATCACGCTGCGTGGCGACGACTTCGCGGTCGAGCAGATGGGCAAGCAGCTCTATCGCCTCATCGACGTGCTCAAGGTGCAGGACCTGCCGGAATCGGGCGTGGTCGAGCACGAGCTGGCGCTCATCAAGGTGCGCGCCACCGAATCGAAGCGCAGCGAGATCCTGCGCGTCATCGAGCTCTACAAGGGCCGCGTCCTCGACGTCGGGCCCGAGACCGTCATCATCGAGCACGCCGGCACCGAGCAGGAGATCGACTCGCTGGTGGCGTTGCTCGGCGGCTTCGGCATCAAGGAGATGGTCCGCACCGGCACCGTCGCCCTCGGCCGCGGCTCCGGTGCCATCGACCTCGACGCCATCCTTCGCGCCGGCCCGGAGCCGGCCGTCGTGCCCACGCGCAACGCCGCAACCGAGTAGGAGGGAACCCGCACATGCCCGCACGGATGTACTACGACAACGACGCTGACCCCACCGCGCTCGAGGGTCAGACGGTGGCCATCATCGGCTACGGCAGCCAGGGCCACGCCCACGCGCTGAACCTGCACGAGAGCGGTGTCAAGGTCGTGGTCGGCCTGGCGCCCGGCTCCAAGTCCCGGGCCATCGCGATCGAGGCCGGCCTCGAGGTCATGGACGTGGCCGATGCGGTCAAGGCCGCCGACGTCATCATGATCGCCGTGCCCGACACGGTGCAGAAGGCGGTCTACGACGGGGAGATCGCGCCGCACCTGCGGGCCGGCCAGCTGCTGATGTTCGCCCACGGCTTCAACATCCGCTTCGGTCGTATCGTGCCGCCCGAGAACGTCGACGTGGGCATGGTCGCGCCCAAGGGCCCCGGCCACCTGCTGCGCTCGGTGTACGAGGCCGGTGGCGGCGTGCCCGCCCTCTTCGCCATCGAGCAGGATCCATCGGGCACGGCCCGCGCCCGAGTCATGGCCTATGCCCGTGGCCTCGGCAGCACCCGCGCCGGCATCCTCGAGACCACGTTCGCGGAGGAGACCGAGACCGACCTCTTCGGCGAGCAGGCGCTGCTCTGCGGTGGCGTCAGCGCCATGGTCAAGGCCGCCTTCGAGACCCTCGTCGAGGCGGGCTACCAGCCGGAGCTGGCCTATTTCGAGACGATGCACGAGCTCAAGCTCATCGTCGACCTGATGTACCGCGGCGGGCTCAACTACATGCGCTTCAGCGTCAGCGACACGGCCGAGTACGGGGACTACGTCAGCGGACCGCGCGTGACCGAAGGCGCCAAGCAGGCCATGCAGGATGTCCTCGCCGACATCCAGTCCGGCCGCTTTGCCGAGCGCTGGGTCGACGAGTACGATGCCGGCGGCGCCGAGTTCGAGCGCATGCGTGAGGCCGACCACGACCACCAGATCGAGCAGGTCGGGGCTCGGCTGCGCGCGCAGATGGCCTGGCTCGATCCGGTCGAGGTCAGCGCCGGCCAGGCCCAGGCCACGACCACGGGTGCCGCCGCACCCGGAGCCAAGGGGGAAGGCTGATGACCGCTGACGTACCGGTACGCATCTTCGACACCACCCTGAGGGACGGCGAGCAGGCGCCTGGCGCCGGCCTCACCGTCAGCGAGAAGATCGAGGTCGCGCGCCAGCTCGCGCGCCTGAACGTCGACGTCATCGAGGCCGGCTTTCCGGCCGCCTCGCCGGGCGACTTCGAAGCCGTCCACACCATCGCCAAGGAGACGAAAGGCATCGCCGTCGCCGGGCTCGCCCGCTGCAAGGACGGTGACCCGCAGCGGGGCGTGGAGGCGCTGCTGCCGGCGGAGAAGCCACACCTGCACCTCTTCATCGCCACCAGCGACATCCACCTCAAGCACAAGTTGAAGATGTCGCGCGAGGAGGCCCTGCAGGCCGCCGTGAAGTGGGTCAGCTACGCGCGCAAGCGCCTGGGGCCGGACGCCGAGCTCGAGTTCAGCGCCGAGGATGCCTCCCGCACCGAGCACGACTTCCTGCTCAAGGTCTACGAGGCCGTCGTGGATGCCGGTGCCACGACCGTCAACATCCCCGACACGGTGGGGTACGCCATCCCCGCGGAGTTCGGCGAGCTTACGCAGAAGGTCGTCGACCGCGTCGGCTCCGGGGCCGTCATCAGCGTCCACTGCCACAACGACCTGGGTCTGGCCACGGCCAACACCCTGGCCGCGGTGCAGGCCGGAGCGCGCCAGGTCGAGGTCACCATCAACGGCCTCGGCGAGCGTGCGGGCAACGCCTCGCTCGAGGAGGTGGTGATGGCGCTGCGCACGCGGCCCACCGAGTTCAAGGTGGCCGGCCACGGCATCAACACCGAGCAGATCAGCAACGCCAGCCGCCTCGTCAGCTACCTCACCGGCTTCGCGGTGCAGCCCAACAAGGCCATCGTGGGCCGCAACGCCTTTGCCCACGAGTCGGGCATCCACCAGGACGGCGTGCTCAAGAACGCGCTGACCTACGAGATCATGACGCCGCAGTCGGTCGGCCTGGCCGGCTCGCGCCTGTCGGTGGGCAAGCTCTCGGGCCGTCGCGGCCTGCAGGGCAAACTGGCCGAGCTGGGCTACGACCTCGAGGGCGAGGCGCTCGACGCGGTCTACAAGCAGGCCATCGCCCTCGCTGACACGAAGAAGGAGGTCACCGACGCCGACCTCACTGCGCTCGTCGAGGCCCACGCCTCGAGCGCGTCCGAGGAGACCTCGACCGACTCTCCGGTCGAGCTCGTCGACTGGTCCATCAGCTCGGGCAAGGGCGGCGCGGCCAAGGGTGCGGTCTCCCTTCTCGTGAACGGCCAGGCCGTGGAGGCCATGGCTGAGGGCAACGGCCCGGTGAACGCGCTCTTCGTGGCCGTGGACAAGGCCGTGGAGCCGGTCGTGGGCTGGCATCCGTCGCTGTCCGAGTACGAGATCCGCGCGGTGTCCGAAGGCGAGGATGCCCAGGGCGCCGTGATGGTCCGCGCCCGCCGCTCCATCGATCCCGAGGCGACGGCCGAGACGGTCAACGGCCACGGGCTCTCGACCAACATCATCGAGGCCTCGCTCGAGGCCTATCTGGCCGGGCTGGAGAAGCTCATCGGCCATGAACCGGCGTCCTCGGACGCCAAGAAGGAGACACTCGTTTGAGCCAGGCAGGCAGGCCCACCTACAACGTGGTCAAGATCCCGGGTGACGGCATCGGCCCCGAGATCGTCGATGCCACCCTCACCGTCCTCGACGCGGCCGCCGAGCGTTTCGGCTTCGACATCGCCTGGACGGAGGTGCTCGCGGGCGGCGTCGCCATCGACGCCTATGGCGAGGCCGTGCGCGACGAGGACCTCGAGACCATGCTCGGCAGCGACGCGGTCTTCCTCGGTGCGGTCGGCGGCCCCAAGTGGGACGATCCCGCGGCGGCCGTGCGCCCGGAGCAGGGCCTGCTCAAGATCCGCAAGACCCTGGGCCTGTACGCCAACCTGCGGCCGGTCTCGGTCGAGCCCAGCCTGAAGGAGTCCTCGCCGCTGCGCGCGGACCTCATCGAGGGCGTGGACATGATGATCGTGCGCGAGCTGACCGGCGGCATCTACTTCGGCAAGCGCCGGGAGATGTTCGACGGGCCCAACGGGCGCGAGGCCTACGACACGATGTCCTACACCGAGCCGGAGGTGCGCCGCATCGTGGACCTCGCCTTCGGGCTCGCGCAGCAGCGCCGCAAGAAGCTGACCAGCGTGGACAAGGCCAACGTGCTGGCCAACAGCCGCCTCTGGCGGGCGGTCGTGGAGGAGGTCGCGCCGAGCTACCCGGACGTCGAGCTGGAGCATCGCCTGGTGGACTCCACGGCCATGTCCCTCATCACCAAGCCGGCCTCCTTCGACGTCATCGTCACCGGCAACATGTTCGGCGACATCCTCAGCGACGAGGCCTCCGTCCTGGCCGGCTCGCTGGGCATGCTGCCCTCCGCCTCGCTCGGTGAGATCGAGACGGGACACGGCCGGATCGGCATGTACGAGCCCATCCACGGCTCGTCGCCGGCCAAGACCGGCCTCGACATCGCCAACCCCACCGCCACCATCCTTTCGGCGGCGATGATGCTGCGCTGGTCCCTGGGCCAGGCTGCGGCCGCCGAGGCCATCGAAACCGCTGTCCGAGCCACGCTCGACGGCGGGACTCGCACGAAGGACCTCATGGGCTCCGACGGCGAGGCCCGCGGTTGGGTCAGCGTCGGCACCGCCGCCTTCGGCGAGGCCGTGGCCGCACAGCTCAAGTCCGCCGAGGCAGCCACACGAACCGGGAGAGCCACGTGAGCACCGACAACGCACCGGTCGGCGACAAGCCGGTCGTCCTCTACGACACGACCCTGCGCGACGGGACCCAGGGCGAGAACATCACCCTCTCGCTCGCCGACAAGATCCGTGTCGCGCGGATGCTCGACGAGTACGGCATGCCCTTCATCGAGGGCGGGTGGCCCGGATCCAACCCCAAGGACATCGAGTTCTTCGCCGCGGCCAAGAAGATGACCTGGACCAACGCCAAGCTGGCGGCGTTCGGCTCCACCCGCCACAAGAACAACACGGCCGCTGAAGACCCCTTCCTCAACGAGCTCGTGCGTGCCGAGACGCCCGTGGTCACCATCTTCGGCAAGTCCTGGACGCTTCACGCCCTCGAGGTGCTGGGCGCCTCGCTGGACCAGAACCTCGACATGATCGCGGAGTCCGTGGCCTGGATCCGCGAGCAGGGCCGCACCGTGGTCTACGACGCCGAGCACTACTTCGACGGCTACAAGGCCGACCGTGCGTACGCCCTCGACACGCTGCGGGCCGCGCGGGAAGCCGGCGCCCGGGACCTCGTCCTGTGCGACACCAACGGCGGCACCCTCACCAACGAGCTGGTGGCCATCCTCAACGACACGCGCGCCACGCTCGAGGCCGACCCCGAGGCCCCCGAGGTCACCTGGGGGATCCACACCCACAACGACGCCGAGCTGGCCGTGGCCAACGCGCTGGCGGCGGTGGCTGCGGGCGTGCGGCACGTGCAGGCCACCATCAACGGCTATGGCGAGCGCTGCGGCAACGCCAACATGGTCAGCGTGATGGCCAACCTCGCGCTCAAGACCGACCTCGAGCTGGCGCCCGTCGGCGGCGGGGAGATCAGCCACCTGACGTCGCTCTCCCGCTCGGTCGCCGAGATCGCCAACGTCACCCCGCTCGACTATCAGCCCTTCGTGGGCCGCTCCGCCTTCGCCCACAAGGGCGGCGTCCACGGGGCCGCCGTGGCCAAGGTGGAGCACTCCTACCAGCACGTCGATCCGGCGCTCATCGGCAACGAGAGCCGACTCGTCGTCTCCGAGCTCGGAGGTCGGGCCAACACCCGCATCCGGGCTGAGCAGCTGGGTCACGACCTCGTGGGCGTGGTCGACCCGCGCGTGCTCTCGGAGACGATCAAGGAGCTGGAGAACAAGGGCCTCGCCTTCGAGGGTGCGGAGGCCTCATTCGAGCTGCTCATCCGCCGCAAGGGCGCGAACTACCAGGCGCCCTTCGAGATCCTGGACTACACCACGCTCTCGGAGCAGCGGGTGGACCAGGAGTTCCTCGCCGAGGCCACCGTGAAGGTCCGGGTGGACGGCAAGGTGCTGCACACCGCGGCTGACGGCAACGGCCCGGTGAACGCGCTCGATGCCGCGCTGCGCAAGGCGCTGCTCGACTTCTATCCCGGGCTCGAATCGATGCGCCTCGTGGACTACAAGGTGCGCATCCTCGACGGCGAGTCGGCGACCGCTGCCCGCACGCGGGTGATCATCGACTCCATCGACGGTGACCGCGAGTGGTCGACGATGGGCTCGGACACGAACATCATCTCGGCCTCCGCGGCGGCCCTGGCCGACTCCTTCGAGTACGCCATCTGGAGGCAGGCCGAGCCGGCGCCGGTTCGGAAGTGAGCGACCCGCTCGGAGCTGAGAGACCCGGCCAGACCAGCCCGACGAGGTGACGGCGCGCGCGCCCAACCATCAGGCCGGGTCAGTCGCCTTGCTCGAGCCGTGAGATCGTGCCGTCGCACGAGAGGGTCAGCACCGCTCCGTCGGGACCTTCGGCGAAGGACACGACCGGGCCGGCATCGGCCATGAGCGGCGTGACGACAGCCGGCTCCTCGCTCGGGCCGAGCGCCCACATCATGCCCCGCGTGGAGTCGGCGAAGACGTACTGGCCGCTGATCGCCGGAAGGCCCGCGGAGTCACGTACCACCAACCCCCCGGTGACGGCCGCGAAATCGTTCCGGTCGTAGGCGGCCACTGGCGGGATCCGTCGCTCGTCGTCGGACAGGTTCAGGCGCGCCAGCGCATCGAGGTAGCCGAGGAGGCGGCCCTGGACCACGTGTCGCGCTTGAAGCCGTAGCCCTCATAGAGTGGCATGCCGTAGTTCCCGCCGGGCTGGATGATGTCGATCTCCTCCTCACTCGCACCGCCGACATCGCCGGCCACCGCGGCGCGCGGGCGCGCCGACCTGTCTTTCAGTCCTCCATCCAGGGTCGCGCCTCCGTGGGCGGGTCCCAGCTGGGCACGGGCGCTTGCAGCGGGCGGTCGATCCAACAGAACGCTCCGTTGGTCTCGGCACCGGCCGCAGAGGTGAGGTGGAGCACGAGGTCGACAGCCTTCGCGGGCGGGTCGCCGCCGGTCTGCTCGACCCAGTCGGCCCAGCTGACGTAGTTCTCGGCCACCGCACCCATGCCCGCCACCCGTTCGCGGATGTCGGCCCACATGGCTGTCTTGACGTCGCCGGGGTGGATGACATTGGCGGTGACCCCAGTGCCGGCGACCTCCGAGGCGAGATGCCGCGTGAACTGGTTGAGCGCGGCCTTGGCCGTACCGTAGGCGCTGTTGATCGGACCCGGAGGGTGCAGCGAGGCCGCGGAGGTCAGGTTCACGACCCGGCCCCAGCCGGCGTCGAGCATGTCGCCGAGGAAGGCGTTGACGGTGTAGAAGGCCGCCACCGCGTCGACCATGACGGTCCTCGTCCACTGTTCCGGGTCGGCCTCGTGAACGAGGTCGATGGGGCCGAAGATGCCGGCCGCGTTGACGAGGATGTCGGGGGCGCCGACGCGCTCGAGCGTCTCCTGCCGCAGTCGGGCCACGGCCCGGTGGTCGGCGACGTCGCAGGAGAGGCCGACCACGGCGCCGGCCGAGCCGACTGCCTCCGCTTCGGTCTCGCGCAGCTGGTCCTCGGAACGGGCCACGGCCACGACCGCGTCTCCTCGCTCGGCCAGGCCCAGGGCGATGGCCCGGCCGAGACCGCGGCCGGCGCCGGTGACCAGCGCGACGCGGGGTGGTTCCTCTTGGCTCACGGTGCGTCCTCCCTCGGCGATGGGGCTTCCTCGGTCGAGGGTGACGGCCGAACCGGCCCACGGCAAGCCCGGCACCGCCTGTCGTGACCGACGGCGAACGCTAGGCTGTGCGACATGAGCGAGGAGACCCCGCAGCGAGTGGCCTACGCCGGTGCACCCGGCTCGTTCGCCGAGGACGCGGTGCTGGCGGCCTTTCCCGGAACCGAGGCCGTGCCCGTGCCGATGTTCCGGGACGTGCCCGCGGCCGTGGAGGAGGGAGCCGTGGCAGCCGGCGTGTTGCCCATCGAGAACGTCGTCGGCGGCGGCGTGCGCGAGGTCTACGACCTGCTCGACGACACCGAGGCCACCATCGTGGGCGAGGTCATCGTGCCCGTGCGGCTCTGTCTCGCCGGCCTGCCCGGTGACCGGCTCGAGGACATCGAGCGCGTGTACTCGCACATCCAGGCCCTGACCCAGGCCGAGCCCTTCCTGCGCTCGCGTGATTGGACGCTCCTGGCCGCGACCAACACCGCGGGCGCCGGACGCGAGATCAGCCGCCTGCAGGAGCATGGCTCGGCGGCCGTGCTCTCGCCTCGCGCCGCGCAGATCCACGGGCTGTCGGTGTTGGCCGAGGACATCCAGGCCGAACGGCGCAACCGGACCCGCTTCGTCGTGCTGGCCCTGCCCCGGAACGGACGGCTGCCCACGCCGGCCAGCGCCGAGCCGGACGGCAGCCGCCGCTCGACCCTCGCCTTCTCCGTGCGCAACGAGCCCGGTACGCTCGTGCGCGCGCTCAACGTCATCGCCGACCACCACGTCAACATGACCAAGCTGGAGTCGCGACCCAGTCGAGAGGGCGCCTGGAACTACGTCTTCTGGGTCGACGTGGACAGCGACGTCTGTGACGAGGGTGGTCCCGGCGCGGCCTTCCTCGACGAGCTTCGCTCGGTCTGCGTGTGGGTGCGCGTCATGGGCTGCTACCCGCGCTGCGTGGAGCCGGACATCTAGGGCGGGGATGCGGGCGGTC
Source organism: Candidatus Limnocylindrales bacterium (assembly GCA_040883225.1). Taxonomy (GTDB): domain Bacteria; phylum Chloroflexota; class Limnocylindria; order Limnocylindrales; family CSP1-4; genus JAFMJV01. The sequence continues at coordinate 6,634 of JBFLKP010000265.1, read as the reverse complement.
CTGTACGAACGATTCGGTCGGCGGCCACGGCTCGCCGATGTACCCGATCCGGTACCGCCTCCTGGCGGTGCCGTCATCGAGGTCCGGGCCACCGGCCTGTGTCGCAGCGACTGGCACGGCTGGATGGGTCACGACCCGGACATCGAGCTGCCCCACGTGCCCGGGCACGAGTTCGCCGGAGCGGTGGCGGCGGTGGGCGCCGGCGTGCGCCGCTTCAGGGGAGGGGAGCGGGTCACGACGCCGTTCGTCAGCGGCTGCGGCACCTGCCCCGAGTGCCTCGCGGGAGACGAGCAGGTCTGCCGGGCGCAGACGCAGCCGGGCTTCACCCACTGGGGCTCGTTCGCGAGCTACGTCGTGGTCCACCACGCGGACCGCAACCTCGTACCCCTGCCCGACTCGATCGATGACCGGGCTGCCGCGCTCCTCGGGTGTCGCGTGGCGACCGCGTTCCGAGCCGTCGCGGACCAGGCGCAGCTGGCCGCCGGTGAATGGCTGGCCGTGCAGGGCTGTGGCGGCGTCGGCCTCTCGGCCGTGATGCTCGGCGTCGCGGCCGGCGCGCGAGTGGTTGCGGTGGACATCGATGCGGGCGCGCTGACGTTGGCTCGTCAGCTCGGTGCCGCCGTGGCCATCGACGCAAGCTCGGTCGAGGATGTGGTCGAGGCCGTCATCGACGCCACCGCGGGCGGAGCGCATGTCTCGCTCGACGCCCTCGGAGACCCGGCGACCTGCGTGGCCTCGGTCAGGAGCCTGCGACGGCGGGGACGGCACGTGCAGGTGGGGCTCCTGCTCGGCGCGCGATCGACGCCGCCGCTCCCGATGGACCGGGTCGTGGCCCACGAGCTGCAGGTCCTCGGCAGCCACGGGATGCCGGCCCACCGCTACGGCGCCCTGCTCGAGCTCATCACCAGCGGTCGGCTCGACCCGTCCCGTTTGATCGGTCGCGTCATCGCGCTCGAGGAAGCCGTCGAGGCGCTGGTCACGATGGATAGGCCAGGTACGGCCGGCATCACCGTCATCCGCGGCCTCTGAGCGGCGTCATCGGGCCGTTGCGCGCGCGCCCCAGACTGAGGCACAGTCGTCCTCGCCACCCCAGGCCGACCGAGCAGGAGGATCCAGATGAGCACCACCCCAGGCACCGAGGCCGGCGATCAGCGCTCGGGCAACCGGCGACGCTGGATCATCGTCGGCATCGTCGCCGTCATCGTCGTGACGGTGGTCGTGGCCGCCGCGGGCTGGTGGTACTTCTACGGGCAGCCTGCGCCCGAGGCGCCGACCATCGACAACGCCCTCCAGCAGTTGTTGCCGACGGACGCACCCGAGTAGGACCGAACCTGCGGTCGAGTCGGGCGGGAACCGCCTAGCGGCGTCCGCGCGCGGCCACCTCGGCCGCCGTCGCCGCCCATTCGCGCAGCTGGTCCGCGTCCTCGCGGATGGGCTCCGGCACCTCCCAGTACGGCATCCGCGCATGCTGCGTGGAGCCGGCGGACTCGAAGGCCATGGCCGTGGATCCGTCGGCGCGCAGGTAGAGCCGGCCCTCCGAGTCGACGATGGCGAACATGACCCCGTCCTTGAACAGGCCGTGGCCGCCGAACATCGACTTGGAGGTGACGCCCAGCGCCGAGAGTGTCTCCGCGAGGGCGGCGGCCGCCTCGATGCCCGCCGCCTTGCCGCGGGCGCCCTTCGTGCCCATCAGGCCTCGGAGATGGTCACCGACTTGATGGCCACCGGCTCGACGGGGCGGTCCTGGGCACCCGTGGGCGCCCCGGCGATGGCGTCGATGATCTCCTCACCGCCGCTGAGCTTGCCGAAGATGGTGTAGTTCGGCGGCAGCGGGTAGTCCGCGTGCATCACGAAGAACTGGCTGCCGTTGGTGTTGGGCCCCGCATTGGCCATGGCCAACGTACCCCTCAGGTACTCGCGCGTCACCGGCTCGTCGTCGAACCGGTAGCCGGGACCGCCGGTGCCGGTGCCGGTGGGATCGCCGCCCTGGATCATGAAGCCGCTGATGACGCGATGGAAGATGACGTCCGCGTAGAAGCCCTCGTTGGCGAGGAAGACGAAGTTGTTGACCGTGCGCGGCGCCTCTGCCGCGAAGAGCTGGGCGGTCATGGTCCCGGCCGTGGTCTCGATGGTGGCCGTGTAGGTCTTGGCCGGATCGATGACCATCTCCGGTGGGTTGTCGTACTGCGGCACGTCGGCACTCTCCTGGGCTGTGGGTGATCGAGACAAGCGTACCCGACGCGTGCCACCATCCCCGCGACCGGGCCCGTGCGACGGCACCGACTCGCTACGATGGGCACCTCATGGACGACTCCGCCTACACCGACCACCCCATCTACCTCGCCGGCCGCTGGGTGGACTCCCCGCGCCGCCTCGACGTCGACGACCCGGCACACCCGGGCCGGCTGGCGGGCTCCACCTATCTCGCCACCGAGGAACAGTACGAGCAGGCCGCGGCCGCGGCGGTCGACGGCTTCGAGGCCATGCGTGGGCTGCCCACGTACGAGCGGGCCGCGGCGCTGCGGAGCATCAGCGAGGGCTTGGCCGCCCGGCGCGATGAGATGGCCACGCTCATCAGCCGCGAGTCGGGCAAGTCCATCCGTGACGCGGGTGTCGAGGCTGACCGCGGCGTGCTCGTCTTCCGTCTCGCCGCGGAGGAAGCGGAGCGGCTCGGCGGCGAGACCATGCCGCTCGACATCGCGCCAGCGCACAAGGGCCGGCACGCGCTGACGCGCCGCTTTCCCATCGGACCGGTGGCTGGCATCAGCCCCTTCAACTTCCCGCTCAACCTCGCCGCGCACAAGGTCGCCCCGGCCATCGCGGCCGGCTGCTCGATCGTGCTCAAGCCGCCGTCGCGCGACCCGCTCACGATGCTCGTCGTGGCCGAGATCATCGACGAGGCCGGGCTGCCCGATGGCGCCGTCTCGGTGCTGCCCATGGACCGGGCGCTGGGCGACCGGCTGGTCGAGGACGAGCGTTTCAAGCTGCTCTCGTTCACCGGCTCGCCGGCCGTCGGCTGGCGCATGAAGGAGCGCGCCGGGAAAAAGCCGGTGGTCCTCGAGCTCGGGGGCAATGCGGGCGCCATCATCGATGCCAGCGCCGACCTCGACTGGGCCGTCAAGCGTGCCCTCGTGGGCGCCTTCGCCTTCAGCGGCCAGGTCTGCATCAGCGTCCAGCGGTTGCTGGTCCACGAGGCGGTGTGGGAGCCGTTCATGGAGCGCTTCGTGGCCGGCGCCGCCGCGCTCAAGACCGGGGACCCGCTCGACCCGGCCACCGACATCGGGCCCATGGTCGACAGCGACGCCGTCGAGCGCACCGAGCGCTGGGTGGCCGAGGCCGTGGCCGATGGCGCCCGGGTGCTCACCGGAGGCACGGCCGACGGGCGCTTCTTCCGCCCCACGGTCATGGTCGACGCGCCGCGCACCTCGCGGGTCTGCTCCGAGGAAGCCTTCGCTCCGCTCGTGGTGGCCTTCCGCTTCGGCGACATCGAGGCGGCCTTCGAGGAGGTCAATGCCAGCCGCTTCGGGCTGCAGGCCGGCATCTTCACCAATGACCTCGCCCACGCCTGGCGTGCCTTCGAGCGCCTGGAGGTCGGTGGCGTGGTGGTCAACGACGTGCCCACCTATCGCGTCGACCACATGCCCTACGGCGGCGTGAAGGACAGCGGCATCGGCCGGGAGGGGCTGCGCTGGGCCATCGAGGACATGACCGAGCTGCGGCTGATGGTGGTGGCGCGACCCGGTTGACGCTCCGGGACCCGGCGGTCCTGCCCCATGGTGTGCGTTTCGGGCCATTCCGTGACGGTACGCGAGGGTGTCGAATAGGCGGACCAGCCTCGGCTGGGACTATGCGATTACCCCACGTCCAAGCTCCTCGCCGCCCGCGCCGCCGGTTCCTCGGTGGTACTCGCATGATTCGTGTGCGGTTGTGGCTGGCCATGCTCGGCCTGGCCGTGCTGCCGATGGTCGGGGTCATCTACCTCACGGGCGCGCTCGCGGCGGAAGAGCCTCCCAGCGGCGCCGACCTCCATGCCTTCGAGACCGCCGCCGCCGCCGCCGACCTCGCGGCTGCCGAGAAGGCCATCGAGACGCGGCTGCTGGCGGTGGCCGCGGACGCCGACCTGCGCAGGCTCGTCGATGGCGTCAGCAGCGCGGCCGAGCGCGCCACGGCGACCAAGGCCATCTCCATGCTCGAGATGGGCGACGAGGGCCTCATCGAGGGCCTCTGCCTCACGCGGACGCTCGACCGCTCGCAGGTGCCCATCAGCGTGCCGTCCGGCACCTCCACCGGCACCTCCGCCTGCGGCTCGAGCTAACTCGTCGATGCCGCCCTGGCGGCCCCGCCGGGGGGCGTGGCGCGCGCCACGACCTACGGCAGCGACCGCACTCGACGCCTCATCATCGCCACCGAGATGATGGGCGCGGCCAAGCGCAACTCGGGCGTCGTCAGTGCCGAGATCAGCTTGCGCGACCTCTTCGCCGCCACGCCCAGCGCGGCCGGCATCGGCACCAGCGCCGCGCTCGTCGACATGGCCTCGAGCACGATCGTGGCGGGCGCCCGCACCGACGCGGTCATCTCCGGTACCGACATCGAGGGCACGCGCCCGCTGGGCAACCTGCGTGTGCGGGTCAACGGCATCGTCACCGGCCACGAGGGCACCGCCGACGCGCTCGCCGACGCGGGCTGGGCCGCGACCGCCGCGCCCCTCTTCGAGTCGGACGACGGCGCGCGTTTCGGCCTCATCCACCTCTGGCCGGCCGCGCCCTCGCCGTCGGGCGACCTTCTCGTCCTGCTGCTCATCGGCTTTGCCCTGCTGGTCGTGCTGGTGACCATCGTGGTGGCCCGCACGTTCCTGCAGCCCTTCGACGACCTGGCCGACTCGCAGGCCCAGCTGGAGGTGCTCTACCGCGAGGCGCGCGAGGACTCGCTGCACGACGGGCTGACCGGCCTCGGCAACCACCGCTCGTTCCAGGAGGAGCTCGACCGGCAGCTCGACCTCTTCCGCCGCCACCAGGTTTCCGTGGCCCTGCTGCTCATCGACCTCGACGATCTCAAGGTCGTCAACGACAACGAGGGCCACCCCGCCGGCGACCAGCTGCTGCTGGGCATGGCCAACGCCATCCGCGACACGCTGCGCTACGGCGATCGCGCCTTCCGCATCGGCGGTGACGAGTTCGCCGTGCTGCTGCCGCATACCGACGCCGATGAAGCCAGCGTGGCCGCCAATCGGCTACGCCACTTCTGCCTGCGCCCAGCCGCGGGCGAGCGGGTCATCCCGTTCTCCGGTGGCATCTCCGCGGTGCCCCAGCTCACTTCGGACCGCAATGAGCTCTTCCGCCAGGCGGACGCGGCGCTCTACCGCTGCAAGCGCGGCGGCCGCGGGACCGTGGCGGTCTTCGATCCCGACCGCGACCTGGTGCCCGAGGCGACACACGGCGAGGATTCGTCGATCGCCGTCCGCGACATCATCCGCGCCCGCAACCTCAAGCCCGTCTACCAGCCGATCGTGGACCTCAGCGACGGATCGGTGCTGGGCTTCGAGGGGCTCATCCGCCCGGGTGCCTCCTCGCCCTTCTCGAACCCCGGCCAGCTCTTCGCCGCGGCGGCGGCAGCCGGTCGCACCGTGGAGCTCGACCTGGCCTGTTTCGAGGTCGTGGCCGCCGGAGCCGTACAGATCGACCCGCAGCAGGTGGTGTCCATCAACCTCAGCCCCCAGACCCTGGAGATGGAGGACTTCACCGCGTCCTGGCTGCTGGAGATCCTGGCCCGCTACGAGATCAGCCCCGGCCGGGTCATCGTCGAGCTGACCGAGCGCGAGGCCATCACCGACCTCGACCGCCTGCGGCGGAGCGTGGCCTCGCTGCAGCGTGCGGGCCTGCGGCTGGCCGCGGACGACGTGGGCGCCGGCAATGCCGGCCTGCGGCTGCTCAGCCAGGTCCGCTTCGACATCATGAAGATCGACCTCTCACTGGTGCAGGACGGCGCACAGCACGACTCCTCACGCGCGGTGGTCCGCTCGTTGATGGACCTCGCCGCACGCCAGGGGGCCGTGGCCATCGCGGAGGGGCTCGAGACGGCCGAGCAGCTGCGCTCGCTGCGTGAGCTGGGCATCACCACCGGTCAGGGCTATCTCCTTGGCCGTCCGGCACCCGACACGGGCCTGGCGGCCGTCGACATCGAGGCTCTGGCCTCGGGCACGATCATCGTGGGTCAGGCGACCTCGACGCCGGCGCGCGGCCGGCCAGCCGTTCCGGCTCCCTCGCCCCTGCCGCCACCAGCGGGGCCCCGGGCCTCAGGGCCTTCGGGCAGCGACGCGCTCGGGAGCACTCCCGCGTAGTTCCCTACACTCGCTGCGTGGAGACGCAGCAGATCATCCAGAGCCTCAGCTACGTGACGTGGGTCCTGCTGGGCGGGCTCGCCCTGGGCAGCTTCGCGCTCACGTGGTGGCTGAGGCAGACCACCGATGCCACCGCCGGCTTCCTCGGCTTCAGCGGCATCCTGGCCGCCGTCTTCGGCCTCGGCTGGCTGTTGGTCGAGTGGGGCCTGCCCGAGCCGGTCGACCTCCAGATCGGCTACCTCGAGGAGCTGACCGAGCCGCGACGGGCGGCCATCGCCGCCTTCACCCTGCTCGCGT
>JBFLKP010000264.1:0-4832 GCA_040883225.1 Candidatus Limnocylindrales bacterium | reverse complement strand
TTCGGCAAGGCCGAGGCCTACGCCAAGCGGACCGGCAGGCTCAAGAGGGTGGGCTGATGGCCATGAGCGCACCCTCTCCCCTCTCCTTCGACCGCCTGGGCTGGTCGGCTGACCGGGCCATGGCGTTCGCACCCCAGGCGGCTGTCGGCCTGCTGCCAGGTCGTCTCGTGAGCAGTGCCGGCGCCGGTCTCGCCATCACCGCGGCCGGTCCCACCGAGCTGGTCATCCAGCGACGTTTCGCCCGTGAGGCCGGGTCGCGGCTCGACCTGCCGGCGGTCGGTGACTGGCTGGCGCTCGAGCCGGTCTCGGAACACCCCAGGCAGGCGGCCCTGCGCGAGATCCTGCCTCGTAGCGGGGCGTTCGTGCGGCAGCATCCCTCGGATGGGCAGCCGCAGGTGCTGGCCTCCAACGTCGACATCGCCTTCCTCGTCTCCGGGCTCGACCACGACCTCAACCCCCGCCGCATCGAGCGCTACCTCGTGCTCGCCCTCGACGGGGGCGTGACGCCAGTGGTCGTGCTCAACAAGGTCGACATCGCGCTCGATCTCGATCGGGCCGTGGCCGAGGTGCACGCCGTGGCAGCCGGCACCCGGGTGGTCGTGACCAGCGCGGTCGATGGAAGCGGCGTCGACGAGCTGCTCGACTTCCTGGTGCCGGGGTCGACGGCCTGTCTGCTGGGCTCGTCGGGCGTGGGCAAGTCGACGCTCACGAACGCGCTGCTGGGCGAGCGGCGGCAAGCCATCAGGGAGCTGCGCGAGGACGACAGCAAAGGTCGTCACACGACGACGCACCGGGAGCTCTTCGCGACTCCGGGCGGCGGCCTGCTCATCGACACTCCCGGCCTGCGGACCGTCGGCGTGCTGGGCGATGAGGACGCGCTCGGTGCCACCTTCGACGAGCTCGGGTCCATCGCCCGCTCGTGCCGGTTCTCCGATTGCCGGCACGAGACCGAGCCGGGCTGTGCCGTCCGCGCCGCCATCGAGGACGGTAGGCTCTCGTCCGACCGGCTCGCCAGCCACCACAAGCTCGAGGCCGAGCGACAGCATGCGGAGCTGCGCGCGGACGAGCGCGCGCGCCGCGAGGCCGACCGCAAGCTGGGCCGCTTCTTCAAGCAGCACAAGAAGGATCTCCGCCGCCGAGGCCAGAAGGACTACTGAGCGCATGGCGATGAACGACACCGCCCGGTGGATCGATGTGCCCGGCGCCCCGGCCATCGAGCGGCTGCGGTTTCGCGCCTACGGCGGCGACGGCGACATCGCCGGCATGGCCGAGGTCATCCGCGCGGCCAACCTGGCCAACCACGAGTCGGAGTACGTCAGCGATGACTATCTCCGGTCACAGGTCTTGAACTTCAGCCACTTCCCGCCGCAGCAGGCGCGGCTGCTGGCGCTGGTGGACGAGCGCATCGTGGCCTGCTCGGTGTTCGAGCAGGAGGACACCACGGCCGGCGTGCGCAACTACAGCAGCTACGGCCACGTCCACCCGGAGTGGCGGCGTCGGGGTCTGGGCTCGGCCATGGCCCGCTGGAACGAGGCCCGCCTGCTGGAGATCGCCTCGGAGCAGCGCCACCCTGGTGGCGCGGCGCTGACGACCTGGATCGAGGAGGCCGACGTGGGCGGGACTGCCATCGCCGTGTCACTGGGCTACACCCGGACGAGGGTCGGGTACCACATGGTGCGGCCGGACCTCGAAGATATCGACGTGCCGCCGCTGCCACGTGGCCTCGTTGTGCGCAGGGTCGGCCCCGACGACCTGTCCCGCGTGTGGGACGCGATGATCGAGGCCTTCCGCGATCACCACGGCGGCCACGACGGCTCGGAGGCCGCCTTCAAGCGCTGGACCGATGATCCCGTCTTCGACATCGAGCTGCTCATCGTGGCCTTCGCGCGCGACGAGGTCGCCGGCGGCGTCCAGGGCTGGGTCGACCCCGATGAGAACGCGGCCAACGGCTACCGGCGCGGCTGGACCGACCCGGTCTTCACCCGGCGGCCGTGGCGGCGGATGGGCCTGGCTCACGCTTTGCTGGGCCGGGCGCTGGCGGCCATCCGTGCGCGGGGTATGACCTCGGCGCAGCTGGGGGTCGACGCGGAGAACCCCTACCAGGCGCTGACCCTCTACGAGCGCCACCGCTTCGCGACCGTCCGCACCGGTTCGGAGTGGACGAGGGCGATCGACCCGGAGGCGAGATGACCGCGATCCACATCCCGGCCGCGCCGGATATCCCCGGACTCTGGTTCCGAACCTACGCAGGCGAGGTCGACGTGCCCGAGATGGCCCGGGTGATGAACGCCGCGACCGAGGCGAACGGCAACCCCGAGTTCAGGTCGGAGAGCATGGTGCGCAACGAGCTGGACCACGCCTCCAGCACCGATCCCCATGAAGACGTGGTCCTGGCCTTCGTCGAGGAGGAGCTGGTGGCCGTGTCGGAGGTGCTGTTCGAGGACGCCAACGAGGGCATGCGCCACTACCAGTCGTACTGCTACGTACATCCGGACTGGCGAGGCCGCGGCCTCGGTTCGGCACTCCTGCCGCGCGCGGAGGCACGCCTGCGTCGGATCGCCGCGAAACATCGGCAACCCGCGCCACCGCTGCTGGTCACCTGGACCGACGGCCCCGATGTCCGCGCTCGCGCGCTGGTCCAGGCCCACGGCTATCGCGCCGTGCGCACCTATCACATGATGGTCCGCCCGGACCTCGACGACATCGAGGCACCCGCGCCGCCGGAGGGCATCGTCATCCGGCCGGTCACGCGTGACGAGCTGCGTCAGGTGTGGGACGCGATGTCCGAGGCGTTCAGGGATCACTTCGGGGCGATGGATACGTCCGAGACCGCGTTCCAGGGATGGATCTCGAGCCCTCGCATGGACCCGGACGGGGTGATCTGTGCCTTCGACGGTGACGAGGTCGTGGCCGGCGTGCAGGCAGCCATCACCCCCGGTGAGAGCGAGGCGCGCGGTTACCGGCGGGGCTGGACCGACCCGGTCTTCACCCGCCGGGCGTGGCGCCGTCGGGGTCTGGCCCACGCCTGCCTGGGCCGTGCGCTGTCGGTCCTGCGGGACTGGGGCATGACCTCGGCCCAGCTCGGCGTCGACACGGAGAACCCCAACGATGCGCTGACCCTCTACCGCAAGCACCGCTTCGAGTCGACCATGACCGAGACCGAGTGGCACAAGCCCCTGGAACTGGAGTGATGCCGGGGGCGCGAGTCGGTCGCGCCCGACCGTGAACCCGCTGAAGCACGGCGTCCGCTTCGGGTCGCGCCGGGGCTAGAAGGGCAGCTTCCGCTGCTGGGCCACCATCTCCAACCAGGCCTTCTCGCGCCCGATGGTCGTCTGCGGTCCGTGGCCCGGGAGCACCGTGAGGCCGTCCTCGAGCGTGGCCAGCCGCGAGAGCGACTCGACCATGGCCTCGGGGTCGCCGCCGGGCAGGTCGGTGCGGCCCCAGGCGCCGGCGAACAGCGTGTCACCCGAGAGCAGCACGCGCTCCTCCTGGCTGAGCAGGCAGACCGAGCCCTCGGTGTGGCCCGGGGTGTGCAGGACGCTCAGGTCGATCTCGCCGAAGCGGATACGAGAGCCCTCCTGCAGATCCAGCGCGGGAACGCAGGGCGGGATGCTGAACGGCGCCGCGGTATCGTCGGGCGACTCCAGCCCGTGCCGATCGGCGATGTGGGCCGCGAGCGTGGCGCCGGTGGCGATGACGGCCTCTGCGTTGTCCCCGATGTGGTCCCAGTGGCGGTGGGTGCTGACGACGAAGCGCAGGTTCCAGCCCTCGTCGCCCAGCTGCTGCGTCAGCCAGCGCACCGAGGGCGTGGCGCAATCGATGGCGATGGCTTCGCGCGTGCGCACGTCGCCGAGGACGTACACGTTCGTGGCCACCGGGCCGGTCGTCATCTCGAGGACCTTCATGGCGCCCAGCATACGCGCTGGCCGCCAGCATCCTCGAGTGATTAGGATGCCGGCATACCCGTCGCGAGGAATGGAGGAGACCGATGAGCGAGGACCTGGGCTTCCGCTTCACCTGGTATGGCCACGCCACCGTGCACGTCGAGAGCGAGGCCGGCACGAGCATCCTCATCGACCCCTGGTTCGGGCATCCGCTGGCCCCGGCCGGCGCGGACGTCATCGAGCGGTGCGACGTGATGCTCGTGACGCACGGCCATCACGATCACCTCGGGGCCATGCCCGGCGACCTGGCCAACGCGGACGCCCTGACCATCGCGCGCCGCACGCGGCCGTCGTGGCCGGCCATCCACGAGCTGAGCCTGTGGCTCGGCACACTGGAGACGAATGCCGACATCGTGGGCATGAACAAGGGCGGCACCGTCGAGGTCGCGGGCGTCCGCGTCAGCATGGTCGCTGCCGACCACTCGGCCGGCGACCTCGTCGAGGACACCGGGCTGCCGCTCTATCTCGGTGAGCCGGTAGGCTTCGTGGTCGAGCTCGAGAACGGTCGCTCCTTCTACCACGCCGGTGACACCGCGCTGTTCGGCGACATGCGCCTGATCAACGAGATGTACCGGCCACAGGTGGCCTTCCTGCCCATCGGCGGTCACTTCACGATGGACCCTCCGGCAGCGGCCCGAGCGGTCGAGCTGCTGGGGTGCGCCGCGGTGGTGCCCATCCACTACGGCACCTTCCCGGTCCTGGCAGGCACACCCGACCAGCTGCGCGAGGAGCTCGAGCACCTCGGCCTCGGCGATGTCACGGTCATCAGCCCAGAGCCTGGCGCGAGCGTCGGCTAGGCCGGCACCTCCCAGCTCACCACGCCGTCCTGCATCGGCGTCCACGCGATCGCCCAGCTCCCGTCGCGCTCGGTGGCCCGTTCGGCCACGA
>JBFLKP010000263.1:0-3114 GCA_040883225.1 Candidatus Limnocylindrales bacterium | reverse complement strand
CCTGGCGCTCGCGTCACCCTATTCGTAGACGGGTACGACCCAGTCAGCGTAGTCGGGGTCCTGACCCTTCACCGCGGCGAAGTAGGTATCCATGATGCGACGCGTGGTGGGACCGATGCCTCCATCGCCGATAGGCCGGTGGTCGATGGAGGCGACCGCGGAGATCTGGCCACCGGTACCGCAGAGGAAGACCTCGTCGGCGACGTACAGCTCGCTGCGATCGATGGGCCGGACCAGGGTCTCGAGGCCCAGCTCTCGCTGGGCGATCTCCACGATGCCGGCGCGCGTGATGCCCTCGAGGATGTCGTTCGTGACGCCGGGCGTGACGAACTGGCCCTTGCGCAGCATGAACAGGTTCTCGGCGCTGCCCTCGGAGACCTTGCCGTCCTGGGTGAGCACGATGGCCTCCTCGTGGCCGTTGAGCGCCGCCTCCGTCTTGGAGAAGGCGGGATTGACGTACGAGCCGGTGATCTTGGCTCGCGACGGGATGTTGAGGTCGCCCGTGCGACGCCAGGACACCGTGCCGCAACTGATGGGCTCGTCCACCGAGATGTAGTCGCCGAACGGGATGGAGAGCAGGTTCAGCTTCGAGTCGATGCCGTGGAGCTTGACCCCGATGGCCTCGTCGGACTTGTAGACGGTGGCGCGGACGTAGCAGTCCTCGTGGTAGCGGTTCCGGCGTAGCAGCTCCAGCGTCAGCCCGATCATCTCGTCGACGCTGTAGCCCGGGTCCATCATGAGGATCTTGGACGAGTCCACGATGCGCTCGAAGTGCTCGCGAGCCTTGAGCAGGTAGAGCTGTCCCTGCTCCGCGTTCCAGTAGGCGCGGATGCCCTCGAAGACCGCCGTCCCATACAGGAACGAGTGGGTCATGATGCTGATCTTGGCCTCGGCCAGCGGCGTCCACGCGTCCTCGAACCAGCAGAGCGTGTCGTCCTGGGGGCGCGCGCCCGGGCGCGAGCCGTGCGGATCGGACGTGGCGTCAGGGGGGTTCTGGCCGGGCTTCTGGGTGAGCATGGACGGGAGTATACGCGGAGCGCCATGGCCGTCGACCCCCCGCGACCTCGGTCACCCCGAGGCCTGGTCCAGCCATGCGCGGACGCGCGGGCGTCCTCGATGACCACGGGCGCGGGTCGCGTCGGCCGCGGGTCGGCCATGACACCGCCGAGCGCGTGCGCCCGACAGCAGAAGACCCGGTCGCGTGACCGGGTCTTCGACGCGGCGAGCTCGACGCAGCGGCCGAGCGGCGAGCGATGGTCTACGGGCGCATGTGCTGCGGCGCGTAGGGCAGCAGGGCCACGTGGCGGGCGCGCTTGAGCGCCACCGACAGCGCGCGCTGATGCTGGGCGCACGTGCCGGTCTTGCGGCGGGGTTCGATCTTGGCCCGTTCGCTGACGTAGCGGCGGAGGCGGTTGACCTCCTTGTAGTCGATGGTCTTGGACTTGTCGGCGCAGAAGGCACAGACCTTGCGGCGACGGCGGTCGCGGTAGTAGTCATCGCGACGCTTGCGCTGAGCCATGGCGGGTTCCTTTCAGATGGTGTCGGTCGTAGCCAGCCCCGCGGGGGCTAGAACGGAAGGTCGTCGAAGTCCTGGGACGTGCTCGATGGGCCGGAGGAGGCGCTGCCGCCGCCCTGCGAGCCGGCCGAGCCGCCGGCGGAGGACCCTCCGGAAGCGTCGCCGGGGAACGCGGGCTCGCCCTCGCGATCACGCCGTTCGAGCGAGGTCACGCGGTTGGCGATGAGCTCGGTGGTGTAGCGCTTGTTGCCGCTCTGGTCTTCCCACTGGCGGGTCTGGATCCGACCCTCGACGTAGACCTTGTGGCCCTTGCGCAGGTATTCGGCCACCCGCTCGCCCTGGTCACCCCAGACGACGACGCGGAACCACTCGGTCTCGCTCTGCCACTCGCCCTGCGGATCGCGGTAGTTGCGGTTGGTGGCCACGCTGAACTGCGTGACCGCCTGACCGCCGGGCGTGTAGCGCATCTCGGGATCGCGGCCGAGGTTGCCGATGATCATGCACTTGTTGAGGGACATGTTGGTCCTCCTGGGCGGCGGCCGTCTCAGCCGGCCTTGGGAGCGGCTTCGCTCTCGGACTCGTCGATGATCTCGCCCTCCGGCTCGGCCTCGTCATCGACCTCTGCAGCCTCGACGTCATCGTCCTCGTCCTCGTCCTCGCCATCGGCCCGGTCGCTGCGGCGGGAAGCCGGGCGCTCGATGCGGGTCACGAGGTGGCGCATGACCTCCTCGGTGATGTTCAGGCCACGCTCGAGCTCATCGATGGCCTCGCTGGGCGCATCGAAGACGACGATGAAGTACGAGCCCTCGCGGTATCCAGAGATGGGATACGCCAGCCGGCGGCGGCCCCACGGGCTGACCTTGACGATCTGCCCCTCCCCGGCGGCGATGCCGCGGGTGGTTCGGTCAAGGATCTGCTGGACGCGGTCATCAGCGGTGTCCGGCCGCAGGACCAGCATCAGTTCATAGCGACGCATACGCGATCACTCCTCCCAACGGGTTTGTCCCGCTCGTGTGCCGGGCGTGGTCGCCCCACGGCGAGACTGAAAGGACCGCCGAAGCATAGCACGAGGCCTCCGGCTGGCTCGCTGGCCGCTCCCGCTAGAACATCGTGTTGCACCACGGCTCACGGCCGGTGCAGAAGAGCGCGTGGGCACGATCGAGGGCCCCGGCGGTCCGCTCCTCGACGCGACCGATGGCCGCGAGGTCGGGCAGCCGCGAGCCACCGAGGTAGGCGGCTGCGAGGTCGGTCGTGTCGAGGGCCACATCCGGGGCGTCGGTGGTGGACTCCACGACGGCCTCGGCAGCCCCGGGAGCCCCCGCGGAGCGGATGCGCCAACGGCCGGCGTTCCAGGGGCAGAACTCGTCGGAGACCTCGAGGACCAGCTCTTCGGCGGCCGCGTAGCGACGAGCCTGCAAGGCCGCCGGCAGATCGACCAACCGCGCCCAGATGCCGTCGGCGACGCGCCACCCGAGGGCACGCGGCTCGGCCAGCAGGTGCTGGAGCGGGTTCGGCATGGCCAGGTGATAGGCCTTGACCGTCCGTACCAGGTCGATGTCGAAGAGGTAGCGCCAGATGGCGCGCTGGGCTCGGGGCGT
>JBFLKP010000262.1:0-9054 GCA_040883225.1 Candidatus Limnocylindrales bacterium | reverse complement strand
GTCGCTCGGAGCGGAGGTCACCGGCGTCTGCCGCACCGACAAGATGGCCGCGGTGCGCGAGATCGGCGCGGACCACGTCATCGACCACACCGCCGAGGACTACCGCCGCAGTGGTGAGCGCTACGACCTCATCGTCGACGTCGCCGGTCGGGGAGGGGTCATCGGGCTCCGCCGCTCCATCGAGCGCGGCGGCGGCTACGTCGTCATCGGCGCCAACGGTCGCGGCTACCTCGAGGCCATCCTGCTGGCGCCGTTCGTGGGCCTTGCGACCGGCCGCAAGATGGGCCTGCTGATGTGGCGCGTCAACGACACCGCGGACATGGCCGACCTGGCAGAGATGCTGGCCGACGGGCGGGTTCGGCCACACATCGACTCGACCTTCTCGCTCGACGAGGTCCCGCGCGCCCTGGCACGGGTGCAGGCTGGCGATTTCGTCGGCAAGATCGCCATCGCCATCTGACCTGCCCGCAGTCCGCGGGGTCGCTCGGCCGCTACGGGGACCCGGCCTCGACCGGGACCGCCTCGGAGGGCAGCGTGCGGGTGCGGTCCCGGAGCAGCCACGTCGAGAGGGTAAGCCCGAGCGCACCGGCGACGATCAGCACCCGTACGACCATGACGGCCGAGCCCTCGATCCCCGCGAGGCTGAGCACTCCCTCCGCGTTGTAGAAGAGGATCATCCCGCCGACGAGGCCACCGAGGACGGCATGGTCCACACGGCTCACGGCCCAGGCCGCGATAGGCGCAGCGATGGCTCCGCCGATCAACAGCGCGACCATGGCTCCCCAGGCGATGCCCGCGCTGCCGAGGGCCAGCAGGAATCCGGCGCTGGCAGCGATGGCCACCACGATCTCCGCGGTGCTGACCGTGCCGATCACCTGGTTGGGTGCCATGCGGTTGGCGGCCATCAGCGACGAGGTCGTGACCGGACCCCAGCCACCACCACCGACCGAGTCGATGAAGCCCCCTGCCAGCCCGAGCGGGCCGAGCGACCGAAGGCGCGGCTGATAGACGCGGATGGCCGGCGAGCGCCGGAGCACGGTACGGACGATGACGATCACGCCCAAGACCGCCAACACGAGGGCGACCCACGGCCGAGCCACGTCCGCGGCGAGGTAGCTGAGAGCGAATGCCCCGGCGAATGCGCCGATGGCTCCCGGCACCGCGAGCAACGCCACAGCCCGCCAGTGAACGTTGCCGAACCGCCAGTGCGACGCACCGGAGGCGACACCCGTCCCGATCTTGGCGAGGTGGATGGTGGCCGAGGCCATCGCCGGCGAGTAGCCCAGTCCGGCGAGGAGCGTCGCCGACGTGACGCCGTAGCCCATCCCGAGCGAGCCGTCGACCAGCTGGGCGGCGATTCCGATCAAGCCCACCAGGAGCAGGCCCGAGAAGATGTCCAACGGTCAGTTCTCCACTATTCCTATATAATCGGTCGAGATTATAGGCTGATAGAGAACGGCCCGTCAAACCGCGTGGACAGGTGGCCGGGACGACGGGGTCGGGCCGGGGGCTCGGAGCCGCTACGAGGCGAGCGCCTCCAGGGAAGAGCTCTGGTCCACGTCCACGGCACCGAGGACGGGGTCTCCCGCATAACGGAGGGCGGAGCCGTTCGTGACGTCAGCCGCCAGCACGCCGCTGACGGTGAGCTCGGCCCGGCTGCCGCCGCTGAGCACGACGCTGGCACCGGCCACCTCCAGGGCGGAGAGCTCGAGCTGGCTGTTGCCGCTCGCGACCAGCTCGGCGGTGGCGGCATCACCGCTGACCCGCAGCGCGCTGCCCCCGGCTAGGTCGGCCCGCAATGCCTCCGCCGCGAGCTCGGTGCAGGTCACGTCGCTCCCACCCGCGAGCTCGACCGTGACGGTGCCGGCGCTGACCGCGGAACAGGCCACCTGGCTGCCGCCGGTCAGGCGCAGCGCCAGGTCGTCGGAGACGCCGGGAGCGGTCAGCTCGGCGGCTCCGCCGCTCCGGAGCGAGACGCTGCGTACCGTCGGCATCGCGATGCGTGCCGCCACGGTCGCGTCCCGCAGGTTGACGCTGTCGTCGATGTCCAGGCGCAGGATCGTGTCGTCGAGCTCGATCTCCAGGTACTGACTCACGTTGTCATCGGCTGACACGGACAGCCCGAAGTCGTCGTCGGCCACGACCGACACATCCCAGCCTCGGCTGACGTCGAGGCCCTCGAAGCCCACGAGCTCGAACTCCTCCGTCACGACCGTGCCGGAGCCGCGGATGGTCTGGACGTCCACCAGGGAGCAGCCGGTCACGACGAGGGCGAAGGCGACCATCCCGAGTCCGGCGGGCAGAAGGCGTGGCATCGGTGTCACTCCAGGCTACGGCGCTGGTGCGCAAAGAGGGTAGCGGTCACGAGATCGGAGCGGGCCGATGTCAGGAGCCCGGAGCGATGCCGATGGGCAGCGTCGCGCGCACCATGGTCGGACCACCGGGCGGGCTTACGACCTGCAGCGAGCCGTCGATGGTGGCCACGCGGTCGCGCAGGCCGGCGAGCCCGCCGCCGGCCTCGAGGGAGGCACCACCCTGGCCGTTGTCCCAGACCTCCACGAAGAGGCGGGTCGTATCACGCCAGAAGATGACGTCGGCACGGGTAGCGTGGCTGTGCTTGGCCACGTTGGCCAGGGCCTCGGTGGCCACGAAGTAGCCGGCGCGCTCGACCGCCGGGCTGAACCTGGCTTCGCCGATGCGGGCCGCATCGATGTTGGTGGGGATCCGGCTCTTCTGTGCGATCGACGCCACGGCTGCCACGATGCCGCGGTCGATGAGGATCGACGGGGCGGTCCCGCGCACGAGGTCACGCAGCTCGGCGAGCGCCAGCCGCGATTGCTCGCGGGCGTCGGATACGAGCTGCCTGGCGCCTTCGGGGTCCGAGTCGATCTTCTCCTCCGCGCGGCCCAGGTCCATGGCCAGCATCACCAGCCGCTGCTGCGCACCGTCGTGGAGGTCGCGTTCGATGCGACGCAGCTCGGAGGCCTCCAGCTCGACGGCTGCCGAGCGGGACTCACGCAGGCGCTCGACGTCCTGGCGCAGGGCCTCGGTGGGATCGACGCTCAGGAGCAGCTGGGCGATGGCCCGCTGGACCGTCATGAGGCCGCGGGTGATGAAGGCGGCCACCGGGATGAGCGCGAGGCACATGACCCCGGTCACGACCGGTGCCACCAGCGGGATCGTCTCGCCCTCGAAGACCCCGCCCTCGAAGGCCACGCCGGCGATGAGCGCCACGGTGGCCGCGAAGAGTCCCAGCACGATCGACCAGATGGCCACCATGAGCGCGAACCAGAGGACCGCGAGCGGGAAGCCGATGAGCACGTAGACGACGTCACGCCAGCGGGCGAAGTCGAGGAACTGCCCTTCGGCGTACTGCCGCAGCCACTCGCCGTAGGGCGCGCGGGGCTGCAGGTCGAGCGGACGATAGCGGTGCGACACCATGGGCCGGCCATCGACCAGCTCCATGCGCCAGCGCTCGGCCCTCGCCACCCAGCGGGCCAGCTCGATGCCGAACCCGATGATGGGGATGCCCACGAGGACGACGAGCAGGCTGCCGCCGATGGACCAGATGATGAAGAGGCCGTTGAAGCCGATCCCGAGCAGGCCCAGGCCGATGAGGATGGCCAGCCCGGCGCGCCAGGTGGCGGGATCGATCGGCGACAGCAGGAACGAGCGCAGGGTAAGCGTGGGGGCCGGGTTCGGAGCGGCTTCCGGCACGCCCCCGCTGGCGTTCATCATCTCGACGGTACCACCTGGCGTTTCGTGGACCGCAGGCCCTAGGCCGCGGTGGGGATGGCGGTCTGGGGCACGGTCACAGGCATGGCGGCCGGCACCAGACCGTGATCGGCCACGAGCCCGTCGCGCATGTGCACGACGCGATCGCAGGCTTCGCCGACCTCGGGGTCGTGGGTCACGAGCAACAGGGTCTGGCCGTGCTCGCGGTTGAACCAGCGCATGAGATCGAGGACCTCGCGCGCGCGGACAGAGTCGAGGTTGCCGGTGGGCTCGTCGGCGAGGATGAGCGAAGGCTGGTTGACGAGCGCGCGGGCCGTGGCGATGCGCTGCTGCTCGCCGCCCGACAGCTCGGCCGGGCGATGGTCGCCCCGATCGCCCAGGCCCACCAGCCGGAGCACGTGCTCGGCCGCCGCCTGCGCCTTGGTGCCCTTCACACCGGCGTAGTCGCAGGCGAGCATCACGTTCTCCTGCGCCGTCAGCGTGGGCACGAGGTTGAAGGACTGGAAGACGAAGCCCATCCGCTTGGCCCGTATCCTGGTCCGCTCGGATTCGCCGAGACGGGTCATGTCACGGCCTTCGAACCACAGCTCGGGGCGGGGTCCGCCGTCGGTCTCGGGTGCGTGCAGCAGGCCCAGGATGTGCATCAGCGTGGACTTGCCCGAGCCCGAGGGACCCATGATGGCCACCATCTCGCCCTCGGCGATGCTGATGTCCACCCCACGCAGGGCGGGGACGGCGGCTCGCTTGCCGAGCTGGTAGGTCTTGCGCAGGTCGCGGCCTTCGACGAGGGCGTTGGTGATCATGTCGTGGTCCTTTCGGTCGGTGTCGAATTGCGTTCGCGGGTCGTATCGCAGGCGGGGGTCGGTCATTCGTAGCGCAGGGCGGCGACGGGATCGAGGCGTGCGGCATGAAGTGCGGGGACCAGGCCGGCGAGGGCGCCGAGGATCGTCGAGAAGGCCACGGCGGTGACGGCGGTGACGGGGGTCAGCAGGAAGAGCAGGAGGCCGGACTCACGGCCCAGCTCGTTGCCCAGGGTGGCCACGAGGGCGCCGAGGACCAGGCCGAAGACGCCACCGAGGAAGCCGATGAGCGCCGACTCGGCCACGAGCTCGCCCACGATGCGTGATCGGCTGCCGCCGATGGCGCGCTTGATGCCGATCTCGCGCGTGCGCTCGGCCACCGACATGGCCATGGTGTTGATGACCGAGAGGCCGCCGACGGCGAGGCTGATGAGCGCGATGCCGACGAGGATGGCGTTGAAGATGGCGGTGGCTGAGCCGATCTGCTCGTCGAAGTCGGCGCTGGACATGACCTCCCACGTCGGATCGGCCGCGCGCAGCGTCTCGGCCAGCGCCTCGGGATCGACGCCCGGGTCGGGATAGACGGTCAAGCCGCTGACGACCTCGGCCGGGTCGAGATCCTGGGCGAACATCGCCGGGATCATGTCGATGAACAGCTCCTGGCTCGCCGCGAGCGGCATGATGGCCGAGCTGTCGGGCATCGTCAGGGTGGGCTCGAGGACCCCCACGACCTCGAAGTCGCGGCCACGGATGCCGACCGCATCGCCGACCGTGGCATCCCACTGCCGGGCGAGGTCAGAGCCCAGGACGGTCACATACGCGCCCTCGTCCTCCGGCACCAGGTCGCGGCCGGTGGCGACGTTGAGCTCGTAGGACTCGAGGCCCCGGTCGGCGTCGGCGACCTGGCCGGAGATGTACTCCATGCCCAAGCCTCCGCCGCCGCCCATCTCGTCCTCCAGCGGCATGCCGACCGAAGGCACGGCCAGGGCCACGCCCTCCACCGCCTCGACCTCGGCCACGGTGTCGATGTCGAGCGGCTGACCGAAGCCCATGCCGGAGCCGTTGGCCGCGACGGTGACCTTGTCGGAGTAGAAATCGCTGCCGCCGTCGACGATGGCGTTGATCTTGTTCGACATCGAGCCGAAGACCACGAGGGCCCAGATACCGATGGTGATGCCGAGGATGGTGAGCGTGGTGCGGAGCCTCCGGCGCTCCAGGTTGCGTAGCAGCGTCATCTCGTTCCCTCTGTCCGTGCCTGTGGGTGGGTGTCCCGGCGGGGTGCCGGGACGGGTGTTCGGGCATCTACGACGCTACGGACCGAGCGCTCGGAACCCAATCCGGCCAGCGGGCGTCTTGGGCGAGGGCGGGCTGGTGTCCTGGAGGTAGGGCTAACCCCACCCACCGTCCCTGCTCGGATAGGGCCCCGGGGTCGCCCAACCCCGCGCCTGCCGGGGGAGCCGCCGGCGGATGGCCACAGCCGCGTGGCCGCGGCTGCCCGTCGGCCCTCCCCGTGGGGCATCATCAGGGCATGGAACAACCACGCCTGCGGGTCGCCATCGCGGAGGACTCGGTGCTGCTACGCGAGGGCCTCGTCCGGCTCATCGAGGATGGGCTGGGGACCGTCGTAGCCGCCGTGGGCGATGGCCCCTCGTTCGTGGCCGCGGTGGTCGAGCATCGGCCGGACGTGTCGGTCGTGGACGTGCGCATGCCGCCGACCCAGCGCGATGAGGGCCTGCGTGCGGCCATCGAGGCACGCCGGCTCGTGCCGCGTTCGCCGATGCTCGTGCTCAGCCAGTACGTGGAGGCCCAGTACGCCTCGGAGCTGCTGGCCGACGGCGCCGGCGGCGTGGGCTACCTGCTCAAGGACCGCGTGGCCGACGTGCGCGAGTTCAACGACGCCCTGCGACGCGTCGCCGGAGGCGGCACGGCGCTGGACCCGGAGGTCGTCGCTCAGCTGATGGTGCAGCGACGACGCGACGACCGGCTTTCGGAGCTGACGCCCCGGGAACGGGAGGTGCTCGCGGCCATGGCCGAGGGACGCACCAACGCCGGCATCGCGGAGCTGCTCTCGATCACCGAGGGTGCGGCCGAGAAGCACATCAGCAACATCTTCGGCAAGCTCGACCTGCCCGGCACGGTCGACGGCCATCGGCGCGTGCTGGCGGTCCTGGCCTACCTCGACTCGGGCGGTTGAGCCCCCGGCAGCGTCAGCCGCGCGCGGCGTAGTCCAGGCGACGGAACGGCCACTCGGTGGTCAGCCAGGTCGACAAGGTGAGCCACACGACCGTGTCCACCTCGGCTCGATCGGCCCTGACCCAGGAGCGCACGGTCGCATCACAGCCCTCGACGCGCGGAGGGTAGATGTAGACACAGCCGATGACCTGGTCGCCGTCGAGGATGGAGTAGGTGAACCCGACACGATCGCGGAACTCCTGCGCGTGCTCGACGAGGTCCCGTCGATTGTCCTCGAGGCTCATCGGCGTGGGCCAATCCCAGTCCTCGAAGCCCGGCGTGCCCTGGATGTGGTCGATGCTCGACATCCAGGCCTGGTGGTCCCGTTCGTTGTGCTCCGGGCCGAGCGGCTCCAAGCGAAAGCCGTCCCCCGCGAACTGCGTGGGGACGGCGAACGATGACGGGACGAACGGGTTCTTCACCGCCGCACTGTAGCAGCGGCCAGGGTGCCTGGGCTCAGGCGGCCATGTGCGGCTCGGGGCAGACGGGGCAGTAGACCACGTCGGCCTTGGCGCGGGCCTCGAAGACGACGTCCAGGTCGCCACGGCTGGCGCTGAGGCGCTTGCCCACGGACTCCAGCCCGACCTTGCGCAGGTCCTGGCACGGGATCATGTCCTTGGTGGATCGAACGGTCCGGATCGGCGTGATGGTTGCGGTCATCTTGGGTGCCTCGATGGCGGTTCGGATGATTCCGGGATGACTCCCCGGTTAGTAATGCGATGGCCCGACTATGGTCCCCGGAGCGGTTCACCGGTAGCCACGCGATAGTCCGCCAACCGACTAGTGCCACCCATGGCCCCGGACCGCACCAGACCCCGTCCGGGCCGACCAGGTTCCCGGTCGCCCCGTCGCTATTGACGCCGGCTTCGGCGGGGAGCATCGTCCTTCGCGGCAGTCCGAACCACGGTCCGCAGCTCGAGGGGTACCCGATGCGTCGCTCAGCCAGTGCCCTTGGCCTCTCGATGTGGCTGGTGCTGAGCCTGGCTGCGCCATCGATCGGGGCTGACGAGCCATCGCCTGCGCCCGCGGTCCCCGACCCCGAGCTCGTGGCCATCGGTCGCTTCATCGACCCGGTGCTCGGCGTCGATCCCGACGGACACCGGCACATCGTGGCCATCACTCGCGTCGACGGCCCCGAGGTCGGCGGCGACCTCTGGTACGCCACCGATCGGAGTGGCGCCTGGGTGGCCAGGCAGCTGCTCGTGGGGCAGGGATGTGAGGCTTCCTGGGGGGAGCCGGACATGGCCATCGATGTCGATGGGAGCGTCCACGTCGTCGTCGTGGATGGCCGCCCGTGTGACACGCCCAGCGTGCCGGACGGGATCCACTACCTGACCGACGCGGGTCGCGACTCGGGAGACTTCTCAGGCCCGATCCGGATCGTCGGAGCCCGCATGTCGGATCCGGCCCTGGTCGTGGCCGACGGCGTCCGCTACCTCGCCTACTCGCGCGCGGCCCTTCCGGGCGAGCAGGACTCCCCCGCGTTCCTCCGCGTCGATCCTTCCGGGCAGTGGGCCGTGGAGCGCATCGCCGACCAGGCCGATGACGTCGCCTTGCAGGTCGATGCCAGCGGTCGCATCCATCTCGTCTATCGCGACGTCAGCGGCTTCGACAGGAGGCCACTGCTGTACACCATGTCGAGACCCTGGCATGAGGGCCTGGCCCCGCCCGCCCGCATCCCGCGATCCCGGGGCGCCATGGATCCGTCGCTGGCGGTGGATGCGGCGGGACGAGCGCAAGCGACGTGGCTGACCGGCGCGGCGCCGTTCGTGGCCTGGTCGGAGCGGACCGATGACGGCTGGAGCCGTCCCCTGCGCCCGGGCCAGGGCCGGCATCACTTCCTGGGCGTGGACGATGCCGGTCGATCCCATCTCATCTTCGAGCGCGCGCTCGATGGCGAGCGCGTCGTCCTCCACGCGGTTCGCGATGGCGACGCATGGACCGAGGGGATCCTCGCGAGAGGCGATGCGCGTGGCGGCCTCGACGGGGCTGTCCACGGGACCGAGTCCCTGGCGGCATGGACACCGCCCGATGGGTACGGCCTGTGGGCCTCCGCCGCGGGTATCCCGTCCGACGCGGCGGCGCTGACCACGGTCGCGGCGCTGGACGACCTCACCAGCAGCCTAAGCTCGGTCTACGGTTGCACGCGCTTCTCCGAGGAGGGTGCCAACGACCCCTTCACCTTCGGCGCCATCGCCGCCATCGAGTGCGACCGACCGGCCGGCGGGGTTCGGCAGCTGGCGCTATTCCGCTTCCCCGACGCGGCGTCCATGGACGACTACTGGGC
>JBFLKP010000261.1:0-3079 GCA_040883225.1 Candidatus Limnocylindrales bacterium | reverse complement strand
GCGGCGGCCTTGGGCTTGGCCGACTTGGGCTTGGCCGGGGGCTTCGATCTGCTGGTCTTGGCGGTGGATCTGGCGGTCATCGGTGCTCCTTTCGGGAGCGGACAAGGACAGGCGCGCGCATGCGGTGGCCGAGGGGGACCCTAATCGTGACACACGAGCGACCCGAGGATGGTGCGCCGAGGCCCCGCCCGACCCACCGGGGGGCGGACCTTCGGGTGCGTGGTATCGAAGGCGCAGCAACGGTGTACTCGTTGGGAGATGTCTCGGCACCGGCGCCGGGGGTCTGCCTGTTAGCGCGAGGAGTCTGGGATGACCAACATCGTTTCCGGGGCCGTATCGACGGTCACCGAGCTGGGCAAGGACGAGGCCTGGCTGCAAAGCTGGCTCAGGGAGCAGCCGAACCGTCTGGGGCTGGGCGATCTGGAGGTCGCCGACAGCGCCGCCGAAGACGACCGCTCCTTCCTCGCCACCGACGATGACCGTTGTTTCAGCGTGGATGTGCAGCTGGGCGAGATGGAGGCTTCGCGCGGCTTCCAGGTGCTCGACAACTGGGCTCGCAATCGCGTCCTGCATCCCGACAAGACCCACGTCGCCGTCCTCGTCACCGAGGTCATGAGCGACCGCTACCAGACGACGCTCGAGACGCTGGCCGAGCACCTGCCGCTGGTGGTCGTCGAGCTGGCCGTGTGGAAGGGCCAGGACGAAGCCATCGTGGTCCCGCACGTCGCGCTCTCGAGCGATGCGGTCGACCTGGCCGAGACGCCTGCCGCCAAGGCCGCCGAGGCCGTAGCCAAGGTCGAGGACACGACCGAGGGTGAGGCCGAGGGCGAGGCGACCGACGCCACCGCCGAGTCCGAGGACACGGCCGACGACGAAGCCGAGGTGCTGAGCGAAGCCGAAGCCGTGGCGGCCGAGGCCGAAGCGCAGGCCGAAGCAGACGCCGACGCCGGGGTCGACGACGAGGGCGAGGCGCAGGACAAGGACGACACCGGCGTCGGCAACCCCTGGGGCCTCGAGGGCAGCGGCTCCGGCTCGACCGGTCTGCTGAGCAAGGTCGGCCAGTAGCTCGACCCCCTCCCACGACGAACCTCACGAGCAAGGCCCGGGCCGCAACCGCCCGGGCCTTCCCGTGTCCGGGGCGCGCTCGCTAGGCTTCCGGATCGGGAGGCTTGTTCATGCGAGCGGCCACGGCTTCTCCGATGTAGGTGCCCTGGTGGTCGGTGGGCAGCTCGGCCTCGACGGGGACGACCGCGGGCGCGCCTGGCGCCGGCGTCCACGAGTCGAGGTCCTCGTCGACGAGCCAGGCGATGTACGCCGAGAACGTGAGGCCACGTTCGGCAGCTCGCCGGCGGGCGCGGCGCTGTCGTTCGGGACCGAGCGAAACCTGCACGGGTGGATCCATGACGGTGACAGGATGCACCACCCCGCAGCGGCCGACAACCGCTGTCTGCGCCGCGTACCGTGGTCCCATGGACTTCGACGACATCATCAAGCGACGGCGCAGCGTGCGGCGTTTCAGCGACCGGCGTCCCGAGCCGGCCGTGGTCGATCACGTCATCGACCAGGCGCGGCGGGCGCCCACGGCGGGCTTCAGCCAGGGTGTCGACTTCCTCGTGCTCGATGACGAGGCCGCGCTCGACGAGCTGTGGACCCTGGTCGAGGATCCCGAGTTCCCCGACGAGCACGAGGAGAAGGCGTACCGCCCGCCGGTGCTGGTGCTGGTGTGGTCGGACCCGCAGCGCTACCTGCGACGGTACGCAGCCGAGGACAAGGCCGAGTTCGGCCTCGCTGATGAAGCGTCGTGGCCGGTCAGGTTCTGGGACATCGACGCGGCCATGGCCGCGATGCAGCTGCAGCTGGCGGCCGTCAACCAGGGCCTAGACACGTGGTTCTTCGGCATCTCCTATGGCGAAGCGGCGGTGCGGGCGCGGTTCGGCGTGCCGTCCGATCGCCGACAGGTCGGCGTGGTCGCGCTGGGCTACCGCTTCGACGGGCAGCAGCCGACCAGCTCGTTCAGCAGGAGCCGGCGTCGGCCGCTCGAGGAGCAGCTCCACCGCAACGGCTGGTAGGGATCCCGTTTCCGGCGAGACCGGTCCCGTGGGCCGCGGTTCGGTCGTGACCGTCGCGGACGCGTCGAGAAGCACGACCTCGCTCATCCGAGCGGCCACCCTCGACCTATCATCGAGGCCATGACCCGAGGGCAGGACGCGGAGCGGCTGGTCGAGCAGCGGCTGCGGGCGGCGCTGCCCGAGACGGAGTACCGCATCTACGTCAACGTCAACTGGACCGGGCCGGTGAAGGACTACGGGCCCGCGCGCGACGGTGAGGCGGACGCGGTCATCACCCACCCCGAGCACGGGTTGCTGGTGCTCGAGGTCAAGTCGGGCGAACCGCGGATCGACCACGAGGGGCACTGGCACCTGGGGCCGTACCAGCTCAAGCAGTCGCCCTTCGAGCAGGCCCGCACGTCCAAGCACTACCTGCGCGCCAAGCTCGTGGACCTGCCCGACTGGCCCGCACACGTCGACCCCCTGGCGGGGCACGCGGTCGCCCTGCCCGATGTGGACCTCGAGTCGCTGCCCCGGGGACACGCCCTCTTCGGGCTGGGCGCCGATGCGCCGACCGATCTGGTGCTCGATGCCCACACGCTCGAGACGACCGACGGCATCCAGCGCTGGCTCGACCACGTCTTCACGTACTGGCGGGGCGACGGCAGCGGCCGCTATGGGCCGTTGGGCGCCAAGGGCATGGAGCTGGTGGACGAGCTGCTGCGTCCGAGGGTGTCGCTCCACCGGCTGGTGCGGGGGCGCATCGAGGACGACCGAGCGGCGCTGGTCGATGCCAGCAAGACGCAGTCGCGCATCCTCAACCGCTGGAAGTCGCTGCGGCAGGTGGAGGTCGTGGGCCCGGCCGGTTCGGGCAAGTCGATGCTGGCGGCCGAGCGGGCGCGACGGCTGGCGGCGGAGGGCTATCGGACGCTGCTGGTCTGCTTCAACCAGCGGCTGGCCACGACGCTGCAGCGCGACCTGGCCGAGGCCACGGCGCCGGCGGGATTGGTCGTGACCACGTTCCACCGGCT
>JBFLKP010000260.1:0-19403 GCA_040883225.1 Candidatus Limnocylindrales bacterium | reverse complement strand
GGAGCATGGTCGGCGTCCTCCGTATGTGGCTCCACCCGCGATGTCGCGGATGATCCACGACGTTACGCAGGCGTCGACCTCTCCATGCTGACTAGTCGTCGAGACGGTCGTCCTTCACGCGCGTGCCGTCGGGCACGCCCCACACGGCGTCATCGGGTTCGACGTCCACGAGCATCGTGCGGAAGTCGCGGCCACCGCCACCGACCCGCGCGGTCTCCTCGACGTCGGCCACGAACGTGCCGTCCTCCTCCGCGGAGACGTTGACGGCTACCCGTAGCTGCGAGTCGTCGATGATGAGGAACCCGGCCCGCTCCGCGAGCTCGGCGGCCACGGCCTCGATGAGTGAGTCGGCCTCGTACTGGTCGAGCACCTTCGCCCGAGCCTCGAGCACCAGCTCGAGGAACTCCGACTCGTCGTACTCGGTGGTGTGGGCCAGGAGCACGTCCGCGAACAGGTCGGTGTCGCTCTCGTGCAGCTCGTAGAAGTAGAAGGGGGGTGCATCCCCGTCGCGCATCGTCACAGGTGCGAGTATAGGCTTCTGGCTCACGCGCCCGGCCGAGGTCTCGACCGGGGAGGAGCAGTAGTGAGGCGGGATGCAGGCACCTGACGTGGTCGTCGTCGGCTCGGCGACGCGTGACCTCAGCGACGCAGACCCGCGCGGCTGGATGCTGGGCGGCGGGGTCACGTTCGGCGCGCTCGCGCTGGCCCGCCTGGGGCTCCGCACCGGTGTGGTCCTGGGCCTGGACGCCGATGCGTCGACTGCCCGCGAGCTCGACTTCCTCCGCCTCGCCGGTGCCGACATCGTGGAGGTGCCCCTGGCCAACGGACCGGTGTTCACCAACGTCGAGACCCTGTCGGGTCGCATCCAGACCTGTGGCTCGCTCAGCGACCCGATCCCGCCCGAAGCCCTGCCCGAAGGCTGGGAGATGGCGCCCGCCTTCGTCTTCGCGCCCATCGCCTCGGAGATCCCCGACGACTGGGTCGACCTGCCCTCACCATCGGCCTGCGTGGCCTTCGGCTGGCAGGGCATCCTGCGCAACCTCGCACCAGGGGAGCGTGTGACGCCCAAGGCCCCGGGACCATCGCCCTTCCTGGAGCGAGCTGACGTCCTCGCCTTCAGCCGGCACGACGTGCCCAGCGACCTCTCGCTGCGGGACATCGGCGCGTGGGTCGGGGACGAGTGCGACGTGCTGCTCACGGCCGGCCTGATCGGAGGCCTCCTGCTGCGCCTGCGGGGCGGGCGCATCGTCAGCGCCCGGGTCTATCCCAGCATCCCTTCGGCAGAGGAGATCGACCCCACCGGCGCTGGTGACACCATGCTTGCGGGCGTCGTCGCAGCGCGGCTGGTGGCCGGCGACGAGGGCCAGCACCTGGGTCGAGACGTCTACACCGGCGCGACAGCCGCCAGCCTGCTGGTGGAGGGACCGGGCATGGACTCGGTGCCGACCTTCGCGCGGCTGCTGACGCGGATGGGCGGGCGGCGTTAGGCCCTCAGACATGACGAAGCCGCCCGGCCTCGATGGCGCGGGCGGCTTCGCTGGATGCTGAGCGCTACTCGCCGGAG
Source organism: Candidatus Limnocylindrales bacterium (assembly GCA_040883225.1). Classification (GTDB taxonomy): domain Bacteria; phylum Chloroflexota; class Limnocylindria; order Limnocylindrales; family CSP1-4; genus JAFMJV01. The sequence continues at coordinate 17,839 of JBFLKP010000260.1, read as the reverse complement.
GCGTACTCCGCGGCGTTGCTGGCGTCGACCAGGACGGTGCCGGTGTCGATCACCGGATCGAGGGTCTCACCGTTGATCAGCGCGATGAGGCTCTCGACACCGAGGTAGCCCATGTTGAACGGGTTCTGGGCGACGGTGGCCGACATCTCGCCCGCGAGGATCGAATCGGCCGCGTTGGGGTTGGCGTCGAAGCCCACCACCGTGACCTGATCGATCAGGCCCTGCAGGCGCAGCGCCTCGATGGCGCCGAGCGCCATGTTGTCGTTGCTGGCGAAGATGCCGGCGAGATCGGGGTGCTGTGTGAGGATGTCCTCGGTGACCGCCTGGCCCTTCTGGACGTCCCAGTCCGCCGGCAGCTCGGCCACGAGGTCGAGGCCGCAGTCGCGTAGCGCCTGCGCTCCACCCTCGGCCCGCAGTTGGCCCGTGGTGGTGCTGATGATGCCCTGCAGCAGTGCGACCTTGGAGCCCTCCTCCAGGTTCTCGCAGAGGTACTGGCCCGCGATGGCCGCGCCTGCCTGGTTGTCGGTGCCGATGAAGGTGACGCCTTCGTTGTTCCCGTTGGAGTCGACGAAGACCACGTTGACGCCCTGCGCGATGGCCTCGTCGAGTGCCGGGCCCAGGGCCTCGGGGTCGGTCGGGGCGATGGCGATGCCCGCGGCACCCTGCACCACGGCATCCTCGACCTGGGCGATCTGAGCCGTCACATCCGACTCGGTCGGAGGCGCCAGCACCGTCAGGTCCACGCCGTAGTCCTCGCCCGCGGCGACAGCCCCGGCCTCGACCGCGGCCCAGAACGGGTTGCCCGCACCGGGGCCCTTCATGTTCATGAAGAGCTTGGAATCCGCGGCGGCGCCGGGATCCTTCATGTCGTCCTGCGCGATGGCGGGGCTGATGGCCGTGACGGCCAGCACGCCGGCTGCGGCAAGACCTGCGATCCGAGTTCTCTTCATCGTTCCTCCTGATGGTTCATCGCGGCTCGAGCGACTCTCAGCGCTCACCGCATCTCCTCCTACCGATGGCTCACGCTTGACCCGAGTCGGCCACCTCCTTCTTGCTGTGATCGGTGCGGCCATACGCTCCGCCTCCCGCGGGACGATGTCAAGCCGAAGCCGCCACTCGTCGACGGAAGACGTCGAAGGCCACGACGCCGATGATGACCACGCCGATGGCGACCTGCTGCCAGAACGACGGGATACCCGAGAGGTTGAGCAGGTTCCGCAGCATGCCGATCACCAGCACCCCGGCGAAGACACCGAGCACGGTGCCTCGGCCACCGAAGAAGCTGGCGCCACCGATGATGACCGCGGCGATGGCGTACAGCTCGTCGCCTGTGCCCGCGGCGGGGAAGCCGGAGTTGGTGCGCCCGGCCAGGAGCAGGCCGGCGAAACCGGCGAGCAGGCCACACAGCGCATAGGCCAGCACGAGCGTGCGGGCGACCGGTACGCCGCTCACGCGCGCCGCCTCGGGGTTGCCGCCGATGGCGAAGATGTGCCGGCCCTGGCGCCCATGATTGAGGAAGAGCCAGACCACGAAGTACGTGACGACGACCGCGATGAGGCTCACCGGGATGGTCGTCCCGGGGATGTTCTCGGCACCGAGGAAGCGGACCTCGTCGGGTAGGCCGCTGATGGGCACACCGCCGGATATGAGGTTCGTGATGCCGCGGACGATGAAGAGCATGCCCAGCGTCATGATGAACGGGTGGGGCATGTGCAGCTTGGTCAGGCCCAGGCCGTTGATGGTGCCGACGGCGAGGCCGACGACGAAGGGTGCCAGGAAGATGAGCGGCCAGAACGTGTCGGCATCCGCGAGCACCGCCGCGGTCATGGCCGCCAGGGCCATGGTCGATCCCACCGAGAGGTCGATGCCGGCGGTGACGATGACGATGAACTGGCCCAGGGCGAGCATCGCGTAGAAGCTGTTCTGGCGGAAGATATTCCCCAGGTTGCGCTCGCTCAGGAAGACGTCCGGCTGGGCCGCGAACGAGAGCACGACCATGATGAGGACGAGGAAGAGGGCCCCCCAACGGTCCACCCAGCCCATGATGCGGACGAGCGTGCCGGTCTGGTCCTGCGACCCGCCGGGATCGATGACGGGCGTCGACGCTTCTGCCATCTCTCGCCCCGCTAGTTGTGGTCGACGGCGGCATCGGTGCCGGCGCCGTCCTTGTTGCCCATGATCCAGCCGACGACCTCGTTGCGCTCGATGTCCTCGAGTCGGCCGTCGGCGAAGTTGCGGCCGTGGTAAAGGGCCATCACGCGGTCGCAGACGTAGAAGATGTCGTCGAGGCGGTGGCTGATGAGGATCACCGCGATGCCCTTTTCACGAAGACCGTTGATCAGGTCAAGGACCTTGGCCACCTCCTTCACGGCCAGCGCGGCCGTGGGCTCGTCCATGATCACGACCTTGGCGTCGAAGGCGGTGGCCCGAGCCACGGCCACGGCCTGGCGCTGGCCGCCGGAGAGCTCTTCGACGCGCTGGCCCACGCTCTTGACGCGGATCTTGAGGTTCTCGAGGTGCTCCACGGAACGCTCCTGGTTGGCCTTGTGGTCCACGAGCGTGATGGGACCGATCCGACGCGTCTGCTCTCGGCCCAGGAAGATGTTCTCGTCGATGCGCATGTTGCCTGCGAGCGCGAGGTCCTGGTAGACCATCTCGATGCCCAGGCGGCGCGCGTCGCCGGGGCTGGAGAACCTCACCCGGGCGCCCTCGACGAGCAGCTCGCCACTGCTGGCTGGGTGCACGCCCGAGAGGACCTTCATCAAGGTGGACTTGCCGGCCCCGTTGTCGCCGACGACGCCCAGGACCTCGCCCTGGGCCAGCTGCAGGTCCACGCCCACGAGGGCGCTGACGTGGCCGAAGTGCTTGGAGATCTTGCGCGCTTCGATGACCGGGGTACCGGTGCCCGGCGCGTCGCTCATGCGGGAACCTCTTCCATGCGCACGACCCGTCGCTCGCGAGCGGAGATGGTCAGGGCCTCGGCCAGCCGCAGGGCCTCGACGCCGTCAGTGGCGGTGCACGGGTTCTCGATGCGGCCGGCCGCCAGCTCCGCGAAGGTCAGCAGCTCATCGCGATAGGCCTCGTCCCAGCGATCGAGGAAGATCGTCCACGCCGGCCCGTCGGGTGGCGGCACCCCCGGCTCCACCGAGCGGATGGGCGTGCGCGGACCGAGGCCGACCGCGACACTGTCGCGCGAGCCGAAGACCTCGGCCCGCACATCGTGTCCGAGCGGGTCGTGGCGGGTCCATGTGAGCGTCACCGGGATGCCACCGTCAAGGGAGATCAGGGCCACCGCGGTGGCATAGTCGTCGTACTTCGCGTACTGCGGAAACCCCTCGGCGCTGCCCACGCAGTAGACCTCGACCGCCTCGCGGCCGCTGAGGTAGCGCAGCACGTCGAGATCGTGGATCGAGAGGTCGCTGAACATGCCACCCGAGGAAGCGATGAACTCCTCCGACGCCGGCTCCGGGTCGTGACTGCGCATGGAGATGGTGTAGACGTCACCCAGCTCGCCGGACGCGATGAGGCGGCGAGCCTCCACGTAGGCTGGGTCGAATCGACGCTGGAAGCCGACCTGGACCGGTGCGTCCGCGGTGGCGATCTCCGCGGCCAGGGCCACCGACTCGGTCAGGGTCCCGGCCAGGGGCTTCTCGCAGAACGTCGGCAGGTCTCGTGCGAGGGCCGCACGGATGAGGGCCGCGTGGGCATCGGTGGCCGCCACGATGACGACGGCATCAGCGGCGTCCATGGCCGCGTCAGCGGATGCGACATGCTCCAGGCCAAGCTCAGCGGCGACCCGTTCTGCACGCTCGGGTACGGCATCGGTGATGGAGATGGACGAGACCTCCGCGGCGCCTGCCAGCGTCCGAGCGTGTAGCGGCGCGATCCGCCCTGCTCCGAACATCGCGATCCTCATCGGCGAGGCGTCCTCCTCTTCGGTCAGTGTCCGACTGCCACGTCGCAGGAACGCATCTTACGGCTTCGGGCGACCGCGCTGCGGGGCGTCGTGCCGTCGACTCAGCCGGGCGCCGGCCCGCTCGATGCGCGGCGTACGAGCTCGACCGGCACGCGCGTGGTCTCGCCGGGCGACGCCTCGGCCTCGCCGTCGGCCGCGCCTCGAGCATGCCCGAGGCGCTCGAACAGGTTGGCCACGGCCAGCCGCGCCATCACCTCGGTCGATTGGCGCACGGTGGTGAGGGCCGGATCGACGTATGCCGCGAGCTCGATGTCGTCGTAGCCCACGACGCTGATGTCCTGTGGGACCCGCAACCCGGCGTCGATGAGGCCCCGCATGACGCCGATGGCCGTGAGGTCGTTGCGGCTGAGGATGGCCGTCTCCGCAAACGACTCGGCGACGAGCTCTCGGGCTGCCCGGATCCCACCCTCGACCGATCCATCGCCGATCCCCACCGAGGCCACGGCCCTGAAGCTCACCTCCTCACCCGAGTGCTCGGACACGGCCGTCCGAGCGCCCTTGATGCGCGCCTGCACGGCGCTGTTGAGGTCATCGTCGTCGCCCACGAAGACGATCGCGCGGTGGCCCAGCTCGAGCACATGCTCCGCAGCCAGGCGCCCGCCCATGACGTTGTCGGACATCACCGCGGGCACGCCCGGCACGGTCGACTCGCTGTTGACGATGACGGTGGGGCACGTCAGCTCGCCGATGCGCTCGTGGTGCCGGCGCGAGACGGCCGTGCTGGCGATGATCATGCCATCGACCTCGCGCTCGGCGAGGATGTCGAGCGACTGCAGCTCACGATCGGGATCGCGCCGTCCGTCCGCCAGCAGCACCGTGTAGCCGCGCTCTCGCGCAGCGTCCTCGACCGCGCTCACGATCTGCGGGAAGTAGGGGTTCTCGATGTCGGTCACGATGAGCCCGACGGTGCTGGTCGCGCGCAGCTTCAACGAGCGGGCGACCCCCGACGGCCGGTAGCGCAGCGCTCGCGCGGCATCCTCGACCCGTTGGCGCGTGGCCGGCTCGACGCCCGCCCCTCCACGCAGGGAGCGACTGACGGTGGCCGTCGACACACCGGCCCGGGCAGCCACCTCACGGATGGTCGCCGGCTTCGCATGGTCCTGCTGGTGGGGCATCCCTGGCTCTAGCCTGTAAACGTTTACGTCAGCGCGTATGATGGTACCCGGACCGGGCGCCATCGACTCGGCCAGCACGCGCTGGCGCGGCGCCGGTCCGTCCCGGGCAGAGGGAGGTATCGAGGTATGGGGCTTGCCACCACCGGAGCACACGACCTGCTGCGGCGCGCCACGCCCGCCGACCTCAGCGCCCGCGTCATCAGCCCCGACGCGGCGGGCTGGCAGTACGTCGGCTTCAGCGAGCATCGCCTGGGGCGGGGCGATACCGTGCACCTCCCGGCCGCCGACCGGGAACGAGCGCTGGTGGTGCTGGAGGGCGCAGCCGGCGTTCGTGCCGGCACGCACGCCTGGACCTCGCTGGGCAGCCGCGAGTCGGTCTTTGCCGGAGCGGCACCACCGGTGCTGCTGCTCGAGCCCGGCCTGGATGTGGCCGTGGAAGCGGAGGCGGAGGCCACGGTCATCGTGGCCGAGGCACCGGCTGGCGGCGTGCGTCGCACGCAGCTCTTCAGGCCCGAGGACATCCACGTCGAGACGCGTGGCGAGGGCATCACCGAACGCACCATCCACCACCTCCTGCCGCCGGACGTCGAGGCCGGACGGCTCATCCTCTTCGAGGTCTTCACCCCCGGTGGCAACTGGTCCAGCTATCCGCCACACAAGCACGACACCGAGGACCCGCCGCGCGAGGCCTACCTCGAGGAGCTCTACTACTACCGCTTCCGCCGCCCCGAAGGCTGGGGCTTCGCTCGCGTCTACACCCCGGACCGCTCGCTCGACGCATCGTTCGCGCCCGAGGACCGGGACGTGCTGCTGATCCCCCGTGGCTACCACCCGTTCGGTGCGCCGGCGGGCTATGACGCCTACTACCTCAACGTGATGGCCGGTCCCAACCGAGCCTGGCACTTCACCGTCGATCCCGACCATGCCTGGTTGATGAACTGGGACCCGAACGAGCCCGAATAGGGCAGCAGACAGGAGCACGTCCATGACCGAGACCCTCACGCCGGCGACCAGCACCGCCAGCCCGCTGCAGCGGACCGCGAGCGAGTTCCCCACGGAGTACTGGAACGACTCGTGCAACGAGAGTGAGCTGCGCTACGCCATGGCCAACGGTGCGGTCGGCGCCACCACCAACCCCACCATCGTGGGCACGGTCATGCAGCAGGAGTACGAGACGTGGGCGCCACGCGTGCGCGAGATCGCCGCGGCCAACCCCACGTGGACGGACCAGCAGATCACCTGGCAGATCATCGAAGAGATGGCCATCAGGGGCTGGAGGATGCTCGAGCCGGTCTACGAGGAGAGCCACGGCCAGAAAGGGCGGCTCTCGATCCAGATCGACCCCACGCTCAACCGCTCGCCCGAGCGCATGATCGAGCAGGCGCGGCACTTCGAGACCCTCGCCCCGAACGTGCAGATCAAGTTCCCCGCCATCAAGGCTGGCATCGAGGCCATGGAGGCGGTGGCCGAGGAGGGCATCAGCATCAATGCCACCGTCTCGTTCACGGTGCCGCAGGTGCTGGCCGTGGGCGAGGCCATGGAGCGTGCGCTCGCGAAGCGTGAGGCCGCGGGCCACGACACCTCGTGGATGGCGCCGGTGGCGACGATCATGATCGGCCGTACCGATGACTGGGTGAAGGCCTGGGCCAAGCGCGAAGGCGTGACCCTCACGCCCGGCGCGGCTGACTGGGCCGGCATCGCCGTCTTCAAGCGCGCCGCCGCCATCTTCGAGGAGCGAGGCTATCGCACGCGCCTGTTGGCCGCGGCCTACCGTCATCATCTCCACTGGTCCGAGCTCATCGGTGGCGACGTGTCCATGACCATCCCCTACGGCTGGCAGCGTCTCTTCAACGACTCGTCGGTCGAGGTCGTCGACCGCTGGGCCAACCCCGTACCACCGGCGTACTTGGACGAGCTGACCGACAAGGTCCCGGAGTTCGTCAAGGCCTACGAGCCTGACGGCCTGACCATCGACGAGTTCGGATCGTACGGCGCGACACAGCGCACCCTGCGCGCCTTCGTCGCTTCGTATTGGGAGCTCGTGGGCGCGATCGACGACCTGCTCATCCCGAACCCCGACGTGAAGGCGTAGCCGCCGGCGGCGGCCTGACAAGGAGGGAGAGATCTGATGGCGCGACTGACCGTGGCCCAGGCCATCGTGACGTGGCTCGCCAATCAGTACGTCGAGCGAGACGGGCAGAGACAACGCTTCTTCGAGGGCGTGTACGGCATCTTCGGCCACGGCAACGTCGCCGGCCTGGGAGAGGCGCTCGAAGCCGCACAGGGCGAGGTGCGCTACTACCAGGCCCGCAACGAGCAGGCCATGGTCCACACCGCCGTCGCCTTCGCCAAGCAGTCGATGCGGCTGCGGACCTTCGCCTGCACCAGCTCCATCGGACCGGGCGCGACGAACATGGTCACCGGCGCCGCGAACGCCACCGTGAACCGCTTGCCGGTGCTGCTGCTTCCGGGGGACCGCTTCGCCACCCGCCGGGTGAAGCCGGTGCTCCAGCAGCTGGAGGCGACCGACGCCGGTGACGTCAGCGCCAACGACGTCTTTCGGCCGGTGTCGCGCTACTTCGACCGTATCGAGCGGCCGGAGGCGCTCATCGACGCTTTGCCCCAGGCCATGCGCGTGCTGACCTCTCCGGCCGAGACTGGTGCCGTCACGCTGGCGCTGCCGCAGGACGTGCAGGCAGAGGCCTGGGACTGGCCAGCCGGCCTGCTCGAGGCCCGGACCTGGATCGTCCCGCGACCGCGACCCGACGCGACCGCGCTGGCGTCCGCGGTCGCGCTGATCGCCGGCGCCCAGCGGCCGATGATCGTCGTCGGTGGCGGCGTCGTCTACAGCGACGCTGCCGCGGCGCTCGACCAGTTCGTGCGCCGCTTCGGCATCCCGTTCACGGAGACACAGGCGGGCAAGGGCGCGCTGCCCTGGGACCACCCGCTGAACATGGGCGCCATCGGCTCCACCGGCACCAGCGCCGGCAATGCCGTGGCGCACGACGCCGACGTGGTCATCGCCATCGGGACTCGCTTGTCGGACTTCCCGACCATGAGCTGGTCCGCGTGGCAGGATCCGGACGTGCGCTTCGTGGCCGTCAACGTGACCGAGCTCGATGCCGCGAAAGCCGCGGCGCTGCCCCTGGTCGGCGATGCGCGAGTGACGGTGCAGGAACTGGGCCGTGCGCTGGAGAAGAGCGGCTGGGCCGGCACCGGCCCCGAGCGGCGCGAGCGCCTTGAGCGCCTGCGCCGTGAGTGGCACGCGGAGGCCGACCGGGTCCGGCACCTCGCGGCCGAGACCCACGTCTCGCAGCCGGAGGCGATCCGGCTGGTCAACGAGCAGCTCGACGATGGGATCGTCGTCTGCGCCGCGGGCGGACTGCCCGGCGACATGCACAAGCTCTGGCGCCCCGCCACCCCCGGCAGCTACCACATGGAATACGGCAACTCGACCATGGGCTACGAGATCGCCGGCGGCATCGGCGTGGCCATGGCCGAGCCGAACCGACGGGTCCACGTCATGGTCGGCGACGGCTCGTACCTCATGCTGGCGAACGAGATCCTCAGCGCGCGGCAGGAAGGGATCGCCCTCACCATCGTGCTGCTCGACAATCACGGTTATCGCTGCATCCGCAACCTCTCGGGCGCCTGTGGGGCAGACAACCCCTTCAACGACTTCCGCGCCCGTGACCCGCGGACCGGCACCTTCAGCGGCGAGGTCCTGCCGGTCGACTTCGCGGCCAACGCGGCCAGCCTCGGCGCGACCGTCTTCCGTGCCGGCAGCCCGGCCGAGCTGGAGGCGAGCCTGCGCGACGCACGGGCCATCAGCGATGGCCCGACGGTCATCGTCGTCGAGACGAACCCCGAGCCGGGTGTGCCCGCCTACGACAGCTGGTGGGACGTCCCTGTCGCCGAGGTCTCGGGATCCGAGCGCGTCCGCCAGGCGCGCGAGGCCTACGAGCGCGACATGCGCCGAACCCGCCGGTTCGTGTGATGGTGAGCTCGATGTGGGGCCGCGAGGCGCCGGGGATCATGGCCCCAGCGCCACGCCCCCCCTTCATGCGCCGGCCGGCGCGTGAGGCGTCGTGAGCCTGAAGTCCGCGCTGGCTGCGGTCGGGCTGGGGACCGTCGCCTGCGCCACCTCCTTCGTGCCCGCCGCATCGCAGCCGGTGGCCGCCGCGAACGAACCGCGACCGAACATCGTGGTCATGTATCTCGACGACGTGAACCCCATCCACCGCCGGCTGTGGTGCACGCAGCGGACGCCCAACCTGGCCCGGTTCTGTCAGAAGGGTGTCGAGTTCAAGAACGCCTATGGCACGACGCCCGTCTGCGGCCCCGCACGCGCGAGCCTGCTCACCGGCCAGTACGGCCACAACCACGGCGTCACCGACAACAGTGGTGCGGCCTTCTCGCGCTTCGACCCAAGCTCGACGGTGGCCGCCAGGATGCAGGGCGCCGGCTACCACACGATCTTCGCGGGCAAGCCCATCAACGGCATCGGTCTCGTCACGGAAGGACCAGAGGTCAAGCGCTATGCCCAGGGCTGGGATGACTTCGGCATCATCTGGAGGCGCAAGAACCAGTACAAGAGCTTCTACAAGTACAACTGGAAGACGCGCTACAGCACGAGCTGGAAAGGCACTACGCGAAACGATCACTCCACCAGGGTGGTCGGCAACCGCGTCGCTCGACAGATCCGCAACGCGCCGCGGAACAAGCCGGTCTTCGCGGTGGCCTCGGTGTACAGCGGCCACACCCCGAACATCGCCTTCCCCGAGCACGTGGGCTCGTCGAGGTGCGCGGGCATCAAGCCCTGGAGCGGCGGCGCCTACAACGAGCGGAACGTCTCGGACAAGCCGTCGTACATCCGGGCACAGCCCCTGCTCAAGGCCAGGGCACAGAGCCTCCGCACCCGCTGCGAGGAGATGCTCAGCGTCGACAAGGTCGTGGGTCAGATCCGCCGGGCCCTGCAGTCGGACGCTCGCTACTACGACACGCTCTTCGTCCTCATGTCGGACAACGGTGTGCTGCTGGGCGACCACCGCAAGCCGGCAGGCAAGCGCTGGCCGCACGCGACGCCCATCCCGCTCTACATGATGTGGCTCAAGGAGCTGGGCACGAGCAAGCGCGTGGTGCGGGAACCCGTGCTAGGCATCGATCTGGCTCCCACCTTCTGCAGGCTCGCCGGCTGTGCGCTCGATGATCCCGACGGCCAGAGCATCCTCTCGCTGCTGCGCGGTACCGCGGACCGGCTGAGCCGGAAGTACGTGTTCATGGAGCATCTGCACCCCAACGACGGCATGCCTCCCTGGACCGGCTTCGTGACCACCCGCTCCTACGCCACCGGGGTGCGCTGGCAGTTCGTGGAGTACGACAACGGGGAACGGGAGCTGTACAACCTCGTCAACGATCCCCGCCGGCTCAAGAACCTTGCCGGCAAGCCGGCTCAGCAGGACCGGGTGGCGAGGTTCTCGACCGTGCTCGAGAACCAGTTCATGCGACCGGAGGGCATCGGGTTCCTGCCGGCGTCGACATTCGAGGTGGATTAGCGCGGCCGGGCAGAACGGCTGCCACGGCCGAGGAGGGGAGAAAGACATGGGCCTGACGCAGAACGAAGGCGTCCACGTCGCCGCAGCCCCGGTGTCCTGGGGCGTGTTCGAACAGACCGGCGACGATCCGCGCCAGCTTGGCCCGGAGCAGATGCTCGACCAGATGGCGGCCGCCGGGTACGAGGGCACCGAGCTCGGACCACCGGGGTTCTTCGGCGAGGCCGCGGTGATGAAGCGGCGGCTGGCCTCGCGGAAGCTCTCGCTCGTGGGCTCGTTCCTGCCGCTCCGCTTCAGCCGTGCCGAACACATCGAGGCCGACCTCGAATGGATGGCCGGCGTGCTCGACCTGCTCGAGGCAGGGCGGCCGGACGGCGTCATGCCCAAGGCCGTGCTGGCCGACGCCTCGGTCGAGCCCGAACGGATGCGCTGGGCCGGCCAGATCGACGCACACCCCGAGGCCTCGCTGTCCGAAGCGCGCTTCACCGCGTTCGTCGACAACATCCACCGCGCGGCTGACCTCGCTCGGGTTCGTGGACTCGACCCGGTGCTGCACTTCCATGCCGGCAGCTACTGCGAGAGCAGCACGGAGATCCACCGGGTCTACGACGCGCTCGACCTCTCGCTCGTGGGCATGTGCCTCGATACCGGCCATGCGCTCTTCGGTGGCGCCGACCCGCTGGAGCTGCTGGAGACGTACGGCGCGGCTGTACGTCTGGTGCACATCAAGGACTGCGACCTCGAGCTGCTGGCGCAGGTGTGCAGCTCTGGGGGAGGCATGACCGAGGCCTGGGACCGAGGCGTCTTCTGCGAGCTGGGTTTGGGCACGGCCGGGCTCGAGCCGTTCCTCGAAGCGCTCAAGGCCCGAGGGTACGAGGGCTGGATCACAGTGGAGCAGGACCGCTTCGTGAAGGATGAGGACACACCCGAGGCGCTGCTCGCGCTCCACACGCGGAACCGCGAGTGGTTGGCCGCCCGCGGCTTCTGAGGCCTCGAATCAGCAACGACCCCGGGGTTCGCTCCCCGGGGTCGTTGCTGAGTGTCGTGGGATCGGCTACTCGGACGACTCGTCCTCTGCCATGTCTTCGTCGGACATGTCGTCGTCGGTGGCCAGGGAGCCGAGGAAGTCGGCGGCGACGTCCTCGATGTCCTCCTGGTCGATGGCGACGCGTGCCCCGAGGTCGGTCAGGACCTCGGTCGTGACCGCCGCGGAGACCGGATCGAGGATGGCCGCGAGAGCGTCGGCACCGCCTTCGACCTGCGCCGCGAAGTCATTGCGCACGATGGGCGCAAGGTTCTCCGCCGGCTGCGTGTCGAGGTCGTCCTCGAGCACGACCCAGCCGTTCCGCGCGATGATCGGCTGCGTCGAGCACAGCCACGCCACGTCGATGGCGTTACCCTCGAGGGCCCCCGCCATCTCGGCGCCACATGGCGGCAGCAGCTCCAGGTTGGCCGGCGGCCACGCGATGCCGTAGGCGTCCTCGAGCGCGTTGCGGCAGAGCGGGTTGACCTCGCACTCGGGTGGCAGGCCGAACGTGAGCTGGTCGGCCACGGCGGCCAGATCGCTGATGGTGGACACGCCCAGCTCCTCGGCGGTATCGGGCCGGACGACCGCGGCGTTCGTGTCCTCGCCAGTGCTGATGCCGAGCACGGTGGCGTCGACACCGGCGATGTCCAGCGCCTGCTGCAGGTTGGCCCGGTTGGTCTCGCCGTCGCCGGTGACCTCGATGGCCGCAAGCGCCTCGTCTTCGGCACCGATGACGTAGAAGCCGAGGCCTGAACCGACGTACTCCGGCGTCAGGTCGATCTGACCGGACTCGAAGGCCTCGACGCGGGCATCACGGGCACCGATGGCCAGCAGTCGTTCGACACCGAACCCCTCGGCTTCGAGGGCCTGGGCGTAGATCTCCGCCATCAGCTGCGACTCGTAGAAGCCGTCGGAGCCGATGCGCACGGTCGGCTGGTCCTGTGCCGCGACGATCGCGCTCCCACCCGTCGTTCCGACGATCGCGAGCGATGCCAGGAGCGACGCCCCAAGAGCGAGTCTGCGGGTAGTCCGCATGGGTACCTCCCTTTCGGATCTTGGCAGCCGGGCGCCGTCTGACGACTGCGGCTGCAACCCGAACCCTAGCCCACATCGCCGCGCATGTGTATGGCGCCCCTAGGTGCCGGCCGGGGCTGGGGCGTCCGTTTCGGTGGCCACGCGGACCCCCTCGGGGGTCAGCACGCGCTGCAGCCGGGAGAGGAGGAGGTCGGTCCCGATGGCCAGCACGGCCACGAGCACGACGCCGGCATAGAGCATGCCGTCGTCGCGTCGGGCGATGCCGTCGATGATGTATCGACCGAGGCCACCGCCGGCCAGGAAGGCGCCGATGGTGGCCGTGGCGATGACCTGGAGCAGGGCCACGCGGAAGCCGCCGACCAGTACCGGCAGCGCCAGGGGCAGCTCGACACCGGTGAGGATCTGGCGCTCGGTCAGCCCCATGCCGCGTGAGGACTCGATGAGGTCACGGTCCACTTCCTGCAGCCCGGCATAGGCCGCGACGAGGATGGGCGGGATGGCCAGCAGGACCATGGCCAGGAAGATGGGGAAGAAGCGCAGGCCCAGGCGGGGGTCGTAGCCCAGGACCGGTGCCAACCCGAGCATCACCGGCAGCAGCATGACCATGAGAGCGTACGAGGGGACGGCGCGGCCGATATTGGCGATGTTGATGCCCACCAGTTGCAGCCGCCCGGTGTGCCCGATGTAGAACCCCAACGGCAGGGCGATGGCCGCCGCCGTGAGCACCGCCAGGAACGAGATGATGAGGTGCTCCACGAGCCGGTTGGGGATGCCCGTCTCGCCCGACCAGTTGGCCGCGTCGCCGAAGAACTCGATGACCTGCTCCACGACTAGCCCCCGTCCGTTCGTGCCCGCGTCCACGGGGTCAGCGCCCGCTGCAGGCCGACGAGCAGCCCGTCGACGATGAAGGCGAGGATCACCGAGCCCATGGCGCCGAGGTAGATCTTGGTGTCGAAATCCGTCTGCAGGCCTTCGGTGATGAACTGGCCCAACCCGCCGAAGCGGTTGCCGCCGATGATGGCGGCCACGGTGACGAGACCGATCGTCGTGACCGCCGCCACGCGGACCCCGGCCATGATGAGCGGGATCGCCAGCGGCAGCTGCACGCGCAGCAGGCGCGAACCGTGCGTGTAGCCCATGGCGTCCGCAGCTTCGTTGACCTCCGGCGGCACCGAGCGCAGGCCGGCCACGATGTTGACGTAGAGGATGAGCAACGTGTAGGTGGTGAGCGGGATGATGGCGGTCATCAGCGACAGCCCGGTGATGGGGATGAGCACGGCGAAAGCCGCCAGGCTGGGGATGGTGTAGAGGAGGCCGGTGACCGCGGTGACGGGCCCGACGGTGCCAGGCCGGCGCATGGCCAGCACGGCCAGCGCGAAGGCGATGGCGAAGCCCGCGACCATGGGGATGACGAGCAGCTGGACGTGCTGCGCGGTCTTCTCGGCCACGTCATCGAGGTGCTCCGCGATCCAGTCCCAGCGGATCTCGATCATCGGGCTAGCCCGGGATCTCCGCCGCCTCGGCAGGATCGACCACGACAGCCTCTGAGACGGCCTCCGCGATGTCGTCGGGCACATCGCGAGAACGGTCGTCCTGCAGCCACTCGGTGATCGCCTCGAGCGTGAGCAGGCCCAGAAGCCTGCCGTCGCGGTCGACGACCACGCCGCTCTGCACTTCCGCGTCGAGCAGCCGGGAGGTGGCGTCCTTGAGCGTGTCGAGTCGATCGAGCAACGGCGACATCGGGTCCGCGTCGTCGGCCGTGAGCGAACCGTCAGCGTCGAGGTCCTTCGGCTCGATCCAGCCAAGCGGGCGCTCGGCGTCATCGACGAGCAGGACGAAGTCGACACCACCGTCACGGCCTAGCGCCATCACCCCGCGCCGGGGCTGGCCGACCGTGGCGGTGATCGGCGCTTCCAGGGCGACGTCACGGACGCGATAGAGCGAGAGACGCTTGAGACCGCGGTCGGTGCCCACGAAGCGAGCCACATACTCCGAGGCCGGCTGGGCCAGCAGATCGGCGGGTGCATCGACCTGCGCGATCCGGCCACCGAGCTGCATGACGACCACGAGATCACCCATCTTGATGGCCTCATCGATGTCGTGGGTCACGAAGAGGATGGTCTTGGCCAGGTCCTCCTGCAGCCGCAGGAACTCGTTCTGCAGGCGTTCCCGGACGATAGGGTCGACGGCGCCGAATGGCTCGTCCATGAGCATCACCGGGGGGTCTGCGGCCAGCGCCCGGGCCACGCCCACGCGCTGGCGCTCGCCGCCCGAGAGCTGCGTCGGGTAGCGGTCGCGGTACGTGCCCGGCTCGAGGCCCACGGTCCTGAGCAGCTCATCGGCCCGCTCTCGCTGCCGGTGCTTGTCCCAGCCCAGGAGCCGGGGCACGGTGCTGACGTTCTCGGCGATGGACTGGTGAGGGAACAGCCCCACCTGCTGGATGACGTAGCCGATGCCCCGACGGAGCTCGGTCACGTCCTGGCTCGCGATGTCCACGCCGTCGATGAGGATGCGACCGGCGCTCGGCTCGATGAGGCGGTTGACCATCTTCAGCGTCGTGGTCTTGCCGCAGCCCGAGGGGCCCACGAGGACGCAGATACGACCGGCCGGCACCGTCAGCGAGAGGTCGTCGACCGCGCCAGGCGCGCCCGACTTCAGGGTGGCGGCGTCGTAGTGCTTGGAGACATGCTGGAACTCGATCGTCGCCGCGCCCGCGCCGTTGGCGTTACCCATGGGAGAAGACCCTAGCGCATGCCGGCCTGACGGTCCGTGGCTACGGTCGCGCCACCGACGGCGTCGTCGGTGGCGCGAAGCCGGCGGCGCAGCCGCGGCACGCGCCTGGAGAGGTCGCGCTCGACATGCCGTTGGCGCTGTCCGAAGAGTCGCGAGCGCTCGGTCAGTGCCCGGGCCTGGTCCGTCGCTCGCAGCGCCCCCGCGAAGTCGTGCCCATCATGCTCGCGGTGCTTGGCCACGTGCAGCCAGGCCCAGGCAGCCCCTCGACCACCCTCGAGCGCGATGGCATGCCAGGCGCCCTCCGCGTCGGCGCGCAGGCCCATGCGGGTGAGCGTGCGCGCCCGGTCCATGGCGATGCCCTCGTACGCCTGCGCCATCCAAGGCTCCGACAGTTTCTCCATCGCGGCATCGAAGCACGCCAGCGCCTCGACGTGTCGCTTCTTGCGAGCGTAGGCGCGGCCAAGCCCACCGAGGTCACCTGGGTGCACGTGCTCGGGCGACGGCGCACCGCCAGCCACCGGCGCGAGGTCCTCTGAGAGCACCAGCAGGACCAGGGCCATCGAGACCACGTCCTGACGATTGTGCTCGAGGACGTCGCGAAGCAACGTGCCACGTCCATGCCGGAGGTAGTCGAGGTAGCGGCCCGGAACCAGCGCTCCCGCGAGGTCGTGGTCGCGACGGACGCCACAGATCCCGGCTTCCACGGACGCCAGCCGGGCATCCGGCAGGCGGTGCTTCCACAGGGAGCGCGCCAGCGGCAGCAGGTCCAGATGCTCGGCATGAGCTGGGGGCATGCGGCCGTGGAGCCGGTAGCGGGCCACCAGCAGCGGCCAGTCGAAGGTGCGCCCGTTGTAGGAGACGAGCACCGCATCCGGCGGGATCAGCGAACCGAGCGCGTCCAGATAGCCTGCCTCATCGGACTGCTCCGGCAGCAGCAGCTGGCGCGTGACGAGCTCGTCTCCGACCCAGCTCCCGACACCGACGAGGAACGGCAGCGTGCCCGTGCCAGTGCCGAGACCGGTGGTCTCCGTATCGAAGAGCACGAAGGGCCGTCCCGGGTCGATCGGCTCCGGCAGCACCCCCAGCCCGTCTAGGGCTCGCGGGATCCGTTCGCGTGACTCCACCACCACGATCGGGCGCTGCGTGGTCTGAAGCACCTCGCCGCCGACATCGCGCGCCAGACGCCGTGCGCGGTCGGGATGCGGCGCCGGGAGCTGCGGACTGCGCACGATCTCCGCCGCCTCGCGGACGTTCGCGTCACGCAGTCGCCCGAGACGCGAACGGCGCAACTGACCGGCAGCGATGGGATCCATTCCCCCTGGGCTCGTCCGCAGCGGTGCCAGCTCGGATGTCATGCCGCCGCCTCGACCGGCCGAGCGACATCCGGCGGAACCGCCGTCCCGCTCAGCAAGCGCAGCAGGCGCTCGGACAGGGCTCGCCCGTCGAGCCGGCTCTCACCGCGCGGGCCGACGCACGCCGGGCAGCCCACCTCGCAGCCACAGCCGGCGACGAGCTCGAGCGCACCAACGATGAGCTCCTCGGTTCGCTCGAAGAGGCGAGGGGACATGCCCACGCCCCCAGGCGCTGCCTCCCACAGGTAGATCACCGGCTGCTGCTGGTGCGGCGACTGCACCTGCGCGACCAGGCCCAGGTCGTGGGGATCGGCCATGAGCAGCACGCTCGCGACCGTCTGCAGCGCGCGGCCGGCGCCGACGAGCGCCGCATCGAGCTCCTCCCGTCGCCAATCGGCCACCGTCCTCTGCTCCAGCGCGACCCACCAGGCCGTCGTGTGCAGCTCCATCTCGGGCAAGTCGATCGAGCCCCAGCCGACGTTCTCGTGCGTGTCCAGCTTGAGCTTCTTGAAGATGGTCGCGATCGAGCTGATCATGACCTCGCCGTGCTGGCGGCTGCCGGCCGCGCGTGGTGCTTGCTCGAAGATGTCCAGCGGCTTGAGCGTCACTGCCAGCTCCGCCTGCGTGTAGTAGTCGCTGTCCACAGGGCGGACCAGGGCCTTGCGCTCCTCCCAGTCGAGCTCGTCCACGTGGTACTGCTGCGAGTCGTGGAGGTAGATGGCCTTGGGGTGTACCAGCTGGCGGGCGGCGAAGAGGTCCACCTCACCGAGCACGCGCGGCCGCTCGGGCCCCGTGTCGATGATGAGCACGTTCTCCGGTGCGCCCAGGCGCAGGTTGATCTCGGAGGCCGGGAAGTTCTCGCTGGCCCAATACCAGCGCCCATCGTCCGCCTGGCGCACGTGCGCCTCCTCGGCGAGGAAGGCGAGCAGGTCATCCGCGGGCGCGGCACCGAAGTCCTCACCTGGCTCGAAGGGAAGCTCGAAGGTGGCCGCGCGCAGGTGTGCCAGCAGCACGTGCAGGTTCTCCGGGTCCAGCCGGGCCTCCTCCGG
>JBFLKP010000259.1:0-18808 GCA_040883225.1 Candidatus Limnocylindrales bacterium | reverse complement strand
GGCTCCATGACGTAGAGCCCGGGCTCCATCTCGCCCATCGGCTCCATCTTGTCCATGTCGTCGGCCATGCCCTCGTCGTCCTGCGCCATGACGGGCGCCAGGGACAGGCTGAGCGCGGCGGCTGCGGCCGTACCGGCCAGGAGCAGCGAGCGTGCGGATCGATTCACGGTTTCCCCCTTCATGTCTCGCGAGCTAGGCGGCAGCGAGCGCGCGGAGGTCCTCGACGATCTCCGCGGACGTCGTGCCGAACGGGTAGGTGGTGAGCAGCTGGCCGTCCTCGTCGAGCAGGTACAGGTCAGCGGTGTGCGACATCGTGTAGCCGGCGGTGGAGGTCGTCTCCACCCGCGCGTACTTCACCCCCCAGCCGTCGGCGGCGCGGCGGATGGCGCCGGGCGTGCCGGTGACGGCGTGCAGGTTCTCGGGCAGGTACGTGGTCCACTCCTCGAGGAACTCCGGCGTGTCCCGCTCCGGGTCGACCGAGACGAAGACGGCCTGCGCGTCGGGCTCCTCCTCGAAGACGCCGAAGAGCTCGCCGATCGTCGCCGGGCAGACGTCCGGGCAGTGGGTGTAGCCGAAGAAGACGAGCGTGGGCCGGCCCTGGAGCGAAGTCACGTCGAAGGCGCTGCGGTCAGGGTTGAGCAGACCGTCGAGCGCCGGTGCGGGCACCGGATCGCCAAAGGCTGCCGACGCGGTCGTCGTGGTCACGGCCTCCGCCGCCTCCGCGGCCGTCGCAGTTGCCCCAGCCGTCGCGGTGGCCTCTGCCGTTGCCGTCGCGGTGGGCTCCGCCGTTGGAGCCGGGGTGGCCTCCTCGTCGCTGCTGCACGCGACGATCAGGAGCCCCAGTGCCGCGAGGGCCGCCAGTGCCGTGTTGGGTCGTTTCTGCTTCACCGAGGCGAGCCTACCATCGCGCTTCCGAGAAGGGTTGAAGCGAGCGATCTCCTCGGCTACTATTGATACACGGTATCAATAAGCGCCATACCGACCCGTCTGAACAGGAGCTCTTTCGATGCGAACGACTCGCCCACCCCTTGCCGTCCTCAGCGCGACCGCGGTCGCTGCGTCACTGGCGCTGAGCGCTGCCCTGCCCGTCGCCGCGCAAGACGAGGTCGGGTCCGTGGTGGCGACCACGGAGGTGCTCGGTTCGGTCGTGGAGCAGCTCGTGGGCGACGCCGCCGAGGTCAGCGTGATCATGCCCAGTGGCGCCGACCCACACAGCTATGAGCCCTCGGCGCGGGACGCCGAGCGCATGCTCGCCGCCGACGTGCTCGTCTCCAATGGGCTCGATCTGGAAGAGGCGCTCCTGCCCATCCTCGAGTCCGCCGAATCCGAAGGTGTGATCTGGTTCCAGGCGGCTGACCACATCACCGTGCTCGATCTGGCTGCTGCCGAGGAGCACGAGCACGAGGACGTCGGGCACGACGAGGAGGCCGGGCACGAGGAGGAGGCTGGACACGACGAGGAGGCCGGACACGACGAGGAGGCCGGACACGAGGACGACGCCTACGACGAGCACGAGCATGGTGCCGAGGACCCGCATATCTGGACCGACCCGACCGTGATGATCGACATCGCCAGCGCGCTCGAGCCTGTCCTGGCCGAGGTCGGCATCGACGCCAGCGCGGGCGCGGAGGCGCTCATCACCGAGCTCGAGGCGCTCGACGCCGAGGTCGCCGAGACGTTGGCGGTCGTCCCCGAAGAGGCGCGCAAGCTGGTCACCGGACACCGTTCGCTGGGCTACTTCGCAGAACGCTACGGCTTCGAGCTCATCGGCACCGTCATCCCCGGCCTCACCACCAGCGGCGAGCCCACGGCGCGCGAGATGGCCGAGCTCATCGCGGACATCGAGGCGGACGACGTGCCCGTCGTCTTCGCCGAGGTCGGCACGCCCCAGGCGGTGGCCGAAGCCGTCGCCTCCGACAGCGGTGCGACGCTGGTCCCACTCTCGACCTCGCAGCTACCTGACGGCGGTACGTACCAGGATCTCATCCGTGACATCGCGACCACGGTGGCCACCGCGCTGGCACCCGAGGGCCGCTGATATGCTCGGCCGATCGTCACCCGACTGACCGGCAGCACCGGCCGCCGCCCGGGGAGCCCGCTTGGAATACCTGCTCGATCCGTTCCTGAACAACGCCTTCATGACGCGCGCCCTGCTCGCGGGCGTGGTGGTCTCGATCGCCTGCGCGGTCGTGGGCACGTTCGTCGTCCTGCGCGGGCTCGCCTTCATCGGCGACGCGCTCGCGCATGGGGTCCTCCCCGGTATCGCTGCGGCCATCCTGCTGGGCCTGCCGGGCATGCTCGGTGCCGCCGTCGGCGCGCTCGTGATGATCGGTGGCGTATCGCTGGTCCAGCGTCGCTCGCGCCTCTCCTCCGACACCGCCATCGGCCTGCTCTTCGTGGCCATGCTCGCGCTGGGTGTGGTCATCATCAGCGCCAGCGACGCCTTCCAGGGCGACCTCGTGGCCATCCTCTTCGGCCAGATCCTGGGCACCAGCTGGGAGCAGATCGCGATCATGGTCGGGGCGACCGCCCTGGTCATCGGCGTCTCGGCCGTGGCGGCGCGCCCGTTCATGCTCCTCAGCTTCGATCCGGAGCAGGCCGATGTGGCCGGCTACCCGTCGCGCCGTTTCCACATGCTGATGCTGCTGCTGGTCGCGCTGACCGTGGTGGTGGCCTTCCAGACCGTGGGTACGCTGCTCGTCTTCGGCATGCTGCTCGCACCCGCCGCCGCTGGCGCGCTGATGGCCCGGCGCATCGGCACGATGATGGCCATCGCCGCCGTCATCGGCTCGGTGAGCACCTACCTGGGACTGCTCATCTCCTACTGGTTCGACTACGCTGCGGGCGCGACGATCGTGCTCGTGGCCGTGAGCATCTTCTTCGTCGTCTTCGCCGTCACCAACGTGCGTGACGCCAGCCGGCATCTCAGCACCACCGATGCCAGCGGGGAGACGCTCTCGTGACCGCCCGCCTGCAGGCGGCGACCGTCCCGGCCGCGCTGGGTGACCTGGCCGACGTCGATGGCACGGCCATCCGGGCACGGGGCCTCGACGTCGGCTACGGTGGTCAGGTCGTCGTGCCCGGTGTCGATCTGGAGCTCAACGCCGGCGGCTCGTTGGCCCTGGTGGGTACGAACGGCTCCGGCAAGTCCACGCTCATCAAGACGCTCGTGGGCCTGTTGCCACCGGCCGGCGGATCGGTGGAGGTGCTCGGCGCGGCGCCGGGCAAGGCTCCCGGACGCATCGCCTACCACGCCCAGTTCCACTCCTCGGGCTACATCCTGCCCATCCGCGTGATCGATGTCGTGCGCATGGCCCGCTACCCCTCGCTGGGCCTGCTCCAGCGACTCGGTTCGCGCGACCACGAGCTGGTCGAGCAGGGTATGGCGCGCATGGGCATCACCCATCTGGCGCAGGCACCGATGCGCAGCCTCTCGGGAGGCCAGCTGCAGCGCGTCTACCTCGCGCAGGTGCTGGCACGGCAGGCCGACCTCATCGTCGTCGACGAGCCCACGGCCGGCATCGACGCCGGTGGCCGCGAGCTCTACCTCGACGCCTTCGCGGCCGAGCTGCGGCGAGGCGCCGCCATCGTGACCGCCACCCACGACATCGCCGAGGCCGTCGAGTACGACCAGGTGCTGCTGCTGGCGCGCCGGGTCATCGCCCTCGGCCCGGGTTCGGAGGTGCTCACCCCCGACCAGCTGATGGAGACGTTCGGCATCGTCATCCGCGACCCGCATGCCGAGCATGCCGGGCGATTCACCGTGGCCGAGGTCGCCCATGGCCAGCCCCAGACGATCGAGACGCGCTGCCAGGATGAGGAAGAGGGCTTCGTCGCTACCGACCGACACGATGGTGAAGGTCTACGCTAGCCGGACGGGACGAACAGGACGGACGTGCCCGGGTCCGACCGACGATGGAGGTGGCGTATGGCCAAGACGGTGAGCGAGCTGGCCCGCGAGATCATCAGCCGCCTCGATGAGGGCGAGCCGCTCGAGTCGGCCATCTCCATGGTCCTGGCCGGCGAGGGCGTCGATGAGCAGGTGCTCGCGGAGCTGCAGGTGGCCGGGCTGCGCGACGCGGTCATCCACGAGGCCTTCCACGAGCTGCTCGACTGGCACACGAACTTCGGCGGTCTGGCCGAGTTCCTCGAGATCGACGAGGCCATCCATCGGACGGCCGAACGGATCGGCCACGACTTCGATCAGGACATGCCCGACCATCCGAGCGAACCCGGGGCTCGCCTGGTTCACTGATCGTCGGCGTGGGCACCGTGCCCGACGGCTTCCGCCTCCCTGACGGCCGCACCGTGCCGCACGACGTCATGTACCGGTCGCTGACGTGAGCGGCTGGTTCGCGTTGGGTCCCGTGCGCGATGGCGCCCGGGCCATCCTGCCGTTCTCGATGGGGGTCTTTCCCTTCGGCTTGGCCTACGGGGTGACCGTGGTCGGATCGGCCATGAACGACTTCGCCGGCTGGCTGGCTTCGTTCATCGTCATCGCCGGCGCTGCGCAGCTGGCGGTCAACGATCTCATCGACGAAGGCGCGCCGTGGTTCGTCATCGTCGGCACCGCCCTCGTCATCAATGCCCGCTTCATGATGTATTCGGGGGCCCTGGCGCCGTCCTTCTCGGGCTTCCCGCGTCGCTGGCGCATCCCGCTGGCGCACCTCATGACCGACCAGGTCGCGGTCACCTCACTGCTCCACGACCAGCGTGAGCGCGACCCGCGCCGTCGTTTCGGGTACTACCTGGGGGCCGGCCTGAGCTTCGCTGGCTCGTGGTGGGTGGGAACCACCCTCGGCCTGGCCATCGGGGCCACCATCCCCGCCGGGCTCCAGCTCGGGTTCGCGGCGCCGCTGATGTTCATCGCCCTGGCCGTGCCCTCGGTTCGTGACCGGGCCGCCCTCGTCGCTGCCGCGGTGGGCTTCTCGGTCACGCTCATCGCGAGAGACGCACCCATGAACACCGGCCTGCTCATCGGCGCCGGCGCCGGCATCGCCTTCGGCATGCTGGCCAAGTCGCGGGGCGAGGCGACCCCGGCCGTCGCCGCGGCGGACCAGGAGGAGCGAACTCACGATGAGCGCTGACCTCCTCATCGTCCTCGGCGTGGCCGTGGGCACGCTGGCCATGCGGGCCTCGATGGTCACGCTGCTCGCTGACGCCACCATCTCCCCGCGCGTGGCGCAGGCGCTGAGCCTGGTGGCCCCGGCCGTGCTGGCGGGCCTGGTGGCGCAGACGTTGTTCCTCGACGCCGGGGAGCCGCGCCCTCTCGGCACCTGGTACGCGGCGGGAGCCATCGCCGCCGTGGTGGCGTGGCGCACCAGATCGTTCGGCTGGACCTTGCTTGCCGGCATGGCCAGCGTATGGTTGCTCGAGGCGATCGTGCAGGGGAGCGCGTAGCCCACCAGTACCGTTGGCAGCGGACGAATGAGTAGTCCACAAGTTCCAGACCGCCAGCTACCATTCGGCAGCCTCGGGATGGGACCGCACGCCCGCATGTGCCCACGGCGATGGCCATCCTGGACTTGAACTTGGAGCGGAGAGCGTTGCCTACGGCCGAAGCTACGGCGTCGACCCTGAGCCCGATGCGCCTGGTCGCGCTGCTGTGCGTGGCCGTGCTCGTGGCCTCGGCTGTCGCGGTCGTGGGACAGCCGGCCGTGGCCCAGGACGTCGACGCCCGCATCGCCAGCATCCGTTCCGCGCAAGTGGGTACGCAGAAGACGATGCGCCAGCTCGATGGCCAGATCGAGAGCTACCAGGCGCAGCGCAAGGCCGCCGTCAAGGAGCGCAAGCGAGCGGAGCGGGAGCGCAACGCCATCAAGGCCACGCTCGCCACGGCCAAGGCGGTGCTCGACGAACGTACGGCCCGTCTCGCCCGCGTCGAAGGCGAGTACGCCAGCCCCAGCCAGGCTCCCGCGCCGGAGGTCTACAAGCAGCGCCTGCAGGCCATCCGCAAGGAGATCCGCGTGGCCGAGGGCCGCAGGTCCAGCATCGTCAGCCGGCTGCAGGCGCAGACTCGCGTGGTCCGCGCCAGGAAGTCGGCCATCATCAACATCGATCGCCGGCGCAAGGCCGCCATCGCTCGCCTGCGTGGAGTCGAGGGCACGCTCTCCTCGCTCATCAAGCAGATGACCGCCATCGCTCGCCTCAAGGCCGAGCAGCAGGCGACGGTGGATCTCGATGGCCAGTCGGGCGTCTTCTCCTGGCCCACGACCGGCCGGATCACCCAGCCGTATGGCTGCACCGGCGTGAAGTTCAACGGGCCGCGCGGCAACTGCAAGCACTTCCACGACGGCATCGACGTGGCCAGCGCCTCTGGCACGCCGGTGCGCTCGGTCGCCGTGGGCGTCGTGGCCTACAGCGGCTGGAACCCCTACGACAAGGAAGGCCGAGCCTACGTCGTCGACGTCGTGCACCCTGACGGCTTCGTCTCGCGCTACGGCCACTTGCTGCCCACCAACCACGTCCGCGCCGGCGAGCTGGTCCACACCGGCCAGGTCATCGGCAAGATGGGCAGCACCGGCAAGTCGACCGGCACGCACCTCCACTTCGAGCTGCTGCGCAACGGGCGAGACGTCGACCCGACCGCGTACCTGCCCACCGGTGTCGTGGTCGTGGACAAGACCACGACCAAGTCCGGCCTGGCACAGAAGGAGCGCGCCATCGAGGCGGCCAGGGCCACGCCCACGCCCAAGCCCACGCCTACGCCCAAGCCCAGCAAGACCCTCAAGTACCCGACCGCGACGTGGGAGGAGTACGAGGCCTTCGAGCTCTGCCCGGACCTGCCCAAGGGCGAGGAGTGCGATCCCAAGAAGCTCCTGGCGCGGCTCGAGGGCAGCAGCGGCGGCGCACCTGGCGTTCCCCGCCCGTACCGCTCCACCTCGCGCGCCTCGTCCTAGCGAGCAGCCGGCCTCCCATGCCGCGGACGACCGAACTTCGCATGCGGGAGTACATTGACGCCAGCGCCTGCCGGCCCACTCTGTCTGGACCGGCCGCCCCAAGGAGGACGACTTGCACTACCCCAACATGACGCGCACCGGGCGCGGCCGCATGGTGGCCGCCGCGGTCACCGTCGCGTTCGCGCTCTCCGCCAGCCTGCCGGCCATGGCCCAGGACGCCGACGAGAGCCTCGCGCCCGACGTGAGCGAAGGCATCGCCTTTCCCGTCATGCTCGGGGGCCAGCTGCTGTCGCCCACCACGTACAGCGGCGAGGAGTGGCTGGCGCAGTTCTCCGGCGAGGAACCCGACACCGCCTTCATCGACGGCACCAACGCCTTCCTCGAGAGCGTGGGCGCCAGCCTCGACGACGTCTCGGTCAAGAGCGCGCTCTACGAGCCGGTCGCGAACGAGGCCGCGGTCGTGCTGGCCATGCGCATCGACGGCACCGACGCCCGCGATTGGGTCGAGGGCGCGGTCGACGTGCTCGTGGCCGACGTCGAAGAGCCCGGGCTGGTGATGCGCCCGCTGAGCACGAAGTGGACCCTCCGCGTGACCGACCAGGCACGGCCCGGCGTCTATCCGCGGACGATCTACCTGCGCGACGACACCGCCTGGTTCATCCAGGGTGACAACGATTACGTGTGGGAGGCGCTCGACCAGCTGCCCGACGCGGTGCCGACCGGGGCCTCGTCCGCCGACTCGCTGTACACCGATGTGCCGCTCACGCTCACAGGTGAGCGCCGGATCGGACTCTACGAGTCCACCGAGCCGCTGTTCCTGCCCACGCTCAGCGAGCGTCTCGGCGAGGGCATCGAGGACTGGCTGCTGGAGCTCTACCTCGAGGCCGGCATCTCTCCCTCGGAGATGCTGGGCGTCATCACCTGGTGGGGCATCGAGGCCGCACAGGACGGCATCCAGATCGAGGGCTATCGCCTGCCCGAGGGCGGCGAGGAGCTGACCCAGCGTCTGCTCGAAGACGTCTTCCTCATCCGCCCGCCGGAGGTCTCGCTCGACCCTGATTCAGAGGAGGCGCTGGATCTCGATCCGGTCGCGTCGCTGCTCGCGGGCGTCGAGTTCACCGAGGAGGAGATCGGCGGCCGGACCGTGACCACGCTCGACTACGGTGACACACGCCAGCACATCTTCAGCAGCGCCGACACCATCTGGGTCATCAGCGACCCGCTGGGCGAGCGCGAGAAGGTCGAGGAGGCCATCGCCACGCTGCCATAGCCGCTAGGACAGCGGCTCCAGGCGCGCGGTGAAGTGGCGTAGCCACGGTGCCTGCTCGACGATGCGGTAGCCGCGCATGTCGGCCGCGCGTGAGGCCACGTCGATGACCACCTCGCCCACGTAGTCGATGTGGCTCTGGGTGTACATCCGGCGGGGGATGGCCAGGCGCACCAGCTCCATCTCCGCGGGCTGGTCCGGCTGACCGTCGCGAGCACGCCCGAACATGACCGTGCCGATCTCGACGCCACGGACGCCGCCGGCCCGGTAGAGCTCGACGGCCAGTGCCTGCGCCGGGTATTCGTGCGCCGGGATGTGCGGCAGCAGCGCGGCTGCATCGAGGTAGACCGCGTGGCCACCGGCCGGCCGGACCGTGGGGATCCCGGCCTGGTGCACGGTGTCGGCGAGGTACTCGGTGGAGCGGATGCGGTAGCGCAGGTACTTCTCGTCGAGCACCTCTTCGAGGCCCGTGGCGATGGCCTCGAGATCGTAGCCGGCGAGCCCGCCGTACGTGGGGAAGCCCTCGGTCAGGATGAGCAGGTTCCGTGCCTGCAGCGCCCAGTCGCGGTCGTTCAGCGCGAGGAAGCCGCCGATGTTGGCGAGGCCGTCCTTCTTCGCCGAAACCGTGCAGCCATCGGCGATGGAGAACATCTCCTGGGCGATCGCCTTCGGGGTCTTGTCGGCATACCCGTCCTCGCGCATCTTGATGAACCAGGCGTTCTCCGCGAAGCGGCAGGCGTCGAGGAACATGGGGATGCCGAACTCGTCGCAGATCGCCCGGACGGCGCGCAGGTTGGCCATCGATACCGGCTGCCCACCGCCCGAGTTGTTGGTCACCGTGACCATCACCAGCGGCACCCGCTCGATCCCGTGCTCCTCGATGGTGGCGCGCAGCCTTTCGATGTCGACATCCCCCTTGAACGGTGCCTCCAGCGCAGGGTCACGACCCTCTTCGCAGACGCAGTCGAAGGCCGTCGCGCCCTGGTACTCGACGTTGGCACGGGTGGTGTCGAAGTGGGTGTTGTTGGGCACGAGGTCGCCCTCGTCCACGGCCACGCTGAAGAGGATCTTCTCGGCCGCCCGACCCTGATGGGTGGGGATGATCTCGCGGTAGCCGGTGAGGTCGCGCACGACCTCCTCGAAGCGGTAGAACGAGCGGGAGCCGGCGTACGACTCGTCACCGAGCATCATGCCCGACCACTGCCGCGTGGACATGGCCCCGGTCCCGGAGTCGGTCAGGAGGTCGATGATGACCTCGTCGGCGTGGAGGCCGAAGAGGTTGTAGCCCGAGCGCACGAGAGCGGCCTCTCGAGCCTCGCTATCGGGCAGGTCGATGGCCTGCACGGTGTGGACGCGGAACGGCTCGATGATCGTCTTGTAGTCCATGGCTCCCCTCGGGTCCGGCGGTGGATCTCCAGTCTCGCACCGAGGCCGGCCGCGGGAGCCGTCTTCGCGAAGCGATGCGGCCGAACGGCACTTGCCACCGGGTGCGGTCGATGGCACGCTCGAACGGCCAAAGGGGGAAGCGCATGGCGACGTACCGATCGAGGTCGCTCCAGCCATCGCCGTGGCGTGCGCTGGTCGTCGTGGTGACGGCGTCGCTCCTGGCCGTGGTGCTGGTGTCGCCGGCGCGCGCCACGCCCTCCTGCACCGTCGACGGCACGAACGAGGACGACGTGCTCGTCGGCACCGACGGGCCGGACGTGATCTGCGGCTGGGGTGGGGACGACGTGCTTCGCGGGCTCAAGGGCGACGATGTGCTCTGGGGTGGCCCCGGTGACGATCGGCTCTTCGGCGGTTCGGGCGACGATGTGCTCATCGGGGAGGGCGGCGCCGACCAGCTCTTCGGCAGGCCCGGGAGCGATGCCCTGCTGGGTGACGGTGGCAACGCGACCCCCGCTGACAGCGGCATGGATCTCCTCGTCGGCGGCCGCGGCCCGGACGTGCTCGACGGCGGTCACCGCGACGACGTCCTGCGTGGAGGCCCCGGCCACGACCGGCTGCGTGGCCGTCCCGGCGACGACCTGCTCTTCGGCTACGCCGGTCGCGATCGGTTGATCGGCAGCGCCGGCCGCGACACGTTCCACGGCGGGCCGGGTGCCGACATCCTCGATGCGCGTCACGACGACCGCGATGCGGAGCTCCACGGTGGCCGCGGACCGGACCTGGCCAAGGTGGACCCGGAAGACCCGAACCTGCTGCCCGGCGTCGAGCGCGTGGACCGGCGCTGAGCGGTCGCGGTCAGGCGAGGCGGCGGAGCCTCGGGCCCTTCGGCGTCACCACGACCGGCCATTCGGCCCCTGCACGAAGCCGTCGCCCGTGGCACACTCCCTGTCGGTCGCGCCCTTCGAGGGCCTGCGAACGTCGCCGTCGCCCCGCCCCAGTCGGGTGACGCACCGACGACATCGACCGTAGCCGACGAGTCGCCCCAGCCGATCCGAGCATCTGTGGTCGGGACTCGAACGCCGCAGTCGAAGCCGTCGTCAGCGGTTCGCGGACCTCAGACCTGCCGTGGGTCGGGACCGCCATCCGATAGCCGTGGCCGCCTCGTCGACGCTCCCCAGACGCGTCTTTCGACCTGGGCGTTCGCGCCCACGCTTGGCCCTGGCCGGATGGCAGCCAAACCCGCAGCGGGCGAACCGACGTGCGAGAGACGCTCACCATCCTCCGATATGCCGTGCTCGCGGCGCTTGCCGCAGCCATCCTCCTTCCCGGTCCGGCCGCAGCGGGCGGGGGCGGCACCGTCAGCGGGACCGCCAAGATGCGCGCCGTCGAGGCGAAGCTGTTGAAGGACATCAACCGCATCCGCGTGCGCCACGGCCGCAAGCCGCTGCGGCTGGACCTGCGCACCACGCACGTGGCACGGGCGCGTTCGCGGGACATGGCGGCCAAGCGGTACTTCGCCCATCGCGAGCCCGATGGCGACAACGCCAGGCGCATCCTTGGCCGCCGCCGGATCGCTGCCGCCGAGGTCATGGAGAACATCGGCCACACCGTGGGCCTGACGCTGCGCGAGGGCGGGAGCCGGATGGCCAGGTGGTGGTACCACTCGCCGCCACACCGACGACAGATGCTGGCCCGGAACATCAACTACGTGGGTATCGGGATCGCCCGGCGGGGGAGCCGCTTCACGTACACGACGATCTTCACGCGCTCGCGTGACAAGACCGAGCCCAAGGTCTTCATCGAGGACACGAGCTGGCGGGCCAACGACGACGGTACCGAGGTGACCATCGACTGGAGCGGCAACGACCCGAGGCTCGCGCGCGGGACCGCGGGCATCAAGCGCTACGACGTCGAGCGTCTCACCGTGTTGGGCGGTTGGACGCGGATGGACACCGACCCGAGGAGGTCGGAGGGGGTCTTCCGCACGCCGGCCACGGGTGACCAGCGGTTCCGCATCCGTGCCGTGGACAAGGCCGGCAACGTGGGCCCCTGGAGCTACACGCACGTCGACCTGCCTGACCGTCGCCGAGCCGCGGTCAGTGGGCTTCGTTGACATGTGACTGCGTGTCCGGGCTCAAGACGCTGCTCGAGACGGGCAGGCCGCTGCGGATCGAGCGGCGGGACGGCACGGCGTCGTGACATCGCGGTCGGTCGCCGTCCCATAATCGGGACATGAGCAAGGCCATCAGGATCCATGAGCCCGGCGGACCCGAGGTGCTCCGCTGGGAAGACGTCGATGTCGGCGAGCCCGATGCCACCGAGGTGGTGGTGCGGCACGGCGCGGTCGGCCTGAACTACATCGATGTCTACCACCGCACGGGCCTCTACGCGCTGCCCATGCCCAGCGGGCTGGGGCTCGAGGCCGCCGGCACCGTCATCGCCGTCGGATCGGCCGTGGCCGAAGTGGCCGTGGGTGACCGCGTGGCCTACGCGTCACCGCCCATCGGGGCCTATGCGCAGGAGCGGCGGATCGCCGCCGACCGGGCCGTGCGGCTGCCCGACGCGATCGACGACAGGACCGCTGCGGCGATGATGCTGAAGGGCCTGACGGCCCAGTACCTGCTGCGCCGGACCTATCCCGTGCAGCCGGGCGACACCATCCTCTTCCACGCCGCCGCCGGTGGCGTCGGACTGCTGGCCTGCCAGTGGGCGAGCCACCTCGGGGCCACCGTCATCGGCACCGTCGGCAGCGACGAGAAGGCCGAGCTGGCTCGTGCGCATGGCTGCGAGCACGTCATCGTCACCGGGCACGAGGACATCGTCGAGCGCGTGATGGACATCACCGACGGCGCCGGCGTCCCGGTCGTCTACGACTCGGTCGGTCGCGACACGTGGGAGGCGTCGCTGAGCTGTCTGCGCCGGTTCGGCACGATGGTCAGCTTCGGCAGCGCCTCGGGACCGGTGGAGCCGTTCCGACCGACCGACCTCGCGGCCAGGGGTTCGCTGTTCCTCACGCGCCCGACGGTCATGGACTACACGGCCGACCGAGCCGATCTCGTCGACGGTGCGGAGGAGCTCTTCGAGGTCGTCGGCTCCGGCGCCGTGCAGGTGGAGATCCGGCAGACGTACCCGCTCGCCGACGCCGCGGCCGCCCACCGCGATCTCGAGGCACGCCGCAACACCGGCTCCACCGTGCTGCTGCCCTAGCCGCGTTGAGCCAGCGCGCCTGGACCACGGCCGACCTCGCGCCCACCCCGGGCGCGCCCGAGCTGGTGGTCATCCAGGCCCGCGTGCCGACTGGTCAGCTCGCCGCCTTCGAGGCTTGGCTGCGCGACTACAACGGCGCCGTCCAGCAGGCCCACGGCCACCTCGACTATGACCTCACCAAGCCCACGCCGGGCTTCGACGAGGACTCGGTCCTGGTGCACCGATTCTCCGATCGCGCCACCGCTGCCGCGTGGGTCGGTTCGGCCGCCCACCGCGAGCTCGTCGAACGGGTCCGCGTGCTCGCCGCAGGCGACGTGGATGTCCACCTCTACACCTCCGATCCACGGCGCCGCGGTGTGGTCTCGGCCCTCTTCACGACGCGGGTGGACCCTGGTCGGGAGGCCGAGTTCCTGGCCTGGTCGACGCGCGTCGCCGAGGCCCAGGCCTCGTTCGAGGGCTTCATCAGCTACCAGGTGGAGCCGCCGATCGCCGGCGTCCAGGACGACTGGATCGCCATCCTCAGCTACGACACCGACGCCCACATGCGCGCCTGGTTGTCATCACCCCAACGAGCCGCGCTCCTCGCCGAGGAGTCCTCCTTCGACGAGCGCGCCCGGGTCCACATCGTGCGCAACGAGCTCGACGCCTGGTTCAACACCGGGGGGGAAGGGCAGGCGGCCCCGGCCTGGAAACGCAACATGCTCGTGCTGCTGGTGCTCTACCCGGTGGTCTTCCTGACCGCGGCCTGGGTGCAGGAGCCACTGCTCAGCGGCAACGGACTGCCCTTCTGGCTCGCCCTCTTCGTGGCCAACATCATCTCGGTCGTGGCGCTCGGGTGGCTGCTGGTGCCGGCAGCCCATCGCGTCTTCGGTTGGTGGCTCTACCCCCGCGGGCGAACGAAGAGCGTGGCCACGGTCGTGGGCGTGGCCGTGGTGGTCGTGCTCTACGGGATCTCGCTGGCGCTCACGCGCTGGATCTCGAGCTGGCCCTGGCCCTAGGTCAGGCCTTGGCGGGCGTCAGCTTCGCTGATCCGGGAAAGGGCGAGGCCGGCGCCTGGCCCTGCGCCAGCTCGTCAGCGGCGGCGATGGCGTCGGCCTCGGTGGCGAACGTCAGGGTCTCGCCGATGACCCGCTTCCTGGGGTTGTCGGGGTCCTTGGTCGAGACGCGCTCGACGACCCAGCCGCCGGACGCCGCGTAGCGGTGCACGCGCCGGCCGCCACGGCGATGGAGCCAGACGGCGGGGGTGCCCGATGCGTCGTCGGCCGGGCGGACCAGCTCCATCTCGACGTCCGAGCTTCGCGTCGGCTGCGGCGCGGCCGGCTGCGGCGCGGGCGCCGGGTCCCTGCCGTTCCCGCGCGACAGCATGCGCGCCGCGTCGCTGGCGCCGTTCGACTGGGCCACGGCCACGGCCACGGTCGCGACGAGGGCGACGATGGCGGCAGTGATCCAGATGAGCGGCGGGAGGCCGATGAGGGTGGCGACCACGATGCCGACGAGGACGCCCAGTCCGATGTTGCCGAGGGTTCGCGTATCCATGGTCGCGACGGTACGGGCGTGGCCGGGCCGCTGACACCCGTCGAAGGTCATAGGTGACCGCACCGATGAGTAACCTCGCAAGCGTGGTCGATCTCCCGGGGCGCGGCTCAGGCCGGTTCGAGCACCGTGCCGACGGCCTCCGTCCAGAGCGGCTCGTAGCCCTGCTCCTCGATGAGGGCCGGAACCAGCGCCGGGTCCGTGGCGTGGTCGACGTAGACCACGACGGCCTCAGCGGCCAGCTCCAGCTCGATCCAGGCGGCCACGCAGGCAGCCGGGTCGGGGCCCTGCCGGCAGGTCGCGAGTCGGTCCTCGGCGGCCTGGTGAGCATCGCGCGTCTGGGCGATCCACTCCAGCCCCTGGGCGGCCGTGGCCGTGCGGCGTTCCGACAGTGCCGGGAACCACTCGCTGAGGTCGTCCGAGCCCCAGTCGTCGCTCGCGAGCGTGACCGTGATGACCTCGGTCTCGGTGTTGTCCGCGATCCAGGTCATGGCCGCTCGCTGCTCGGCCGACAAGGCCGCGTCTGGGCCGGTGAGCTCGACGGCCTGCCACAGCGTCGGCAGCAAGGCCAGGCCCAGCACGAGCGCCACGATCGCCTGGCGAGCGCGAGCGCGGGCCTCCCCGCTGACGGTGCGACCGCCCCGACCCAGCAGCTGCCAGGTCGCGGGCACGACCGCATCGAGCACGCCGTGGGCCGCCAGCATGCTCGCGGGCGCCGCCGCTGCGATGGGCGAGAAGCGGATGTCGAAGACGAAGACGCCCAGCCGCCACACCAGCAGGTGTGGTCGCCGTGCGGTCAGCTGCTGGACCTGGCCGACGATATCGAGGACGGCGATGAAGGGCGCGAGCGTGAAGAAGAGGAAGACGTAGGCCAGCAGCGAGGCCAGCAGGTCGCGGTCCGGCACGGCCATGGCCGAGATGAACGGATCGATGCCGTGCCGGCTGATGACCACCGCCAGCCACGGCCCGACCACGAGCAGCGAGGCGGCGGCGGCGATGGCCAGCTGGACGGCGGCCCGGACCGTGCGCCAGCGCGTGAGCCAGGCAGCCGCGAGCGCGACCACCAGGAACACCCCCGCCTGCGGGTGGGTCGTGACCGCCAGGCCGGCGAAGAGGGCGGTGAGCGCGACGTTCCGCCAGCGGCCGGACTTGAACATGCGCACGCCCTGCCAAACCGCGAGGATGGCCAGGGCCAGACCGAGGGAACGAGGCAGCCCGCCGCCACCGATGAGCGCGGTCACCGCGGGCGAGACGCTGACCAACGCTCCGAAGAGCGCCATCGACAGGGCCGCGTGGCGGCGGCTGGGGCCCAGCTCGCTCGCGAGCAGGTACATCGTGCCCACCGCGACGAGGGTGAACAGCGGGGGCAGGAGGCGCATGACGTCGGCGCGACCGAGGCCCGTGAGCTCCTCGACGCCTGCCGCGAGGTAGAACACCAGCGGCGGGTAGGCGAAGGGGATGATGTCCTGCTGATAGGAGATCGTCTGCGGCAGCGCGAACCCGACCGCGATGATGTCACCGATCATGGCGTAGAAGAGCCCGCCATCCGCGAGCGGCCAATCATGGCTCAGGACCGGCACGAGGTAGAGGACCGCGAGCAGCACCAGGACCGCTGCCACCGCCAGCGCCGCCTGCGACCGCGAGAGGTCGGGCGGGGAGGGCGAGGATGGCGCGTTCGGCGCGTGGTCTGGCATCGGCACCTCGGGCAGGGCGTGACGGCGCCAGTCTGGCAGCCCCGCTTCTCCGTCGTCCGTGCGACTCGCGTCCGTATCCTTGCGGCATGAGTACCACGTGGCTGGCGCTGCTCCGCGGCATCAACGTCGGCGGACGCAACCGCATCCTCATGGCCGACCTGCGAGCCTGCTTCGAGGACGCCGGCTATGCGGGGGTGCGGACGTACATCCAGAGCGGCAACGTCATCTTCGTCGCCGACGGATCCGAGCGCGAGGTGCTGCGAGGCGCGATCGAGTCGATGCTGGCCGCGGCCTTCGGCTACGAGGCCAGCGTGGAGCTGCGGGACCGCGCGCAGCTCGAGGCCGTCGTGGAGGCGGCACCTGAGGGCTTCGGCAGCGACCGCGACACGTTCCTCGACGACGTGCTCTTCGTCATGCCGCCGCTTGGCGCCGCGGAGGTACGCGCAGCGCTCTCACCCAGGGACGGCGTCGACACGGTGTGGACCGGACCGGGAGTCGTCTACAGCCGTCGGGTCAAGGCCGAGGCGTCGCGGAGCGGGCTCTCGAAGATCGCCTCCCATCGGTTCTACGGGCGCCTGACGATCCGCAACTGGGCCACGACGACGAAGCTGCTCGCGCTGATGGAGCCGGCTTGAAGCCCCGTCACGACCGGCGAGCTAGCGGGCCGTCCAGCCCCCGTCGACCATCAGCGTCGTGCCCGTGACGAGGCTCGCGGCCGGCGACGCCAGATAGACCACCGCGCCCGCGACGTCGACCGGCTCGCCGATCCGGTGGAGCGCCGCGATGCGCTCCTCCACGTCGGCCTTGAAGTCGGCGTCGGCCAGCGCGGGTGCCGTGCCCGGCGTGCGGATGAACGTCGGCGCGACGGCGTTGACGTTGATGCCATGGCGGCCCCACTCCACCGCGTGGCACTTGGTCAGGTGCGAGACGGCAGCTTTGGTGGCGCAGTAGACGGCCTCGCCCGGGAGCGCGATGAAGCCCGCCTGCGAGCTCATGTTGACGATCCGACCACCGCCCTGTCCGATCATCACCCTGGCCACGGCCTGGCTGGCGAAGAAGAGACCCTTGACGTTGAGGTCGAACGTGGCGTCGAAATCGGCTTCGGTCCAATCCTCCGCGGCGGTCTCCTCCGGCCCGAGGCCGGCGTTGTTGACGAGGATGTCGATGCGCCCCAGCTCCTGGTGGACGGTCTCGACGGCGGCGCCGATCTGCTCAAGATCGAGCAGATCCATCTGCACGCGCAGCGCTCGCCGGCCCAGGCCTTCGATCTCGGCCGCGAGGTCCTGGGCGTCGCTTCCCACACGCAGCCCCAGTGCCACGTCCGCTCCGGCCTCGGCCAGCGCCAGCGAGATGGCGCGACCCAGGCCACGGGCAGCGCCGGTCACGAGCGCGGTCTGGCCATCGAGACGGAAGCTCGGGAAGTCGGTCATCGGGACCCTCCTTCGTCATCAGGGGTGAGCTGGTCGAGCGCGCGACGATGGCCGCTGCCCGTGATCGTCGGTGTCACACGCCCAATCTACGGCACGCCATCGGCTCGCGGCAGGGAGCACCGCAGTTACGGGCTTGACACGGTTAGTACGATACTTGCAGTAAGTCTCACAGGAAGAGCACAAGCCACATGCCTCGTACCACCCGGGACCTTCGCCGGAGCAACCGCACCGCCGTCCTCAGAGAGCTCCTGTTCAGGGGACCCAGCAGCCGCCAGGCACTCGCCGGCGAGACCGGCCTCAGTGCCGGCACCGTCGGCCTGGTCGTGACCGAGCTGCTCGATGAGGGCCTCGTCGAAGAGGTCGGATCGGAGCAGTCGGCCGGAGGACGCCCCAGGACCATCATCCAGGTCGCGGCAGAGCGAGCCGTCTCGGTCGGCGTCGACCTCGGCGAGCGAGGCTTGCGGGTCGAGGCCTTCGACCTGGCCTGGCAGCGACGTGCGGAGGTGTTCGTCGACCTCGATGCGAGCGACGCCCAACCCACGACGGTCGTCGAGCGCATCACCGGGGCGGTCGGACAGGTCGTGGCCGGGTCGGGCCTGGCGCGGGCCCACGTCCTGGGCGTCGGGGTCAGCGTCCCGGGCGTGGTGGAGCGAACCGCCGCGTCCAGGATCTACGCGCCGAGCTTCGGCTGGGATGGGCTGCCCCTCGGCGAGATGCTGAAGGAGCACCTCGACGCGCCGGTCCGCGTCGACAACGGGGCCAAGGCCATGGGCCAGGCCGAGCTCTGGTTCGGCGCCGGCCGCGGGGCCGCTGACGCCATCGTGGCGCTGCTGGGCATCGGTGTCGGTGCGGCCGTCTTCACGGAGGGTCGGCTCTACCGCGGGTCGCGCAGCAGCGCCGGGGAGTGGGGGCACACGCCGGTGGTCGTCGACGGTGATCCTTGTCGGTGCGGCTCCAGGGGCTGCCTGGAGGCCTACATCGGCGAGAGCGCCATCCTGCGACGCTGGGACACGCTCCGTGGCCTCGGCGGGGACGACGCGGCCCCGGCCGGCGAGCGCATCGATGCGCTCTTCGCTCGCTCCGACACGCAGCCGGAGGCCGCTGCGGCCACCGAGCACTTCGCGCGCTACCTCGGGGCCGGTCTGGCGACCCTCATCAATCTCTTCAACCCCGAGACCATCGTCCTCGCCGGCTCGGTCGGGCTGCGCATCCCGCCGGCCGTCCTGGATATGGTGCGGGCGGCCGCGGGACGGTACGCCCTGCGACAGCCGTTCGAGTCGGTGCGCATCGTGCCTGGGCGATTGGGGCACGATGCGGTCGCGCTGGGCGCGGCCACGCTCGTGGTCGACCATCACCTCGGCCGCGGCTTCAGGGTGCTGACCCGGCCGGTGG
>JBFLKP010000258.1:0-25798 GCA_040883225.1 Candidatus Limnocylindrales bacterium | reverse complement strand
TCCCTGCGCAGCCCTTGCCCGTTCGCTCCAGCTGGATCACTTCGATGCGGGTCGCGGCCGGTGTCTCGTAGGTGCCGAAGTACTCGTTCTCGTCCCTGGCGTTCGAGACGCCGGTGTTGCCCTGGACGACGCCGATGGTGGCGGCCTCGAGGTCCTCGAAGGTGGCCGTGATGGGCACGTCCCAGGCGGGAGCTGCGAGCCGCTTGCCGTTGTACATGCGGAACACGGCCCAGGTCGTGCCGGTCAGCGGTGGCTGCGGCTCGAACACGGCGCGGACCACGCCGTCGACGTCGGTCATGGTGAGCTCGTCACCGCGCAGCGAGACCGATGCCGCCGCTTCGAGGGCGGTGATGAAGCCTCCTTCGATCTGGTCGAGCGGTCCGGCCTTGACCTTGCCCCGGCAGGCATTGGGTGGATCGCGGAAGGTCGGCTGGCCGATCGAGATGGCGAGGCCGGATCGAAGCGCATTGCCGGTGAACGTGCGGCAGATGCTGCGACCCTCGTAGTCGCCGCCACGGAACTGGATGGCCGACGTCGTGAGCTCGTTGCCCGAGCCGAACTGCTGGTTGCCGTTGCCGTCGTAGACGGCCGTGGGCGTCCAGGTGCGGGAGCCGACGTCGAGCTCTGGCTCCAGCGCGAGGCGGATGATGCCGTTCTCATCTTCCAGCGCGAGGCCTGCAGGCCGAACGGAGAAGTCGGTGATCTCGCTGAGCGTCGTGAGGACACGCTCGGCTTGCCCACGGGCGCCGTCGGTGCAGGTCACCAGGCGGTAGTGGATGTCGGTGATGTCGATGCGAGCCTCGTTGGTGACGTACTTGCCGAGGAACGAGCCGCAGCCGGTGTTGCCCACGACGGAGCCCCCGACGAGGAACTCCATCCACGGATCGAGACCCTGGATGACCGGCTGTACCGCGCCATCCGCGTCGCCGATACGGGCGAGGTTCCAGCGCGAGGCTGTGGGGTCGCTCTCGATCTGGGCGCGAGTGAAGACCATCAGCCGCTGGCCGATGACATCGTTGACCACGAGGATGTCTTCGGCCGTGTGGATCGAGGCGATGCGACCGAGGTTCTCGTAGAACTGCTCGTCGAAGCGGCGGGATGCCGTGTCGCACTCCCGCCAGCTGATCTCCTCGGGGTCCACGAAGACGAAGAGCTCGGTCGCGTTCTGCTCGTAGGAGGAGTCGTACTCGCTGCAGGCGCCTTCGCCGAAGGCCGCGCCCGCGCGCAGGAGCATGGTGGCACCGACGCCGGCGGGGACATCCTCGAGCCTGTCGTTCTCGTCGCGCTGGGTCAGCAGCTGCCACTCGTGCTGGATATCCCGCGGCGTGATGTTGCCGTCGCCCTGTGCGACCGCCGTCGCGGGCAGCAGCACGGACGCGGCCAGGAGCGTGGTGAGACCGGTACCGACGATGCGACGCAACGATGCGCGAAGGCTGGACGTGTGACGACGACTCATACGACCTCGGGGTGTGATGGCTTCGCCACGTTCGAGCGACGAGGGGTGGCGTGCAGGCGATCCTCCGCGCGACAGGGTTGCACAGATTCGAGAACCGTGGCGTCTGGAGACGGCTGGACTGGCTCGGTGATGCTGGACTCCTGGCGCTCTTGCCGATTACGGCGAAGGTTTGCTACAGTCGGAAGCCGCGGGCCGCTAGCTCAACGGTAGAGCAAGTGACTCTTAATCACTAGGTTGAAGGTTCGAATCCTTCGCGGCTCACCACTTCGAAGAGAGCGACCCCTCCGGTCCTTCCGGAGGGGTCTAGTGTCGTCTGGGCGTTGCGCCGCCGCACCCACGCGAAGGTACTAGGCTTGGAGCGACCCTCTCGCGAGGCGGTCGCTTCGTCGTTTGCCGCGCGGTCGCGACCGGCGTGCCCCGCCCAGGGCCGACGACACCCACCGCGGACACGGTGTCGGGTCACGGCGTGGGCTCTCGGGCAGAGCGAAACCCCCGACCTGAAGGGAGTCAGGCCGGGGGTTCGTTGCTTCCCTCTGATGTGCCATCCATGCGGATGACCGGAGTCACCAGGGGGTTGCGTCAGAGGCGACCGAGACCGGCGGAGGAGGTGGAGGAAGACCGGCCCCGGTCGCACTCGTATGTGGTTGTGGAGTCCTGTGCTAGGCGGGGAGCTCCATGATCATCCGTCGCGAGTGGCCGAAGGCCGTGACGCGGGCGAAGATGGCGGCGAGGCCGCTCTTCTCCTCGGTGCGGCTGGAGCACTCGAGGAAGATGGACTGCCCGGCAGCGACGGCGATCATGTGACGGCCGCAGAGGCAGTAGGGGGCGGAACGCTCGGCGCTCTCGATGAGGTCGACGGCGCGCTCGTTCTCGCGTTCGTTCAGGAAGGGTGCCGGCTGCGCGGCGACCCCGGGGACCTGTGTGTGGGTCATGTGCTGCAACCTCCTGGGTTGGCTGGCGAGGTCTTGGGTCGTTGTCAGCGGGTCGATCACGGCTTGTGTTTCGATCCGGACCGTATCGTACATCAGTCCCCGGACGATTGCAAGACGGTCCGTATCGATAATCTCGGTTACGTTCTGGTTGCAAACGAGACGCACCGTATCGTATACTCTGCCGTCATGAACGTTGAGGCGAACGAGGCCGCGACGCCGGGGGCTCAGTCGCTCGACGACGTCGTCGCGCGGGAGACCCCGTCGGAGGCCGCGAGCAAGTCGGCCGCGAAGATCGGTCGGCCCAGGAGCGACCGCGCCCACCGGGACATCATCACGGCCTTCCGCGAGCTGCTCATCTCGGAGGGCTTCGAGAAGGTGCGCATGGAGCACGTGGCGGCCAAGGCCAAGGTCAGCAAGGCCACGATCTACCGGCACTGGCCCAAGAAGCAGGACCTTGCCCTGGAGCTGCTCCTGGAGCTGGCGACGCCACACCTAGCCGTGCCTGACGTCGGGGACACCCGCACGGAGCTGCTGGCGACGGTCCTGGGACCCATGCGTGCGCTGACGGAGACCGACTACGGGCCGGTCACGCGCGAGCTGCTCTCGGAGATCGCGCGGAACCCCGAGCTGGGCGACCCGTTCCGCTCATCGGTCATCACCATCCGCCGCGACGAGGTGGCCCGCGTCATCGCGCGTGGCGTGCGCCGCGGTGACCTGCGTCCGGACGTCGATCCCACGGTAGCGACCGAGATGCTCGTGGGTCCGGTCTACTGGCGGCTGCTCTTCGGTGGCACGCTCGACGCGCAGTTCGCCGAGGTCATCGTCGACGAAGTGCTGCAGGGCTGGTCGATGCGTGGCTGGGGCGAGGTCGCCACGAACTGGCTCTGACGCGCCGGCGACCCTAGTCCCCCAGCGGCAGGGTCTCGAGCAGCACGAGGAACGGTCGGGTCTCCACGGTCGGCTGATCATGGAGCCGGAGGCGCAGCCAGGCGTCCCCGGCCGCACCCGCCTTCCAATGGCCGTCGAGGCGTCGGGCGGAGAGCGCGCCGATGCCCAGATCGGCCACGGCTCGCGCCAGCGTCCGCCCTTCGCCCACGAGCCCGGGCCCCAGCACGCAGTGGTCCGAGCCGGGCAGCACCATGCCCAGGCGGCGTCGCCGCTCGGCGAAGGGCTTGCGCCCCAGGAAGAGGCCGTCGAGGTAGGGCAGGTCGGAGGCGACGAAGGCGCCCTCGGCGATGACGTCGGGTCCGCTCGCGCCCCGCAGCCGGCGCCGGAGCAGCGCCGGGTCCGGCCGGCCCCGGTCGTCGAGCGCCAGCAGCGTGCCCTCGATGATGACCCCCTCGGCGCTCAACGGTTCAAGGCTCGAACGCAGCTCCGGGAAGATGGCCAAGGGGTCGCTGAGGTGCTCGGTGCGCATCTCGAGCGTGCCACCGCTTCGCCGCAGGAAGGCGTGGGTGCCAGGCCACCACGGCTCGAAGAAGTACGCGTCGTCATCGAAGGGGCGGCCCGCCTCGACAGGGAGGGGGAAGTCCAGGCGCGCCGGCAGCGCCGGCGTCGTGGCGCCGGCGTCGCCGATCGGTAGGTGCAGCTGCTGGTTCATCGTCCGTCCTGCGGCCAGTGTGACACCGGCGTCACCAGGCAGGTGATCGATCAGGCCGTCTTGCGCTTCCGTGACGCCGGGCTCGACTTGGCCGCGGCCTTGCCGGACCGCTTCGACTTCTGGGCCGACGTTGCCTTCGAGGCGGACTTGGCGGCGGCCTTCTTGCGTGAGCGCGACGTGCGGGCCTTGTCCACCGAGACCGGCTCCTGCACCGCCGTCGCCTCCGCGGGGGCCGCGGCCTGCTCGCTCCGGGCTGCAGCGACGCTGGCCTCGAGCACGGCCATGAGGTCGGTGAGCTTGCTGGCCTCGGGCTCCGGGCTGGGAGCCTCCACCGGCTGACCGGCGACCTTGCTGTCGATGACCTTGAGCAGCGCCTCGCGATACTCGTCCCTGTAGCGTGAGGCATCGAACTCCCCGGTCAGCGCCTCTACCAGCTGGCGGGCCATCTCGACCTCGGCCGGCTTGTAGGCCTCGTCCTCCTCGGGGATGTCGAGGTCGCCCGCGTCGCGGACCTCGTCGGGCCAGTAGAGCGTGGACAGCAGCATGGTGTTGCCGAACGGGTCGAGCGAGGCCAGGACCTCGCGATCCTTGAGCACGATCTTGCAGATGGCCTGGAGGTCACTGTCCGCGAGGACGCGCTTGAGCAGCCCGAAGGCCTTGCGACCCACCGGCTCCGGCTCAAGGTAGTAGGAGCCCTTCACGAAGCGCGCACCGGGGTCCTCGCGGCGGGCAGGTACGAACTGCTCGATCTCGATGGAGCGGACCGTCTTGAGCGGCACGGCCTCGAAATCGCTGTCCTCGAGCACCACGTACTGGCCCTTGGACCACTCGAAGCCGCGAACGGTGTCGGAGCGCTTGATCTCCCCGTGCTCCGGGCAGTGGACCTTCATCTGGATGCGCTTGAGGTCCTCGGCGTGGAGCATGTTGAAGGAGATCCCTCCGCGCGACTCGGTCGCGAGGTAGAGCCTGACCGGGATCGTGACGAGGCCGAACTGGATGGCGCCCCGCCACATCGCGCGTGGCATTCGACGACTCCTGCTGCGTGGCACCGCTGACGCTCCGGTGCGGGCCGAAAGCATAGCGTCGCGCTGGCTCGATGCCTAGCGTCACCGTCGACGAGGTCCCCGGCCAAGTCGCGCTATGCTGCGGTCTCGATGATGAGCAGGTCCGCATTCTGGCCGGTGGTGTTGGCGGTGGCCTTGTCCCTGGTCGCGTGTACCTCCACCGGATCGGCTGCTCCGTCCGCCGCAGCGTTGGAGGCGGTCGCGTCCGATCCGCCGGTCGCGGGTGGCGACTCCGTCACGCTGGCCGCGGAACCGGATGCCAGGACGTATCGCATCGTGACCCTCGGCGACTCCTACACCTTCGGCACCGGCACCATCGCGCACCGTCGAGACAGCTGGCCGGCACAGGTGGCCGAAGCCCTCATCCAGCGCGCCGGAATGCGCATCTACCTGCGCAACCTGGCGCAGAAGAGCAGCCCCTCGGTCGAGGTCATCGACACGCAGCTGCCCCACGTCGGCGACTACGAGCCGGACGTCGTGACCATCCAGGTCGGCGTCGACGACATCGTGGGCAGCGACGCCGAGTCCTACGCGGAGAACATCGCCCATATCCTCGACGAGCTGATGCTCGTCGTGCCCGCAGAGCGGATCTTCGCCATCACCACGCCCGATCACACGCTCACCGAGTGGGGCAAGGCCTACGGTCCCCCCGAGGTGGTCGAAGCGCTCAATGCCGACCTGGCCGCGGCCGCCGACGCACGCGGCATCACGGTCATCGACATCGGTCCCCTGCATGAGCGGGTGGTCGAGGACGAGACCCTGCTGGTGCAGTCGAACCCACCTCGGCCCTATCCCACGGCCAAGCAGTACGCCGGCTGGGCCGAGCTCATCGGCCCCTACATCCGCGAGGCGCTCGAGACCATCGAGCCGTAGTAGTCTTGGCGCCACTTGCCGACCCGGTCCCGTGAGGCCGGGATCCCGGTCCCGTGAGGCCAGCAAGGAGGAATCCTGAGCATGTCCCCCGGTCTCCCGCGCGCCGCACCCCCCATCCCTCTGCCCGCGGACGCGGTGGTCGACCCGCGCATCGGCAGCAGCGGACCCTGCCTCCTGGCGCTCGAGGACGGCACGGTCTTCGCCGGCATCGCCTTCGGGGCCGCGACCCACGGCGGCGGCGACCTCGTGGTCAACACCTCGCAGACCGGCTACCAGGAGGTGTGCACGGACCCCAGCTACGCCGGCCAGGTCGTGGTCATGACCTACCCGCTCATCGGCAATCACGGGCGTTTCGCCGATGACGACCAGTCGGAGCGGCCATGGCTGAACGGGCTCATCGTGGGCCACGCCACGGCCGCCGTGCTCGGACGAGGCCGCCAGATCGTGCACTTGCTGCGCTCGGCGAGCGTGCCGGCCATGGCCGGCCTCGATACCCGCGCCTTGGCACGTCACCTCCGCCGGTCGGGTGCGATGCGCGGTCTCATCACCGCGCCCGGCCAGACCGACGCCGAGGCCGCGGTGGCCGCCGCTCGTGCGCTCCCGGCCTGGGAGGAGCAGGACTTCGTCTCACAGGTCTCGGCGGGATCGCCCTACGAGGTCGGAGACCGTGGCCCGGTGGTGGCGCTCGTGGACCTGGGCCTGAAGACGAATATCGTACGCGCGCTGCGACGGCGCGGCGCGCGCGTACGCGTCTTCCCGCACACGGCCACCCCCGAGCAGGTGCTGCAGTCCGATGTCGATGGCGTGGTCATCTCGCCCGGCCCCGGCGATCCCGGCCTGCTCGACCCTCAGGTGGCGCTGGCGCGTGCCGTGGTCGCCGATGGCCGGCCGCTGCTGGGCATCTGCCTGGGCCACCAGATCGTGGCCCGCGCCACCGGTGCTCGCACCCGCCGCCTGCGGTTCGGTCACCACGCTGCCAACCA
Source organism: Candidatus Limnocylindrales bacterium (assembly GCA_040883225.1). Classification (GTDB taxonomy): domain Bacteria; phylum Chloroflexota; class Limnocylindria; order Limnocylindrales; family CSP1-4; genus JAFMJV01. Next base: position 18,890 of record JBFLKP010000258.1, on the reverse strand, counting down.
CCCGGTGCGCGACGTGGTCTCCGGGCGCGTGACCGTCACGGCCCAGAACCACGAGGTGGAGGTCGTCGCCGAGTCCGTGCCCGAGGATGCCGGCTTCTACGTCAGCCAGCGCAACCTCAACGATGGCAGCGTCGAGGGCCTGCGCCATCACCGGCTGCCCATCGAGACCGTGCAGTACCACCCCGAGGGCTCGCCCGGGCCGCTGGACGCGGCGGAGGTCTTCGACCGCTTCCTGGGACACGTGCGAGCGCACGCTGACCCGGTGCGGCCATGACCGGGCGCCCTCGCTCGATCCTCATCTTCGGCTCCGGCCCCGTCGTCATCGGCCAGGCCGCCGAGTTCGACTACGCTGGCACGCAGGCCTGCCGCGCGCTCCGCGAGGAGGGCATCCGCACCATCCTGTTGAACTCCAACCCGGCCACCATCATGACCGACCCGGGCGTGGCCGACGCCATCTACCTCGAACCGTTGACCGTCGCCTCGGTCGAGCGCATCCTCGAGCTCGAGCGGCCGGACGGCATCCTCCCTGGCATCGGCGGCCAGACGGGGCTCAACCTGGCCATGGAGGTGGCCCGGGCCGGCGTCCTCGAGCGGACCGGCACCAGGCTGTTGGGCACGCCCATCGAGGCCATCGAGATGGCCGAGGATCGCGAACGGTTCCGAGACCTGCTCGACCGCATCGGCCAGCCCTACGCCCCATCCTTCATCGTCGAGGGTCGCACCGAGGCCGAGCGAGCGAGCGTCATCGAGCGGGCCTACGAGGCCATCGGCGTGCCCGCCATCGTGCGCCCGGCGTTCACGCTCGGCGGCACCGGCGGCGGTATCGTCACCACCAAGGCGTCCTTCGTAGAGCGGTGCCGCACGGGCCTGCGCCTGAGCCCCATCGGGCAGGTCATGGCCGAGCGCTACCTCACCGGCTGGCAGGAGATCGAGTACGAGGTCATGCGCGACGCAGCCGACACGTGCATCGCCGTGTGCTCCATGGAGAACGTCGACCCCCTGGGCGTGCACACCGGCGACTCGGCGGTGGTCGCGCCGGTGCAGACGCTGCCCGACCCGGTGCACCAGCGGCTGCGCACGGCGGCCCTCGACATCATCCGAGCGCTGGGCGTGGAAGGCGGCTGCAACGTCCAGTTCGCGCTCAGCCCCGACAGCTCCGAGTACGCGGTCATCGAGGTCAACCCGCGCGTCAGCCGCTCGTCGGCGCTGGCTTCGAAGGCCACCGGCTACCCCATCGCCCGCGTTGCGGCACAGATCGCGGTGGGCCGGCGGCTCGACGAGATCCCCAACGCCATCACCGGCAACACCGTGGCAGCGTTCGAACCGGCGCTCGACTATGTCGTGGTCAAGCTGCCGCGGTTTCCCTTCGACAAGTTCCCCGGCGCCGACCGCTCGCTGGGCTCACAGATGAAGGCCACCGGCGAGGTCATGGCCATCGAGCGGACCTTCGGGGCCGCGCTCAACAAGGCCCTGCGGGGGCTGGAGCAGGCCGGCGCCGGCTTCCTTGCCGAGGACCCGGCCTGGTGGCCGACGCTCGATGTCCTGGCCGGCTGGGCGGCCGGGGTGCGGGGTGGTGCGCACCCGCCCATCCCGGCGCAGAGGCTGAGCCACGAGGAGGCCTTCGCCGACGTGCTGATGGACGACGACGGGCTCGTGACCGACGGCGGCGAGGTCGCTGTGCCAGCCTCGCGCCAGGCACTCCTGGCCCGCTTCCTGCACCCGTCCGACTCCCGGTTGTGGCGGCTGCTGGCGCTCCTGCGCAGGGGCGTCCCGGCCGCCGACCTGCAGCGTGTGACGGGCATGGCCCCGTGGTTCCTCTCGGAGATGGCGCGCCTGTCCGGGCTCGAGCACCGCATGCGTGCCGAGGGCCCTCGGCTGACCGACGAGACCTTGGTGCTGGCCAAGCGCGCCTGCTTCAGCGACCACGACATCGGGGCCATCTCGGGGATCCCGGCGGAGGCCATCACGACCCGGCGCCATGACCTGGGACTGCGCCCCGGCTTTGCCATGGTCGACACGTGCGCCGCCGAGTTCGCGGCCGAGACGCCGTACTTCTACGCCACCTATGCCGCGACCGGCTCAGAGCCCGAGGCATCGCCGGTGGAGCGACCGGCGGCGCTGGTCATCGGCTCGGGCCCGGTGCGCATCGGGCAGGGCATCGAGTTCGACTACTGCGCCGTGCAGGCGGCCACGACCCTGCGGGACGACGGTGGCTCCGCGGTGATGATCAACTCCAACCCCGAGACCGTCTCGACCGACTTCGACGCCTCCTCGAGGCTGTACTTCGAGCCGCTCGACGAGGAGAGCGTGATGGAGGTCATCGACGCCGAGACGCCGGCGGGCGAGGAGCGCCTCAGCGCGCTCATCCAGTTCGGCGGACAGACACCGCTGAACCTGGCCGTGGCGCTCGAGCGACGGGGCGTGCCCACGCCTGGGATCAGCGTCGAGGCCATCGACCGCACGGAGGAGCGCACGCGCTTCGCCGGCATGATCGAGGCCCTCGGCATCCCGCAGCCCCGTGGCGGGGTGGCGACCTCGCTGGAGGAGGCCCTGGCGGTGGCCGAGGAGGTGGGCTATCCGGTGCTGGTGCGGCCGTCGTTCGTCATCGGCGGCCTGGCCATCGACTTCTGCTACGGCCCCGAGGACCTCGCGCGCCAGCTGGCCCTCGCCACCGTCATCACCGAGGACCGGCCCGTGCGCATCGACGCCTTCCTCGAGGGGCTGGAGGTCGACGTCGACGCCCTCACCGATGGCACCGATGTGCTCATCCCGGGCTTGCTGGAGCACGTCGAGCGGGCCGGTGTCCACTCCGGCGACAGCACCGCCTTCTTCCCGCCGCAGCGCCTGACCAGGGCCGACCAGGGCCTCATCGTCGAAGCCATGCGGCGCATCTGCCTCGAGGTCGGCGTACGGGGCCTCGTGAACGCTCAGTTCATCGTGCGCGACGATGGCGTCTACATCCTCGAGGTCAACCCGCGCGCCAGCCGCACGGTGCCCTTCCTCTCCAAGGTCACCGGTGTGCCCATGATCGCGCTGGCCACGCGGATCGGGCAGGGTGCCAGCCTGCGCCAGCTGGGCTGGGGGGACGGCCTGCTGCCGGAGCCGCGTTTCGTGGCCGTCAAGGCCCCGGTCTTCTCTACGGCCAAGCTTCGTGGCGTCGACCCCTCACTGGGCCCGGGCATGCAGTCGACGGGCGAGGTCATCGGCATCCACGAGGACGCGCGCGTAGCGCTGGCCAAGGCGCTGCTCTCGGCCGCCCTGCACCCACCGCTGCCGGGACCCGCGGGCGCCGAGGCGCTGATCTCGGTGGCGCCACGGGACGTGGAGCGGCTGGGTGAGCTGGCCGCGGCGCTGGCAGCGGCGGGCTACCGCTTCACGGCCACACCGGGCACGGCCGCGGCTCTGCGCACGCTCGGTCACGCGGTGCGCGAGGTAGCCATGGCGGGCGACCACGAGAGCGAGCTACCGAACATCGTCGACGTCATCGCGGAGGGCGCCGTCTCGCTCATCGTCAACACGCCGATGCCTAGGTCGGGTGCCGTGCTCGACGCGGCAGCGGTGCGGCACGCGGCCATCGCTGAGGGCGTGTTGTGCATGACCACGATGGACACGGCCATCGCCGCGGCGCATGCGCTCGAGCCGGCCGCGCAGGCGCGCATCGGCGACGTGCGCTCGCTGGAAGCCTGGCTCAGGCATGGCCGACGTCTCGACTGACGCGCGGCTCGAGCGGCTGCCTTCGGACGCGCTGGTGCTGCTCGTGGGTCCCTCGGGCTCGGGCAAGTCGACCTGGGCCGGAGCTCGCTTCGCCCCTGGCGCCGTCCTCTCGTCCGATGCCTTCCGCGCCCTGGTGGCCGGTGATGCCGCCGACCAGTCGGCCACGGCCGACGCCTTCAAGGTGCTCCACACGGTGGCCCGGGCTCGCCTCCGGCGCGGCCTGCTCACGGTCGTGGACGCCACCAACCTGACCGAAGGCGCGCGGCGCTCGCTGCTCCGCCTCGCGGCCAGGGCCGAGCGGCCGGCGGTGGCCGTGGCCTTCGCGGTCTCGCTCGAGCGCTGCCTGGCGCAGAACGCGGCTCGGCCGGGGCGGCGTGTCCCCGACGAGGTCGTGCGGCGCCACCACCGGGACATGCAGCGAGCACTCGAGCACCTGCCGCGCGAGGGCTTCGCGCGGGTCCACATCCTCGGTGATGCCGAGATGAGGAGGGCTCGACCGGGCTAAGGTCTGGCCACCGGGACAGCACATCGTCCAAGAGGGAGGTCAGGCGTGGGATTGCCACAGTTCAACGACATCGGTGGGGACCTTGGGGCGGTCGCCATCGCAGCCATCGCGGCCACCATCGGGCTGGCCCTGCACTGGCTGGTGTGGCGGCTCCTCGAGCGAGGGGCCGCCCGCACCGCAGGCCGGCTCGACGAGTCGTTCCTGCTGCACACGAAGAACGCGGCGCGGTTCGCCTTCGCCATCCTCGCGGTCTACCTGGCGCTGGCGCTGATGGCGTCAGAAGGACGCGAGTTCACCCGGGGCATCCTCATCTTCGTGGGCATCATCACCGCCGGGTGGTTCGTGGTGGGCCTGCTGCGGGTGGGCTATGACGCGGCGCTGTCACGCTACTCCGACGACGGGCCCGACGATCTCGAGGAGCGCCAGATGAGGACGCAGCTCGAGGTGCTCGTCCGCTTCGGCACCATCATCGTCTGGCTGGTGGCCGTGGCCCTGGCGCTGCTGACCATCCCCGGCGTGGCGCCGTTGGCGGCCTCGCTGCTCGCCGGCGCCGGCGTCCTGGGCATCGTCCTCGGTGTCGCGGCCGGTCCCATCATCGGCAACTTCATCGCCGGCATCCAGATCGCCTTCACCCAGCCCATCAAGGTCGGGGACGTGGTGGTCATCGAAGGCGAGTGGGGTCACATCGGCGAGATCACCGCCACCTACGTGGTGGTCTACATCTGGGACAAGCGCCGGCTCATCGTGCCCCTCAGCCAGATCGTCAACCAGCCCGTCGAGAACTGGACGCGCCGGACCAACGAGCTCCTCGGCACGGTCAAGCTCTTCCTCGACTACCGGGCGCCTGTCGACGAGATCCGCGCCGAGTACAAGCGGATCCTCGACGATTCCGGCCTCTGGGATGGTGAAGCCTGGTCCGTGCTGGTCACCGGCGCCGACGACCGCACCATCACCGTCCGTGCGCTCTACAGCGCGCCCGACGCCGGCGTCGAATGGAGCCTGCGCTGCCTGGTACGGGAGAAGCTCATCGGCTTCCTGCAGGAAGAGCATCCCTACGCCCTGCCGGTGGCGCGCGAGATCCAGTACCAGCCCGAGTAGCGTCGGGCGGCGTCTTCCCCGCTAGGATTGGGCGATGCCCGTCCCGCACACATCGCCAGCGTCATGAACGACGCCACCCACGTCCGCTTCAGCCAGCACACCCTCAGCAACGGACTGCGGGTCATCATCGCGCCCGATCGCGTGGCCCCGGTGGTCGCCGTCAACCTCTGGTATGACGTCGGCTCCAAGCACGAGCAGCCGGGCAAGACCGGCTTCGCCCACCTCTTCGAGCACTTCATGTTCCAGGGCAGCCGGCACGTGGCCAAGGCCGAGCACCTATCGATCGTGCAGGGCGCCGGGGGCGTGCTCAACGCTACGACCTACTTCGACCGCACCAACTACTTCGAGACGCTGCCCTCGCACCAGGTCGAGCTGGGCCTGTGGCTGGAGGCGGACCGCATGGCCACGCTGCTCGACGCGATGAGCCAGGAGAACCTCGACAACCAGCGCGACGTGGTCAAGAACGAGAAGCGCCAGTCCTACGACAACCGCCCCTACGGCTCGTTCTACGAGAAGCTGATGGCGGCCGTGTTTCCCGAGGGGCACCCCTACCACCACACCCCCATCGGCTCGATGGAGGACCTCGACGCTGCGTCGCTCGAGGACGTGGAGGCGTTCTTCCGCACCTACTACGTGCCCAACAACGCGGTCCTGACGGTGGCCGGCGACGTAGACGAGGCGCCCGTCATCGAGGCCGTGGAACGCTACTTCGGGCCCATCGAGCCCAACGAGGCGCTGCCGGCGTTCCGTCGCCCACAGGCCGAGCCGGCAGCCGGCAGCCGGGAGGTCGTACCCGACGACGTGCCCCTCGAACGGGTCCACGTGGGCTATCGCTGCCCGGCCTATGGCACGCGCGAGTTCGACGCCCTCGAGGTGGCCACGCAGATCCTGGCCGGTGGCCGCGGCAGTCGGCTCTACAAGCGCCTGGTGCGTGAGGAGCAGGCCGCCCAGGACGTAGCCTTCTTCGCCCTGCCGCTGGTGGCCGGCTCGTCCATCTCGGCCGGCTGGGTCACCGCCCGCCCGGAATCGGACGCCGCGACCGTGGAGGCGCTGCTCGACGAGGAGCTCACGCGGATGACTCGCGAGCTGGTCACCGACGACGAGCTGGCGCGAGCTCACGCGCTCATCGAGTCGAGCGAGTTGTCGGCGCTCTCGCGCATGGACGAGGTCGCCGACCGACTCTCGATGTACGCGACCTACTTCGACCGGCCGGAGCTGGTCAACGAACAGCTGGGCCGCTATCTCGCGGTCGACGCCGAGGCCGTCCGCGACGTCTGTGCGGCCGTCTTCGGTGGCCACCGCGCGACCATCACCTACGTCCCCCGCGCGATCGAGGAGGCCGCAGCATGAGCGACCGCCTGGCGGCCCTCGAGCAGCGGCCCCTGCCGGGCCAGCCGCGGGCCTACGACTTCCCCAGGTTCGAGCGCACGACCCTCGACGACGGTCTTGTCGTGATGCGCTGCCACGTGCCCGGTCGGCCGCTGCTGCAGGCGCAGCTCATCGTGCGTGGTGAGGCCGGTGGCGGCGCCACGAGCGAGGACCCGACGCTGGCCGGCGAGACCATGCTCACCGCGCGGGCGATGTCAGAAGGGACCACCGAGCGCGATGCGGTGGCCTTCATCGAGGCGGCTGAGCGCCTCGGCGCCGAGATGGGCGCCGGCGCCGGCTGGGACTCGCTGACGCTCAACGTCGAGGTCCCGCGCAGGCACTTCGTGGACGCGGTGGACCTCTTCGCCGAGATGGCCCTGCGACCGGCCTTTCCCGAGCGCGAGGTGGAGCGCCTGCGCCAGGAGCGGCTCAACGACCTGCAGCAGGTCATGGCCGATCCCCGCCGTCGTGCCGAAAAGGCCTTCCCGGCGGTGATCTACGCCGACGGCGCGGCCTACTCCCGGCCGCTCGGCGGCGTGGAGGGAACCGTCGCGCACATCGACCGCGAGGTGCTCGCTGCGCGGCACGAGCGGCTGATGCGGCCCGAGGCTGCCACGCTCATCGTCTGTGGCGACATCGAGGACCTGGCCATCGACGACATCGTGGCCTCGGCCTTCGCCGGCTGGCAGGCCGGCGGGCACGCACCGCTCGTGCCGTCGAAGCCGGACGCCCCCGCCGGCAGCCGTCGCGTGGTGCTGGTCGATCGCCCCGGAGCACCACAGTCGGAGATCAGGGTGGGCCACGTCGGCACCCCTCGACGCGTGGGAGACTTCCACGCGCTGCAGGTCACCAACGCCTTGCTCGGCGGGCTCTTCAACTCGCGCCTCAACATGCTGCTGCGCGAGGAGCGTGGCTACACGTACGGCGTGAACTCCAGCTTCGACATGCGCCGAGCGTCCGGTCCGTTCGCGGTCCGCTGCGCGGTCGAATCCGATGTCACCGCGGCAGCGGTCGACGACATCATGGCCGAGCTGGGCCGCATCGCCGCCGATCCGGTGGAGGCGACCGAGCTCGAGGCCGCCCGCGACTACCTCATCGGCGTGTTCCCGCTCCGTTTCGAGACCTCGGCCCAGGTGGCCGGGGCACTGGCGGGGCTCGTCGTGCATGGACTGCCCGACGATGAGCTCGATCGCTATCGCCCGGCGGTGGCCGCGGTCACCGCCGACGACGTACGTGCCGCAGCCGGCGCGCACATCCACCCCGAGGCCGCGTCGATCGTGGTCGTGGGCGACGTGTCGCGCTTCGAGGCGCCGCTGCGCGAGGCCGGCTACGGTGACGTCGAGATCGTCCAGGACGAAGGTTTCGGGACGGGCGAGCAGTAGGGGAGGGTCGCGATGATCGTGGTTCTGGGACGCCCGCGTGTGTACCGGCCAGAGCCGGACGGCGACCTGGCGCCAGGCGGCCTGGCCGTAGAGCTGGCCCTGGCCGTCGCGCGGATGGGCAGTGATGTCGAGCTCGTCGGGGCCATCGGCGATGACCCCGAAGGTGACCGCATCGTGGTCGAGCTGGGGCGTGGCGGCGTCGGCCATGCCGCGCTCATGCGCGATCCCGCCACGCGCACGCCGCTCATCACCCAGCCGCGTGAGGCCAGGCCGCTGCCGCGGCTGGAGGCCGCGGATGTCGAGCTGGGACTGCGCTACATGCCCGAGTGCCGCGTGCTGGTCATCAGCGCCGAGCTTCAGCCGGAGGCCCTGGCCAAGGCCCAGGAGATGGCTGACTACCACAGCGCCGCGGTGGTCATGATCGCCAACGTCGGCAGCGTCGATCCCGCGCTGCTGGGTGACGAGGTCACGCTGCTCGAGCGCCCCGCAGCCGAGGACGACGAGGACGAGGAGGACGCGGCGACGGTGGCGGCTGACGACGCCGACTTCGGCGCCTTCGTCGCCGAGTACGCGGTGCGCCTGGACCGCGGTGAGCCGCCGGCGCAGGCTTTCGCGGCAGCGCTGGGCGACAGCGCATGGGAACCATCCCTTGACTGAGGCCCACGGGGACCAGCCCATCCTGGTCTGGGGGGAGGCGCTCTGCGACTACGACTTCGGGCCCGGCCATCCGCTGACCCCGAAGCGCTTCGGCCCCGGCGTGGACCTGCTGCGGGCGGTCGGCGCCGAACGCGTGGTCGAGCCGGTCGAGGCCAGCGACGAGGAGCTGGAGCGGGTGCATGCGGCGCACTACATCGAGCAGGTGCGCTCCTTCTCCGACCACCCCTGGCAGCCGGCGGCCATGGGCGTGGGCAGCGCGGACGTGCCGGCCTTCCACGGCATGCACGAGGTCTCGGCACTGGTGGCCGGGGGTTCCATCTCTGCGGTCGACCGCATCCTGTCCGGCGAGGCCGACCACGCCTTCTCGCCGGCCGGAGGCCTGCACCACGCCATGCGTACCCGGGCCGCGGGGTTCTGCGTCTACAACGACGTGGCCCTGGCCGTTGCCCGCGCGCGCGATGCCGGCCACCGCGTGCTCTACGTCGACCTCGACGTGCACCACGGCGACGGCACCCAGGCGCTCTTCTACGAGGACCCGCAGGTGCTCACGTTCTCGGTCCACGAGTCCGGCCGCTCGCTGTTCCCGGGCACCGGCTCGATCGAGGAGCGTGGCGCGGGCCAGGGCGAGGGCTTCACCGTGAACGCACCGCTCGACGAGGGCGTGGGCGACGAGTCGTGGTGGACCGCGGTGGACTTCATGCTGCCGGTGCTGGCAGACATGTTCAAGCCATCGTTCATCGTCTCGCAGCATGGCTGCGACAGCCACGCGCTCGATCCGCTGGCCCACCTGCGCGTGACCACGGCGTCCTACCAGCGGGCCTGCGTGTTGGTCGACCGCCTGGCCCACGAGCACGCAGAGGGCCGCTGGCTCGCGACCGGCGGCGGCGGTTACGATGCCTTCCGCGTGGTACCGCGATCGTGGGCACTGGTGTGGCTGGCACAGGCACACCGCGAGGTCCCAGCCACCACGCCGGTCGAGTGGCGTGAGCGCTGGTCCGCAGCGGCCGAAGCCTACGGTCAGGGGCCGCCGCCGACCCAGCTGGTCGATCCGCCACGCACGGTCGCGCCCGACCCCGACATCATCGTCACGCGTGAGCTCAAACGAGCGCGCGAGTCGCTGATGCAGTCGCTCCGCCTGCAGGCCGATTGCAGCTAGCGACTACCGCAGCGGCCCGGCTCAGCGGTTCATGCGGTCGGGCGCGTCGGACGTCCGCACCGTGACGAAGCGAGCGTCGTCGAAGGTGTCCGAGTCGCCGAGCCCCAGCAGGGTCAGCTCCTGCACCGCGCCTTCGGGCATGCGCGGGTTGCCCACGGCGTTGGTGTCGATGCCCAGCGAGTGGCCCTCGTGGTGGAAGGTGGGGCCGTGCCACTGCGGCGTGTGGCCGAAGACGACGCGCTCGATGCCCGCGGCCTGGTAGGCCTCGAAGGCGCCCGAGTCCCAGGCCGTGTCGAAGAAGCCCGATCGCACCCAAAGGTGCTCGTCGGTAGTCAGGCCGAGGTCGTCGAGCGCATGGCCCGGAGCGAGCCCCCCGTGGACGAAGAGGACGTCGCGCCAGCGGACCGCCTGGGGCAGCGCGTCCATCCACGCGAAGAGCCCGGGTGCGCACCGGTCCATGGCCGCCAGCAGCTCCTTGCCGCGATCGGGGTCCGGTGCGCCACAGCGGTAGGCATCGACCGTCTCGCGACCGCCGTACTCGAGCCAGGTCTCGACCCACTCGTGCGCGCCGCTGCGGGCCATGAGCGGCATGATCTCGTGGTTGCCACGCGCCAGCACCACCGCGCCGCCGGCCGCGGCCGCCTCCGCCGGCAGCCGCTGCAGCAGCGCCACCAGCCCGGGGATATCGCCACCGCGATCGAGGTAGTCACCGCAGCCCACGAGCGCGGTCCCCGGTGGCGCGACCCACCGTCGGCGGTCGTCGAGGATGCCGGCCTGCTGCAGCGCCGCCACGAGCCCGGAGGTGACGCCGTGGGCGTCGCTGAAGGCCCACACCGTCCAGTCGTCGGGCAGGTGGGGAAGCCTGGCGTCGAGCATGGGCCGTAGTATGGCCGGAGCACGATCATCGCTGCCGGTTCCGGCGGTGGGGCGATGCCCGGAGCGGGAGAGACGTTCGTGAGCAGCGTGAGCCAGACCCGGCCACTCGACGAGCCGCGCGAGGTCGAGCGGGTGCCGATGTGGCTGGCCATCGCCATCACCGTCGCGGTCAGCCTGCCCTTCGGACTCTGGCTGGGGAACTTCAATCTGCCCCTGTGGGTCTCGTTCATCGTGTGGGCCGAGTACTTCCAGCTGGGGGCCAAGCCCTCGGCCATCCTGGTCATCGTGCCCGCCTTCCTCGTCGGCGTGGGCGTGGCCCTGCTCATCACCACGGCCAACGTCATCCTCGAGGCGCTGACCGACGAGCGGGCCATCGTGGCCAGCGGCGACGTGGCCGCCTTCGTGGCCTTCTTCTTCGGCTTCTGCGTCCTGCTCTACGCCGTGCGCTTCGTGCCCCTGCCGCTTGACACCACGGCTTCACTCCCGTTCTTCAACGGTATCTCGATGATGCTCGGAGTCTTCTTCACCGGCGCGTTCCTCACGGCCGCGCCAGAAGCCGAGGGCACCGCGCTCGAGCCGGCCGTGGCGGCGGTGGGCGTGTCGCTGGCCATGGCCCTGGGCTGCTTCCTGGGCTGGTTCAACGTGGCCATCCTCTTCCGGCGCTCCACTCCGGACGCCTGAAAGGACCCCGCCGTCACCGGCGGGGTCCCTTCCGAGTCGCGATCGGCGGTCTCTCCGCCGCGATGCCTACTCGTCGAGGGAGGCGTTGAAGATGTTCTCCAGCTCCGCGACAGCGGCGGAGTCCGGGGTGGAGACGAGCTCGAGGCTGGGGCTACCCTCCTCGTCGAACTGCCACTCCTGGACCGCGGGGTTGCCGTCGACCACACCGGTCTCGGTGAAGTTCGTCGAGCCCGAGGTGCCCTCGTAGTCGATGTCCTCGCCGGCGCGGATCAGGCCCAGACACTCGGCGTACGTGTAGCACTGGGTGCCGGGGGCCATGGCCACGTCACGGATGGTGTTGGCGTACGAGGAAGCGCTCACCTCGCCGGCCTTCTCGATGGTCAGGGCCGTCAGGACCAGGGCATCGTGATAGGCGATGTTGTACGAGTTGGCCGGGTCGATGACGTCGGCGTACTCGGAGGCATTCCAGCCCTCGGCATAGGCGTCGAACGCGGGGCCCTGCTGGGGCGCCCAGCCGGCGACCAGCACGGCCTCGTGCGCCTGCAGGCCCTCCGGCGTGGCGGCATCGACGAACTCGGTGCCGGTCCACTCCGACGAGCCCAGGATGATGGCATCGGTGTAGCCCGCCTCGGCGAACTGCTTGACCATGGTGCCGCCGTCCTGTGCCTGGCTGGCGATGAAGATCGCGTCGGGCTCCGCGTCGATGACGCGGTTGACCTCGGAGCTGTAGTCCGGCAGCGTGGTGCCGACGTCGAGGATCTCGACGATCTCCAGGCCGGCGGCCTCAGCGCCGCTGATGGCCGCGTCCTTCATGAACTGTGAGCCGTCGACCTGCGTGGCGATGATGGCGATGGTCTCGGCGCCGCGGTCCGCGGCCTCGATGATGGCCACCGACGACTGGCCGCTATCCTGCGGCTGCGCCTTGAAGATCGGCTCCTCGGCCGTGCCGCCGATGGACGGCGGGATGCCGCCGCCGTGGACGGTCGGCATCAGCGGAGCATCGTTGTCGGCCACGTACTCGCGGGCCGCCTCGCGATAGGCGCTGTAGCCGTGCGCGGGGTTGAGCAGGATGTCGACGTTCTCGCCCTCGAGCAGGCGCAGCGCGACGGGACCCTCGCCGTCGGTGCCGATGTCATCCTCGATGACCTCGTACGGGCGACCAAGGGGCGGATCCTCATTGATGAGGTCGACCGTGTAGGCGGTCGTCGCGGCGAACCAGTCGCCGACGTCGGCGAAGGGGCCGGTGTAGTAGTTGAGGTGCCCGACCTTGATCGGCTCGCCGTCCTGCGCCATCGCGGCCGGGGCCACCGACAGCACCAGCGCGGTCGTGCCCAGCAGGGCTGCTCCTCGCTTCAGATTCTTGTGGCTGTTAGCCATCGAAACCTCCTCACTCCTGAAGGGTCCCAAGTGGGCCCTATAGGCTTGCCCACTTGGGTCTGTGGTTCCTCCCTGAACCTCATGTTCCCCCTTGGACTCTTGCGGGCTCGCACGTCTACTGGATCAGATAGCCCTCCTTTAGCGATGCCACGTCGACGTTCGCGGTCTCGTCGATGAGGTGGATGGTGCCCAGGCTGAGCACCATCACCCGATCGGCGACACCAAGGGTCTTGGTGGCGTTCTGTTCCGCGAGCATCACGGTGATGTCGCGCTTCTCGTGGATCTCACGGATCTTGTCGAAGAGGTTGTCGGCGTACTTGGGCGAGAGGCCGGCGGTGGGCTCGTCGAGGAGCAGGACGCGCGGCTCCTGCATCAGCGCCCGGCCCACGGCCACCATCTGAGACTCGCCGCCCGAAAGGGTACCGGCCTTCTGGCCCATCCGCGGCTCGAGGTCGGGGAAGAGCCCGAAGACCTCGTCGAGCTTCTCCTTCATGGGCCGACGACCGATGAGGTGGCCGACCGTCAGGTTCTCGGCCACGGTCATGTCCGGGAAGGTGTTGTCTTCCTGGGGCACGTAGGCCAGCCCCTTCTGTGCGAGCGTGTAGGGGCGCATCTCGGTGATCGACTCGTCGCGGAACTCCATGGCCCCGTCCATCAGGGGCAGGACCTTGGCGATCGTCTTCATCAGCGTCGTCTTGCCCGCGCCGTTGGCGCCGAGCACGGCGAAGACCTCGTGCCGCACCGAGAAGGTCAGCCCGTGCAGGACCTCGATACCACCGTAGCCGCTGCGGATCTCATGGGCCTCGATGCGCCCGGTCTTGTGCTCGACCGCGGGTGACGATGTGGGCTGCGGCTGGCGCTCGGCCACGACGGGATCACTCATCGCTGTGCCCCAGGTACTTGGCAGCGACCGTGGCCGACTGGCGGATGACCTCGGGTGGGCCCTGCTCGATGACCTTCCCGTCGGACATGAAGTGGACGAACTCGCAGACCTCCCAGATCAGCGCCAGGTCGTGCTCGATGATGACGATGGACATGTCCTCCTCGGCGACCTTCTTGCGCATCAGCTGCATGACCAGGCGTGTCTGGTCCTCGGGCAGGCCGGCGGTGGGCTCATCGAGGAGCAGGAAGCGCGGCTTGAGCAGCAGGCAGCGGATGATGTCGACGAGCTTCTTGTCGCCCGCCGAGAGCGCCGGCGCGTCGGGGTCCTCGATGCCGAAGTAGTCGATGTACCAGCGGATCTCGTCGTTGAAGTCCCGGCGCAGCCGTTTCTCGGTGGTCAGCGACTCGAGCCGGTACATCTGCTCGTAGCGTGCCGGCGCCACCGACAGCAGGAACGAGTCCATCGTGGTCATCTCGCCGAACATCTGGATGACCTGGTTGGACTTGACCACGCCGAGGCGAGCGATCTCGTCGAGACGCATGCCGGTCAGGTCCACGCCCGGGCCCTTGTCCGGCCGGTAGGTGACCTGGCCGGTGTTGGGCCTGCGCGTCTGGGTGATGACGTTCATGAGCGTGGTCTTGCCGGCGCCGTTGGGCCCGATGATGCCCTCGATGCCGTGGCGGCCCAGGACCAGATCGTCGACATCGACGACGACCCGCCCGCCGAACGACTTGGTCACGCCGGTCAGGTGCAGGCGCCCTTCGACCGAGGGTTCGGCGGCCAACACCTCGGGTGTCTCGGCGACGTCGGTCATCGTGAGGCCTCCGTGGTCGAGGGCGCGTCGATCCTGGGCGGCTTGGGATGGTAGGTCCCCAGCAGGCCGCTGGGTCGCAGCAGGATCAGGATCACCAGCAGCGCACCATAGACGACATACTCGAACTGCTGCATGAACTTGACCCACTCGCGCGGCAGGTCGAGGTAGTTGATGAGGATCTGGAAGGTCACGCCCAGGATGACCACGCCCAGGATCCCGCCGGCCCAGTGGCCCTTGCCGCCGAGCACGAGCCCGATCCAGACGGTGAAGGTCAGCGTGGGCAGCACCAGCGCGGGCGTCAGGAACTGCTGCACCGGGCCCTGGACCGCACCGAGGAAGGCCATCATGGAGGAGGTGATGGTGAAGACGATGAGCTTGTGGCGGAAGGTGGGCTTGCCCAGGCTGCGCGCGAGGCGCTCGTTGCCGGCGATGGCCACGAGCAGCCGGCCGAAGGGCTGGCCGCGCAGGCGGCGCGCGTACCACACGAGCAGGGCCACGATGCCCACGATGATGAGCAGGTACGTGAACTGCGTCGTGAAGCCGGCCTCCGCCAGGGCCGAGTCGCGCTCGATCTTGTAGGGGAAGCGGATCGTGCCCAGACCCTTGGCGCCCTGGGTGATGCCGGTGGCATTCTCGATGAGCTGGTAGACGATGGTGGCGAAGGCCAGCGTGGAGACGAGGATGGCCTGCGCATCCAGCTCGAGGATGAACCAGCCCAGGACGAAGGCGACTACGGCGGTGATGAGCGTGACGAGCACGACCGCGATGAGGAAGGGGATCTCGTACTCGATGGTCAGGATGCCCACGCCGTAGATGCCCAGGCCCCAGAAGCCGACGATGCCGAAGTTGACGATGCCCGTGAGGCCGAACTGGATGTGCAGGAGCGTGGCCAGGCCGGCCGCGATGAAGACGCCGGAGAGGACGAGAGTCTCGAAGTTGCCGATCATCGTCTAGGCCTCCACCGTCCTGCGGACGTGGTTGTACTTGAGCACCGCGATGAAGATGAGCAGCAGGGCGATCTGGGCGTAGAACGGCTGCGAGATCTGCGTCATGAAGGCCACCAGGAAGGAGGCCAGGATGCCAGCGATGAGGGCGCCGCGAACGTTGCCCACGCCGCCGACCACGCTGATCATGATGATGATGAGGATCTGGTTCCAGCCGATGTCGGAGTTCACGAAGCCGAAGACACCGAGGAAGATGCCAGCCAGGCCACCGGCCACGCCGGCGATGAACCAGATGAGGACGCTGACCTTGACCGGGTCGATACCGCTCACCTGCGCAAGGTCGAGGTTGCCCGCGAGGGCCCGCATGCGCGCGCCGTAGTTGGTGCGGTAGATGAACCACAGCAGCCCGACCGTGAAGACCACCGCCAGGCCCATGGCCAGCAGCTTGGTCTCGGTCACGCCCACGCCCAGGATGTCGTGCGTGACCATGGGGCCAACGTCGAAGTTGTAGAGCTCGATGCCGAAAGCGCCGATGTCGAGCTGCGTGTCGCCGAAGCCGATGGGCACGTCGTCGAGCCGCAGGAGGAATCGGATGAAGAACGAGACACCGACCGAGAGGATGATCATCTCCGTCGGGCCCACCCCCCTTCGCATCGCGGGTCGGAAGATGACGAGGTAGGTCAGGACGCTCAGCAGACCGGCCACCAGCGCCGAGGGGATGATGGAGAGCCAGAAGTTGAAGCCGATGATGGCGTTCATCGTGACCGCGGCGTAGGCGCCGACGGTGATGGTCTCCGAGTAGGCCACGTTGATGAAGCCGTTGAGGTAGTAGATCAGCGTGAAGCCGATCGCGGCGAGGACGAGCGGCCCGGCCTGGAACAGGCCCAGCACCAGCGAGTCGAGCAGGATCTCGACGGGGTCGTTGGCGAACCGCTCGAAGATCTCGATCACGCCCTGAAGGTCCTCATGCGCAAGTGGTCACCGGCCCGTCGCTGACGAGCAGCTTCTGCACACGCTGGGCGACCCGCTCGGCCGACAGGCAGTACATGTCCAGCAGCTCCTCGTCGGTGGCCGACTCGGTGTAGTGGTCCTGGAGGCCGATGCGATCGACGCGCGTCGGCCGGTGCTCGCTGAGGGTCTCGGCCACGGCGCTGCCGAGGCCGCCGATGACGGTGTGCTCCTCGACGGTCACGACGCGCCCGGTCTTCTCGGCCGCCTCGATGACGCCGGCCACGTCGATGGGCTTGATCGTGGGCATGTGCACGACGTGGGCGTCGATCCCGGCCGCAGCCAGGATGTCGGCGGCGTCGACCACTCGCGGGGTCTGGGTGCCGGTGCTGATGAGCGTGATGTCGCTGCCCTCGCGGACGGTCTTGACCCGGCCGAACTGGAACCTGTGCCCAGGCTCGAAGAGCTGCTGAGTCACGTCGCGCACGAGGCGGATGAAGACCGGACCGTCGAAGCCGAGCGACCAGGCCATGACCTCCTTGGTCTCGACCTCGTCGGCGGGGGAGACCACGACCATGCCGGGCATGGCCCGGGCGATGGAGATGTCGTCGACGATCTGGTGGGTCTTGCCGGCCTTGCCCGTGAAGAGGCCGCAGTAGCCGGCGGTGATCTTCACGTTCGCGCCGGTCTGGGCGATGAGCACGCGGATCTGGTCCAGCGGACGGTGCAGGGCGAAGGCCACGAAGGTGCTGATGAAGGGCACGAGGCCGACCTTGGCCATGCCCGCCGCCACGCCCATCATGTTCTGCTCGGCGATGCCCATCTGGTAGAAGCGGTCGGGGTAGGCGTCCTCGAAGATCTTCGCTTGTGTCGAGGAGCCGAGATCGCCGTCGAGCACGACGATGCGCGGATCCTTGGCCGCGAGCTCGGTGACGGTCTCGCCGAACACGAGCCGCAGCGGCTTGCCATCTGGCAGCGTCATGCCTCACCCCCCTCGCTCTCGCCCAGCTCGGCCATGGCGGTGGCGAACTCCTCCTCGGTGGGCACGCCCATGTGCCACTGGTACTGGCCAGCCATGAAGCTCACGCCGTAACCCTTGAGCGTGTTGGAGATGACGGCCGTGGGTCGCCCGGTCGGCTCGACAGCCTCCTCGAGCGTGGCTACGACCTCGTTCATGTCGTTGCCGTTCATCTCGAGGGTGCGCCAGCCGAAGGCCTTGAAGCGGGCCACGAGGTCGCCCGGGTCCTCCGGCGGCAGGCGGTCGGCGGCATCCACGCCGCGCCAGCCGAACTGCTGGAACCGGTTGTGGTCGACGATGCCGACGAGGTTGTCGGCACCGTAGCGAGCGGCGACGTGGGCCGCCTCCCAGATCTGGCCTTCCTGCGCCTCGCCGTCGCCCATGAGCACGAAGGTCCGGAAGTCCTGCCCCAGGTGCTTGGCGCCGAGCGCGAAGCCGAGCCCGGCGCTCAGGCCCATGCCCAGCGATCCCGTGGAGATGTCGATGCCCGGCAGCTTGTTCATGTCGGGGTGGCCCTGCAGGCGCGAGCCCTTCTTGTTGAAGGTGAACAACTCGTCGAGCGGGAAATAGCCGGCCAGGGCCATGGCCCCGTACTGGCCCAGGGACGAGTGGCCCTTCGAGAGGATGAAGCGGTCGCGGTCGGGCCAGTCGGGCTCGTCGGGCCGGATGCGCATGACCCGCCCGTAGAGGGCGGCGAGGACGTCGGCGGCGGAGAGTGGGCCGCCGACATGGCCGACCTTGCGGTCGGTGACGGTGCGGATGACCGCGACGCGGATGCGCCGGGCCATGTCCTCGAGTCGCGCGATCTCATCGGCCGTGACCGGCACGGTCGCGGTGTCGGTGGTCATTCGGACGTCTGGCCTTTCTCGTACGAGCCGGGCACGACGGGCGGCGAGAAGAAGCAGGCGATCTCCAGCGGCTCGGGGCCATCGGACTCGGTGGCGTGGTGCGTGCCCGGGCTGACCCAGACGACCGAGCCGGGCTCGAGCTCGCCCACCCCGTCGGGCGTGACGATGCGGCCGCGCCCGTTGACGCAGTAGATCGTTTCCTCCTGCGTGTCGTGCACGTGGCCCTCGGGCTTCGACCCGGCAGGGAAGATCGACACGCCGAACGAGACGCGCTCGGTGGGGATGTTGTCGGGGCCGAGATAGGTATGCCAGTCGCGCCCGGGGAGGGGAACGACGTTCGCCTCCCCGCGAGACACCCGCTTCATCGCCATCGCGTCCACCTCTTCGTGCATCCCGTCGGCGCCTCCCTCGATGCGCCGGTGCTTCCGACCGCCGTGACGGTGCGGAGCATCACAATCGATTATCGAGGATACGCTTTTCAGGCTAGCCAATGTCAAGTGGCACCGCAACAGGGGGCCACCCAGCCTGTGGCGGTGACCGGGTCGCCACCCGCAGATCGGTCGGGGTGCGCCCGCGGCGACCCGTGTTGTCTGGGCGCCGCTGGCTGGCTGGCCGGCCAGC
>JBFLKP010000042.1:0-9229 GCA_040883225.1 Candidatus Limnocylindrales bacterium | reverse complement strand
TTCTTCTGGGCCGTGGTCGCGCTGACGCTCATCTGGAGCGCGTACGTGGCCGAGGTCTATCGCGCCGGCATCGAGTCGGTCCACCCCAGCCAGAACGCCGCGGCTCGCTCGCTGGGCATGAGCGCGACCCAGTCCATGCGCTTCGTGGTCCTGCCGCAGGCGGTACGCCGGGTCATCCCGCCACTGCTCAACGACTCGATCGGCCTGCTCAAGGACACCGCCCTGGTGTCCTTCATCGGCGCGGTCGAGATCTTCCGCCGAGCCCAGATCGTGGTCGCCGCCGAATTCGACTTCACGCCGTATCTCATCGTCTCGGTCATCTTCCTGGCCCTGACCATCCCGATGTCACGGTTCGTCGACTGGCTCGTGGCGCGCGATCGACGCCGCCAGATGGCAGGCACGCGATGACGGGGTCGACGTTCGGAGCCAGCGGGCGCTCGCTGGGCAAGGCGGCGCTGCGGATCGAGGGGTTGCACAAGTCGTTCGGCGAGCTCGAGGTGCTCAAGGGCATCGACCTGGAGGTCGCCGAGCACGAGGTCGTCTGCCTCATCGGGGCGTCGGGCTCGGGCAAGTCGACGCTCTTGCGTTGCATCAACCTGCTCGAGCCCATCGAGGCCGGGCGCGTCGTCGTCGAGGGCCAGGAGATCACGGCTCGGGACGTGGACATCGACCGTGTCCGCCGCGGCATCGGCATCGTCTTCCAGGCCTACAACCTGTTCCCCCACATGAGCGTCGTCGACAACATCACGCTGGCCCCCCGCAAGGTCCTCAAGCGCTCCGGGAACCAGGCGCGCGACGAGGCCATGGCGCTGCTGCGGCGGTTCGGGCTCGACGAGAAGGCCGATCAGTACCCTGACCGTCTCTCGGGCGGCCAGCAGCAGCGTGTGGCCATCGTGCGCGCCATGGCCATGGAGCCCGACCTGCTGCTGCTCGACGAGATCACCTCGGCCCTCGACCCGGAGCTCGTGGCCGAGGTGCTCGAGGTCATCCGCGAGCTGGCCGTGTCAGGCATGACCATGGTCATCGCCACGCACGAGATGGGCTTTGCCGGCGACATCGCCGACCGCATCTGCTTCCTCGAGCAGGGCCGGATCCTCGAGGACGGCCCGCCGTCGCAGGTCTTCGGCGAGCCGCGTGAAGCACGCACGCGCGAGTTCCTCCAGCGGGTCATCGAGTCCGGGCGCATGGGCGGACAGGCGGCCAAGCACCTGAACATCGAGCCGCCGGCCCCACGAGCCAGCGATACCCGCTGGCCGGGTCCGATGGGCCGCTAGAATGGCGCACCGGCGAACCCCCTGCGAGACCGACCGCGTAGACCCCGAGGAGGACGATGGCTGACTTCGAGCGACTCCAGGCGGCCGTCGAGGCCGGTGACCGCGAGGCGGCGGTCGAGATCACCCAGGGCGCGATCGACGAGGGCCTCGACCCCCACGCCATCCTCGAGCCCATGACCGAGGCCATGGGCGTGGTGGGCGATCGCTTCAGCCGCCAGGAGATCTTCGTGCCCGAGATGCTCATCAGCGCGCGGGCCATGAAGGGCGCCGTGGCCCTGCTCGAGCCGCTGCTCATCGGGGCCGGCCACAAGCCCGACAAGGTGGCCGTGCTGGGCACCATCAAGGGCGACCTCCACGACATCGGCAAGAACCTCGTGGGCATGATGCTCAAGGGGGCGAACTTCGAGGTCATCGACCTGGGCACCAGCACCACCGCCGAGGCGTTCCTGGCCGCCGCGCGAGAGCACGGGGCCGACCTCATCGGCTGCAGCGCGCTGCTGACCACGACGATGGGCAACATGCGCGACGTCACCGCCGCGGTGGCCGCGGCCGACGACCTGCCCGACCTGCGCGTCATCATCGGCGGCGCCCCCGTCACGCTCGAGTTCGCGCAGGACATCGGCGCCCACGGCTGGGCGCCAGATGCCGCCTCCGCGGTGCACGTGGCCACGGCCGTGGTCGAGAAGGCGCGCGGGCAGCGCAGCATCGACGGCCTGGTCCACCCCGAGGCGCTGGGCGCGACCGCGTAGGATGACCGGCATGCGACTCCAGTTCATCGTCTGCGACATGCTCATGCTGCCGGCCGAGCGGCTGGCAGCCGAGTCCCCACACGACATCGTGTTCAGCGAGCTCTCGGCGTCGTTGCACAACGAGCCCGTGCCGCTGCGCGACCGCATCCAGGAGCACGTCGACCGCATCGAGGCCGAGGACCCCGAGGTGGAGGCCATCATCCTCGGCTACGGGCTCTGCGGCGGAGCCACCGCCGGGCTGACCTCGAGGCGCGTGCCGCTGGTGCTTCCCCGCGCGCACGACTGCGTCACCATCTTCCTGGGCTCACGCGAGCGCTACCTGCAGGAGCAGGAGTCCACGCCTGGCACCTACTGGTTCACCGAGGACAACGTCAAGCGCGGGAATGCCTTCATGGGTGCGCTGCTGGGCAGCTCGGAACGATCGGACAGCGTGAAGGCGACGTACGAGGAGTACGTCGAGAAGTACGGCCAGGAGAACGCCGACTATCTCATGGAGGCGCTCGGTGAGTGGCAGCAGCACTACTCGCGGGGCGCCTTCCTCGAGACCGGGCTCGCCAGCGACGACGTGGCCAAGCAGCGTGCGCAGGCGGAGACGGAGAAGCGCGGCTGGCGCTTCGAGTCGGTCGTCACCGACCTCACGCTCATCGAGCGGCTCATGAACGGCGAGTGGAACGAGGACTTCCTCGTGGTGCAGCCGGGCGAGACGCTGGTGATGAGCTACGACGACGACGTCATCAAGGCCGTGCCCGTGGAAGCGGCCGGCTAGCGTCGCGACGGACCGCCCGGACGGACGCCGCCGTCAAGGGGCCTTCCCGCCGCAGCATCAGGCGGCGTAGTCCTCGGCTACCTCCATGGCGATCTCGGCCCACTCCCACAGGCGCTGCGGGTCATAGCGCACGGTGCTGATGTCCTTCATGATCAGCTCACGGTGGCAGCCGCTGGAGGCCTCGCAGAACTCCACCAGCTGGTCGCGGGCGAGCTGGGGGTTCCACGCGTCACGAGCGAACACGTTGGGGTTCGGCTTGCGCGACAGGACGTAGTCGGTGCCCACCTGCCCGACCATCGACTCGGTGTCGGCCCAGGGCGTGGTCGAGATCTTGCGCAGGTTGGGGATACGCCGCAGGACCTCGACGGACTGGTCCAGCGGCTCGCAGCAACCGTAGTACGTGAGGCCGAAACGCCCGAGCCACTGCAGGTCGTGCTCGACCGCGAACTCCCAGCGCATCTGCGGTGAGACCTCGCTGAAGATCTGGGCGTTGGAGCAGCCCCACATGTTCTTCGTCCTGACCCATTCGGGGTCGTACTCATCGCCCGGCAGCTCGCGGGTGTAGCCATATCCGCCCGACCCGATCCGCGTGTTGTCGTTGTCGAGCGCGAGGAGGTTCATGGACTCGAACTGGTCCATCTCCACCATCCAGGCCTGGACCACGCGCTCGACGCCGGCGTGGACGAGGTCCGGTCGCTGGACCAGGTCCATCATCGCTTCCTGCACGCCCCACCAGCGCACGAGGTAGTCCCACGGGGTATACCAGACGTGGGTCTGCCCCATCTTCCTGACCGGCATGATGCCGTCGTAGACCTCGCACATGGCCTGGTACCGGAACTCGGTCGCTTCCTCGTTGTGGGTTACGACCGGCATCTTGATCTTCTCGAGGTCCTCCCAGTCCCTGATCTGGATGTGGAACTCGCGCGAGACGATGTCGTTGGCGTCGTCGGTTCGAGCCACCTCGACGTCCTCGATGATGCCGAAGTCGGTGCTGTGGATAGCCAGCGGGCAGGCGAGGAAGTCGCTGACGATCATGTCGCCCGGCAGGTGGCGCCACTGGTAGAGGGTGCGCCGGAGCTCGCGTTCCTGGTCCTGCGCCCACGCATCCTCGGTCTGGGGGGTCAGCTCGCCGTCGACATCCATCTCGTGCCAGGGGATCTCGTTGATCCAGACCATCGGCCGGGCGGACTCAAGATCGTTGAGTCGTCGCCAGAGCTCGGCCTTCTCCGCGTGCACCGGCAGAGCGGCGATCTCGGCGAGGTCGGACGCGAGCGCGCGCAGGATGTCGCGGTCGTGGTCGGAGACCTCGATCTCGTGCGCGATGGGCGGTGGTTCGTAGTGGCTCGGGTCGTGCAGCATGAGACTCCCTCCTTGTCACCTGCTCTGGTGGAAGAGCTCAGGAATAGAGGCTGGCTCGTACCTCGTCCGCGATCCGCTCGGCCGAGGGCAGCACCTGGTCCTCGAGCGGCGGGGCATAGGGGATGAGGATGTCGTCGGGCAGCGACACCGCGCGCGGCGCGTTGGACATCGACGTGCCGGCCATGGTCAGGCGGCTGATGAGCGAGGCACCCCAGCCCGCGTCGTGCCACTGCTCCTCGGCCACCACCAGGCGCCCGGTCTTCTCGACCGATGCGGCCACCGTCTCGAGGTCGAGCGGGCGGATCCAGCGCAGGTCGATGACCTCCACCGAGATGCCCTCGGTCTCGAGCAGGTTGGCGGCCTGCTGGGCCCGGTGCGTCATGAGCATCGTGGCCACGATGGTGACGTCGTCTCCCTCGCGCTCGACGGAGGCACGCCCGACCTGCGCCACGGCTCCCCGGCGTACGGGTCCCTGGTTGAGGTAGAGCAGCTTGTGCTCGTGGACGATGACCGGGTCGTTGGCCCGGACGGCGGAGCGGATCAGCTCGTAGGCCGCGGCCGGCGTGCCCGCGGCCGCCACGCGCAGCCCGGGCTGGGACATGAACCACGACTCGCCCGAGGCACTGTGCTGGGTGCCGAAGCGGCCGCCCGCGCCGGAGATGACGCGGAGCGTCACCGGCACCGACAGCTCACCACCGCTCATGAAGCGGTACTTGGGCAGCTCGTTGACGATGGCATCGCCGGCGGTAGGCATGAAGTCGGCGAACATGAACTCGACGATGGGGCGCATGCCCACCACGGCCATGCCCAGGGCCACACCGGTGAAGCCGTTCTCGCAGATGGGCGTGTTGATGACGCGCCCGGGGTGCTTCTCGGGCAACCCGCCGTTGGTCTTGAAGACGCCGCCCTCGTTGGCGATGTCCTCACCCAGGAAGACGACCGCCGGGTCCTCGGCGAGGCTGTCGTCGATGGCGGCGTTCACCGCCTCCCGGTATGACATCATCACCGGCTCGGCCGCAGCGGTGGTGTCAGTCGGCATAGACATGGCTGGCGGCCTCCTCGAGGGTCAGGTAGGGAGCGGCCTCGGCGGCCTCGATGGCGGCGGCGACGTCGGCCTCGGCGCGGGCGAACAGCGCGGCCCGATCGTCCTCGGTGAGCGTGCCCGCGTCGAGGAGGCGCTGCCCGAGCACGAGCAGCGGGTCCCGCGCCTGCCAGGTCTCGAGCTCGCCGTCGGGGCGGTACTTGGCGGGATCGGAGCGGGAGTGGCCCCGGTAGCGGTAGGTCTTCATCTCGAGCAGGCTGGGGCCCTCCCCTGCCCGGGCCCGGGCGACGGCCTCGCTGGTGGCCTCGTGGACCGCCTCGACGTCCTGGCCGTCCACGATGATGCCCGGCATGTCGTAGGGCTCGGCGCGGCGTGCGAGGTCGTCGATGGGTGTGGTCATGCGCACCGGGCTGTACTCGCCGTAGAGGTTGTTGCTCACGATGAAGACCACCGGCGCGGCCCACGTGGCGGCCATGTTCAGCGACTCGTGGAAGGTGCCGATGTTGGTGGCACCGTCGCCCATGAAGGTGAGCGCCACGCGTGCCTCCTCGCGCAGCTTGAAGGCGAGGGCCGCACCGAGCGCGATGGGCATGCCCGCGCCGACGATGGCGTTGGCGCCGATGTTGCCCTTGGCCGTGTCGATGAGGTGCATCGACCCACCGAGGCCCTTGGAGCCGCCGGTGGCCTTGCCCATGAGCTCGGCCATGGCCGTTTCGAACGACATGCCCAGGGCGAGCGCCTCGCCGTGGCCGCGATAGGTGTTGGTCTGGACGTCACCGGGCTCCATGGCCGCGATGGCGCCGACCGAGACGGCCTCCTGGCCCTGGCACAGGTGCGTCGTGCCTTCGATGCGGCCGCTCATGAAGAGCTCCTGGACCTTGTCCTCGAAGACGCGGATGCGCACCATCTGGCGGTACCACTCGAGGCGGCGCTCAGCGGGCTGGGGCATCGATCCCTCCTGGTCGGCGGCGTCGGAAGGGACGCCGTCACGGTGTTCTGTGCTTGACCTGTGGCTGATGGTAGCGCGTAGGTCAACCGGTTGACTGGTCTATCTCAGCCGCCCCCGGACGACCGCTGCGGCAGACGCCAGCGCCTCCATCTTCGCTACCGCCAGCGGCCGTGCCGTCTGGCTGTAGCCGCAGTCGGCCGAGAGCCACAGCCGCTCCGCCGGCACCGACCGAAGGAGCGCCTCGATGCGCTCGACCACGACCTCCGGCGTCTCGGCATCACGACCCTTGACGTCGATGACGCCGGCCACGAGCGTCTTGTCTCCTCCGTGCTCGGCCCACAGGTCCACCTCCCACATCGAGCGATTGGCGAACTCGAGGCTGAGCGCGTCGTAGGCCAGGTCACCGAAGTACGGGGCGAAGGCCGCGTACGAGCGATAGGCCGTCGCGGGGCGGCCGCGGAAGTTGCCGAAGCAGAGGTGCAGCGAGGTCATGGCCTCGACGCCCTCGATGCAGGCGTTGGCGATCTCCACCATCTCGGGCAGGCCGCCGGGCATGATCCAGAAGGCCGGCTCGTCGATCTGGATGAGGTGGGCCCCGGCGGCGACGGCCGCCTTCAGCTCGCGGTTGATGGCCGGCACGAGCGCCCACGCCACTTCACCCTTGTGGGCGTAGGCCGTCCCCGGGTCGATACGGAAGGCCTGCGTGACCGGTCCCTGCAACGGGGTCACGAACGGTCGGTCCGTGAGCTCGAGCATGAGCTCGGTCTCGGCCACGAGCCCGTAGCCGTCGTCGGCAGAGACCGGCCCGACGGCCCGGAAGGCGTCGAGCTGGTCTGGCCCCGGGTAGCCCAGCCGCCGCTCGTACTCGATCGGCTCGAGGCCCGAGATGTGGCCGTGGAAGTTGCGCGTGAAGTCGGCACGCAGCATCTCGCCGTCGGAGACCACGTCGTACCCGGCCTCCTGCTGGTCGAGCAGGGCGACCCGGGCCGCGTCGCGCAGCGACTCGGCGATGTCGGATGGCCCCAGCTCGTCACGACCGACGGCATCGCGGATGAGCCAGACCCAGGGCGGCGCCGCAGCGCTGCCGAGCGCCTGGACCGGGAGCAGGGGCAGGTCAGAGAGTCGGGACATGGTTCCTCCAGTGGGCGGTTGTGATCAGGTCGGTGCGTCGGCGGGCGCCTCGAAGCCCTGACGCTCGTAATGGATCCGACGCGGCCTGGTGACGTCCTTGTAGATGAACCAGCGGCACGGCCGGTCCGGCAGGTCGCAGTCCTCGACCGGCCGCAGCGGGGGGCCGCCCTCGGACATCTGGATGTACTCGAGCGCGATCATCGAGTGGACGCTGTACCAGCTCATGCCGGTGCGCATCTGCGTCCACGGGTGCGGCTCTCGGTTGGTGGCCGAGGCGTGGGGCGGTCGGCCGCTGTCGGGGTCCCCACGCCGAAGCACACCGCAGCTGCCGCAGGGATCGAGCTCCATGGTGTAGCGGTCGCCTTCGTCGAGGACGCCGACATCGCCGCGGTGGCGCGGACCGGAGAGATGGCCGCCGCGCATGCCCTCGACGCTCAGCTGCAACCTGAGCTCTGGGCTCATGTCGCCCCACAGCGCGTAGCGCGGCCTCCAGATGTGCTCGTAGGCGAGGGTCACCGAGTCACGGATGGCGTCCTCGCCGAATCGCTCGGCGATCTCTGTCTGCACCTCCTGGATCCAGACCACGAGCCCATCGTGCTGTGCCGCCCAGCGCACGCGCATGAGCTCGACGGCCGCGAGGGCATCGACCGCCTGCCGCCCTGCCAGCGCCGTTCGCGCCCGCTCCAGGTCGCCGGCGCCCGGGTCGAAGCGGCGGAACCCGCGTAGGAGCTTGTCGCCCAACTCCGTCTCATCGGCGCCGGCCTTGGCCAGGCGGTAGTCGAGGATGTCGGTCAGCCAGGTGAAGAGGACCTGGTTCATGATCGAGATCTCGTGGGCGAAGTATTCGGTCAGCTCGAGCGCGAGCGCCCAGTGGCCCTCGTCCACTGCGACCTCGATCCACGTCTGGGTGCTGATGCCGAGGGTGGCCAGGCCATCCTGGCGCAGGGGTCGCCCGAGGACCTCGCTGTGCCGGACCGGGCTCTCCGGCCAGCCCTCGGGACGGATGCTGGGTGCGGTCATCGAGGACTCCTTGCGACGGGTAGGCTTGCTGCGGGCGGGCCGAGCGGGCCCGCGTGGCCGATCGGAGGACGCACATGGATGGCAGTCGTGCCGGCTGGGGACTGGAAGGCAGGGGCGTGATCGTGACCGGCGCGGCCCAGGGCATCGGCGAAGCCACGGCACGAGCCTTCGCCGACGTCGGGGCCCACGTGTGTGCGGTGGACCTGCGGGAGGACGCCGTCGCAGCGGTGGTCGAGTCGATGCCCGGAGGACCGCACCTCGCGGTGGGCCTCGATCTCAACGACCTCGACGCGCACGCCCGGCTGGTGGAGCGCACGGTGGCCGACCTCGGTGGTCTCGACGCGCTCGTGCTGGCCGCCGGCGTGCTCAAGCGCCAGCCCTTCGGCGAGGTCACCGAGGAGGCCTGGGACTGGCAGGTCGACACCAACCTCAAGGCCACGTTCTTCCTCTCGCGCACGGCCGGGGACCGCATGCAGGCGGACGGCACCAGGGGCAGCATCTGCACCTTCACCTCCATCTCGGCCACGATGGGCGGTGTCAGCTCGGCACCCGCCTACGGTGCCTCGAAGGGCGGGATCATCGCCCTGACCTACGCCATGGCCCGTCACTACGGTCCGTCGGGCATCCGGGTCAACAGCATCGCGCCCGGGTTCATCGACACGCCCATGCAGCGCGAGGGCTTCTCGCCCGCGGCCCAGGCCTACATCGACAGCACGCCCCTGGCCCGGCAGGCGCAGCCATCCGAGGTCGCATCCACGGCCGTCTTCCTGGCCTCGGACCACGCCAGCTTCGTGACCGGCGCCATCATGAACGTGAGCGGCGGGGGCTGGATGGGCTGAGCGGCCGGTCACGCGCGAGCGCTTCGCCAACCAGCGACGGCCGCGTCCGCTTCGTCGCGGGCCGCGCCGAGGTAGTCGGCAGGACCGATGCCGCCGATGA
>JBFLKP010000257.1:0-4268 GCA_040883225.1 Candidatus Limnocylindrales bacterium | reverse complement strand
CATCCGTCGATGGTAGCCGCTGGCCACACCCGCGTGTGCCGAAAGAGGTCTACCGCGGGTCATCCACTGCTGGCATGAGGTGGTCTACCACTTGGCGACACTGACCCTTGATTCGGGCCAGATGTGGTCTAGCACCGCGATGGTCCCCGGGTGGTCGAGTGGTATACGACGGGCTTGCAGTGCGGACCTGCGTCGGGTACCCTGCGGGCCGTGTCCAGCGGCAACGAGGTCACCCGAGAGGAGGTTCGAGCCCTGCTGCGCGAGCTGATCGCCAACGCGGAGCCCGGCCAGCGACTCCCCAGCGAGCGCGACCTGAGCCTGCGCTGGAACGCCGCCCGCATGACCGTCCGGCATGCGACCGATGCGCTCGTCGACGAGGGTCTCGTGGCCCGCCGTCATGGCTCTGGCACGTACGTGCTGCCCCGGCCCGTGGTGCGCTTCCTGGGCCTGACCTCGTTCAGCCAGGACGTGCGCGATCGCGGCCTCATCCCCAGCAGCCGACTGCTGGCCTTCGGGCTCGAAGCCGCGGGCGAGGCCGTCGCCGAGCGGCTCATGGTCGATGCCGATGATCCGGTCTTCCACTTCACCCGCTTGCGCTTCGGCAGCGGCGAGCCCATGGCCATCGAGACCGTCTGGATCCGCGCGGCGCTGGTCCCGGGACTGCAGGCACGGGACCTCGAGGGGTCGCTCTACGAGCTGCTGGCCCAGCGCTACGGCCTCGTGCCGGGCTCGGCCGACGTCATCATCGAGCCGCTGCTGCCGGACGCCGAGACCCGGCGGCTGCTCGAGATGTCGCCTCGCGGGGCCGCCCTCTTCATGCGCATGACCGACGCCGACGCCGACGGCGAGGTCATGATGATCGCGGACTGCATCTACCGCGGCGACCGGTACCAGCTGAGCGCGCACGTCCCCGCTCGCGCCCTCGTCCCGGCGCGGCCGGCGTTGCAGGCCGCAGGACGAGCCGGATGAGGCACGCGCGAACGATGGGAACGCGCGACCGTCGCCGGAGTTCGGGGGAGGTTGCCGCATGACCCACGGTCGCGTGGCCGCACGCCGCGTCCCGGCCGGCCATCGCTATCTGCACGCGGCGAAGGCCCTCATCGAGCGCCTCGAGACCCAGGAGTGGACGCACATCGATGCGGCGGCGAGCCTCATGACCGAGGCCATGGCCCGGGGCGGCACGATCCACGCCTTCGGCTCGGGCCATTCGCACATGTTCGCGGAGGAGCTGTACTACCGGGCGGGTGGCTTCGTGCGCATCGAACCCATCCTCTTCGAGGGCCTCATGCTGCACGCGAGCGCGACCCTGAGCACGGCCCTCGAGCGGGTCTCCGGCCTGGCCGCGGCCATCCTCGATGACCATCCCACCAGGCCCGGGGATGTCCTGCTCATCGCGTCCAACTCGGGCAGCAACGCGGTCATCACCGAGATGGCCACCGAGGCCCGCGCCCGCGGGCTGCACACGGTCGCCATCACCAGCCTCGGTCATGCCACGTCGGACTCCGCGCGCGCCGGTCGGGCGCCGCGGCTCCACGAGCTCGTGGACGTGGCCATCGACAACGGCGGGGTGGTGGGCGATGCGGCGGTGGAGGTGGAGGGCCTGACGATGCGCGTGGCGCCCACGTCGACCGTGGTCGTGGCCGCGGTGGCCAACACCCTCGTGGCCGAGGTGGCCGAGAGGCTCGTTGCCCGTGGCATCGAGCCGGAGGTCTTCAGCAGCAGCAACGTGGCCGGCGGCGACGCCGTCAACGAGAGCCACCTGCGCCGGGCCAACCCACGATGAGCACGACGCGCTTCGAGGTGCGCGGCGCCATCGAAGGCTTCTACGGCCATCCCTGGAGCTACGCCCAGCGGCTCGAGATGATCGACTTCCTCGGCGCCCGCGGCATGAACGTATTCGTCTACTCGCCCAAGGACGACCCGCTCCTGCGCGAGCGCTGGCGGACCCACGACGGGGAGGCAGCCCTGGGGCGGCTGGGCGAGCTCGTGCGACGCTGCAAGGCCAACGGCATGGAGCTGATGTGGTGCATCTCGCCGGGGCTCTCGATCCGCTACTCGGACCCCGGGGACCTGGCGATCCTGATGGCCAGGATCGGGCGCGTGCTGCCCCTGGGTGTGACCCACATCGGGCTCTTCTTCGACGACATCCCCGAGCAGCTGCAGTTCCCCGAGGACGAGGCGGCGTTCGCCGACCTGCTCGAGGCCCAGATCGCGCTGTGCGGGCAGGTCCTCGAGGCCCTGCCTGACGAGGTCCAGCTCACCGTCTGCCCCACCGAGTACTGGGGTCGGGGCACCGAGCCCAGCCTGGCACGGCTGGGCGCCGGGCTCGATCGGCGTGTCGGCCTGCTCTGGACCGGCCGGGCCATCTGCTCCGCCACGCTCGACCTCGACGATGCCCAGGCCTTCGAGCGCACCGCCGGCCGGCGGCCGACCTACTGGGACAACTACCCGGTCAACGACGTGGCCATGGGCTACGAGCTGCACATCGGGCCCTATCGCGGACGCGACCCGCAGCTGTGGCAGGCGACGCGCGGGATCATCGCCAACGCCATGGAGCTGTTCGAGGCGTCAAAGATCCCCCTGGCCACCATCGCCGACTACCTGGGGGATCCCGAGGGCTACGAGCCCGAGGCCAGCTGGCGCGCGGCCATGCTCGACGTCGTCGGAGCCGCGGACCTCGACGCCTTCGCGACCTTCGCCGACAACGTACGCTCCTCCTGCCTCGAGGCCGGCGACGCGCCCACCGTCGATGGCCAGCTGTCACGAGCCCTGTTCGAGCTCGAGCACGGCGACCGTGACCGCGGCGTCGAGCGCCTGCGGGCGCTGGCGGCCGGGCAGCTCGGAGCCGCCGAGCACCTGCTCCGGGGGCCGGTGGCGAACCAGGCCCTGGTGGCCGAGATCCGGCCCTGGCTGGTGGCCTACGAGATCGGCGCCCAGGCCATCGCGAGGATCGCCGACCTGGCAGCGGCCGGGCGATTGGACGAGGACGGGCCAGCCGAGCTGGCGCCGTTCCTGATCAGGCTGCGACGAGCGCGCGTGCGCGTGTTCGGCGACGCCCTGGAGATGACCTTGTCCGTCCTGTCCGGGACGATGTTCCGGCCGGGCGAGGTTCCGTAGCGGAAGAGGAGACGGTCCATGAGGAGAGCACAGCGAACGTTCGTCGCGGTCTCGGCCGCCATCGTGCTCGGAGCGGTGGGCAGCACCGCCGGAGCACTCGCGCAGGACACGACCTTGCGCGTGGCCATGGGCTCGCCCGGCGAGGCCGGCATCCGCGTGTGGGACGCCATCGCCGAGCAGTTCGAGGAGCTGAACCCCGGCGTCGACGTCGAGATGAACTACCAGGACGATGACCTCTATCAGACCATCGGCCTGCCCAACCTGCTCGCCGGTCGCAACGCACCCGACATCTATTTCGAGTGGACCGGTGATCGCATGGTCACGCGCTACGAGGACGGCTACGCCGCGGACCTGACCGAGGCCGTGGAGAGCGGACCGCTCGCCGGCATCTATGACGAGGGCGTCTTCCCGGACGCGTCGGTCGACGGCAAGGTCGTGCTCGTGCCGCACACCGCGGACGTGTCCAACGTCATCTGGTACAACAGGGCCATCCTCGAGGAAGCCGGGGTCGAGCCGCCGACCACGTGGGAGGAGCTGCTGGCCGCCTGTGACACGCTGAACGAAGCTGGCGTCATCCCCATCGCCTCGGGCAACAAGGACCTCTGGGCCGCCGGCAACTGGCTCAGCCACCTCGCATCGCGGGTCGTGGGTGAGGACGTCTATCACGAGACGCTCTCGAACGGCGGACCGTTCTCCACGCCCGAGTGGGAGCAGGCCTTCGAGTACATCGCCGAGCTGCGGGACGCGGGGTGCGTCAACGAGAGCGTCAACGCCGTCGATGACAACGCCGGCGCGCAGCTCTTCTTCCAGGGCCAGGCGGCGATGCATCCCATCGGCTCGTGGCTGGTCAGCTGGGCCATCGACGAGAACCCCGACCTCGACTTCGACTTCGTGAACCTGCCCGCCATGCCCGAGGGTTCGGCCGGCAACCAGGACAGCGTCACCGGCGTTTCCACCGGTCACATGATCAATCCCAACAGCGAGAACATCGACCTGGCCATCGAGTTCCTGGCGCTGGTCAACAGCCCGGAGTACGTGCTGGCCTTCATCAACGACGCCGGGGTGGCACCCCTGGCCGAATCAGCGGCCGCTGCGGACGTGGATGACCGGTCCGAGCGCCTGACCGACCTGCTCAAGGCCGGCGCGCCGGT
>JBFLKP010000041.1:0-19300 GCA_040883225.1 Candidatus Limnocylindrales bacterium | reverse complement strand
GTGTCGAAGTCGACGCCGGGGAGCGGGTGGTTCTCGGTCACGGCGATGATCTGCCCTCGGCCACCGGGCAGCCGGCCCATGAGCACGTCCTCGGCCGGTACCACGCGGGCCTCCGGCGCTCGCCGGCGCACGGCCTCGACGAAGACGTCGAAGGCGGGGTCGGTCTGGTTGGGGCCGATGCCGCGGGTGTCGCCGAGGATGCCGTAGGCCTCCCGCCGGGTGGTGTTGACCAGCGTCGGCGGCTCCTCGGGGTCAAGCGGCAGGAGGTCACGCGCGCCACGCAACAGCGACACCGCTGCCGTCGCGGCCGCCAGCTCGACCGCGCGATGGGCCTCGACGCCGACGCTCTCGGGCGCCGGCTCGGTCTCGGCCACGGAGGCCTTGAGGCGAAGGGTGCGACCCACGGCCTCGTCCAGGCGCGCCTCGGAGATGCGACCGTCGCGCACCGCTGCCCGGATGCCCTCGATGAGCTCGATCTGACGCTCGAGGTAGCCCTCGTCGTGGTCGTAGTGCTCCTCCGCCAGCATGAGGATGTCGACGCCCGCGCTGATGGCCTGGGTGGCGGCCTCGACGGGTTCGTAGTTCCGCCGCATCGAGTGCATGTTCATGGAGTCGCTGATGACGGCCCCCTCGAAGCCGAGCTCGCCCCGCAGCACGTCATCGAGGATGACCCGCGAGAGCGTGGCCGGTCGGTCGGGATCGAGCGCGGGGAAGACGATGTGCGCGGTCATCACCAGCTGCGCGCCCGCCGCCACGCCGCGCGCGAAGGGCAGCAGGTCAATGGCCATGAGCTCTTCCCGGGAGCGCTCCACGGTCGGCAGCCCGCGATGGCTGTCGAGCGCCGTGTCTCCGTGCCCGGGATAGTGCTTGAGCGTGGCGATGGCTCCGGCCTCGAGCACGCCGGCCACGGCCGCCTCGGTCATGCGCGCCACCAGCTCCGGTGGCTCACCGAAGGAGCGCGTACCGATGATGGCGTTCACGGGGTTGGTGTTGCAGTCGGCGCAGGGCCCGAAGGTGGCCTGCAGGCCGACGGCCCGGCACTCCTCGCCGATGACGCGATACATCGCCCGTGCGTGCTCCGGGTCCCCGGTCGCGCCCAGGGCCATGTTCCCGGGTCCCGGCGACGAGCCTGGGTACATCACCTGCCAGGCGCCCTCCTGGTCGGCGCCCAGGAGCACCGGTACGCCCAGCCGCGTCCTGGCCGCGATGCTCTGGATGCGGGCGGTCATCTCGGCCGCCGCCGCGGGGTTCGGCAGGTTGTCGTTGGAGAGGTACGAGCCGCCCACGAAATAGCGCTCGAAGAGCGCCTCGGCGGCTTCGACGTTGGCGGCTTCGAAGGCCAGCAGGAAGAGCTGCCCCACCTTCTCCTCGAGCGTCATCTGACCTAGCAGCCGATCGGCGTCCATGCCTGTCCTCCTAGCCCTTGACCGCGCCCAACGTCATGCCGCGCACGAGGTAGCGCTGGAAGAACAGCGCCAGCAGCAGCGGCGGCAACATGGTCATGACCGCGGCCGCGCTCATGGCCTCCCAGGCGATCTCGTACTGGCCGATGAAGAGCGTCAGCACCACCGTCATCGTCTGGCTGTCGGCCGTGCGCGTGAAGACGAGGGGGACGAGGAAGGCATTCCATGTCGTCAGCAGCACGACCAGGAAGACCGCGATCATGCCCGGCCGAGCCAGCGGGAAGACGAGGCGGCGCAGGATCTGCCAGCGGGTGGCGCCGTCGACCAGCCCGGCCTCCTCGATGTCGATGGGGATGTCCCGCACGAACGTGGCCATGAGCCATGTCGCCAGCGGCACCGAGAAGGCCACGAAGATGAGCACCAGGCCGGGCAGTGTGTCCACCAGCCCGGCCTCGGACATGAGGAAGAAGAGCGCGATGATGGCCACCCAGATGGGCAGCGGCATCATGAACATGATGAAGTAGAAGCTGATCTGCTTGCCCCGGAAGCGCATCCGCGCGAAGACGTAGCCCACGCCCGTGCACAGGATGGTCACGATGGCCGCGGTCGAGACGCTGCTGATGAGGCTGTTGGTCAGGCCCGCCCACAGGAGCGGCCCAAGGCCCGTGGTCTCCGCGCCCCGGAAGCCACCGCCACCCGCGAAGAGCAGGTCCTGGAAGTGCTGCAGCGTCGGCGGCGACGGGAACCACACCTTCTGCGGTGCGGCGTACAGGTCCAGGCGGGTGGAGATGCTCGAGACGATGAGCCAGTAGATCGGCGCGAGGGCCCAGAACAACAGCAGCACACAGCCGCCGTAGATGGCCGCCAGTCGAAGGCGGGCGCGAGCGGCGCTGGTCATCGACGACCCCTCATCCCTTGTCCTCGACGGCCTGGTTGTAGAGCCGCACGACGAAGAGCAGCCCGACCCCCAGCGACATCAGCAGGACGAGGTAGGACAGGGCCGACCCCAGCCCGATGCGCAGGTCCATGAAGACGAGCTCGTAGTTGTAGATCATCAACGTCTTGGTGAAGGGGTTCATGGCCCCGCCAGCCGAGCCACCCGAGGTCAGCGTCCAGATGACGTCGAAGATCTGGAACGCGGCGATGAACTCGATGACCAGCACGATGGCGATCGACGCGCGCATGCTGGGGATGGTGATGTGCCGCAGGCGACGCAGGGCGTTGGCCCCATCCACCTTGGCTGCGTCGTAGAGCTCGTCGGGGATGCCCTGGAGGCCTGCCAGGAGGATGATCATGGGGAAGGCGAAGCGGGTCCACGTCTGCACCACGGCGACCCAGATCATCTGGCTGCTGGGCTCGCGCAGCCAGTAGGTGTACTCCTCGATGAGCCCGAACTGGTAGAGCAGCCCGTTGAGCGCGCCGAACTCACCGTTGAGGATCCAGCCCCACAGGAAGCCATTGACCACCGGCGGCACGAGCCACGGGATGAGCACCAGCGCGCGCACGACCCCGCGCCCGGGGAAGCGCTCGTTCAGCAGGAGGGCGGCCGCGAAGGCGATGATGATCTCGAGCGGCAGGACGATGAGGACGAGCAGGATGCTCCGGCCCGTGACCTCCCAGAACTCGCGGTCGCCGAGCAGGCGCGCGTAGTTCTCGAGGCCCACGAACTCGGGGGCGCGCCGCATGCGCAGGTTCTCGTCGGTGAAGCTGGTCCCGAGGGTGTCGAGCGCGGGGTAGTAGATGAGCGCGACGACGATGAGCAGGACAGGGACGAGCAGCAGGATGACGAACAGCCGGTCCCGGGTCAGCAGCTGGCTCACTGGTCGTCCATCAGGCTCCGGATCGGTCCATGCGAAAGCATCGCCCCCCTCGGTCCGTGGTCCGGACCGAGGGGGCGTATGCACGATCGGCTAGGGGGTGTCGATCACTCGTACTCGGAGCGAAGCGAGTTCCACTCCTCGGCGATGGCGTCGACGATCTCGTCGGCCGAGCTCTCGTTCTCGATGCCCAGCAGGATCTGCTCGTCGACGGCGTTGGCGAAGGGACCCCACCACAGCGCCTGCCGCGGCAGCTCGTTGAGGTACTGCGCCTGCTCCACGATGACGTCGTAGCCCTCGATGGCGCCGCTCTCGTTCAGGGCCGCCGCGACATCGGGACGCGAGGGGTAGAGGCCGTAGGCCTCGAAGATGGCCTGCTGGTTCTCCGGTCCCGTGTACCACTCGATGAACTCGTAGGCGGCCTCACGGTTCTCGCTGCCGGCGCCGATGCCCACGGCCGCCGGGAACGACCACGTGTAGTGCTCCTCGGGCAGCAGCAGGTACTCGACGTTGGGTGCCTGGGCCGAGGTCTCGGGGTTGTTGCCGGCGCTGGCGCTGCCCTGCCAGCCCTGGTGGAAGACGGCGTTGCCGGCCCAGAAGTTGGCGTGCTGGGTCGTCTCGTTGCTGATGATGCCGGGGGAGATGAGCTCCTCCTCCACCCACGTCAGCAGCATGTCCATGGCCTCGCGAGCCTTGGAGCCCTCGTCGGCGAAGACGGGGTTGAGATCCTCGTCGAACATGGGGTCGCCCATCGAGAGCGCGAGGATGAACCAGGTCCAGTCGTCGGCCTTGAAGGAGATCGGGTTGTTGTCGAGGCCCTGCTCCTGCAATGCTCGCGCCGCATCGGTCAGCTCCGCCCACGTCGTCGGGGGCGCCTCGAAGCCACCCTCGGCGTACCTGGCCGCGTTGTAGTCCATCATCACCAGCTGGCTGTAGACGGGGATGCCGTAGAGCGCGTCGCCGTCCTGCCAGAAGTCGACCTGGTCGAATTGCCCAAGGTCGGTGCCGTTGGCTTCGACGAGGTCGGAGATGTCCTCCACGCCGCCGATGGCGACCACGTTGGAGGGCGCCTCCTCGGTCAGGAAGATGACGTCCGCCGCAGCCTGGTTGGTGGCGTTGGCCGTGACCACGTCGGTGAAGAGCTTGTCCAGGGCCACGCCCTCCCCGCCGATGATCTCGACCGTGATGCCACTCTCCTCCTCGAAGGCAGCCAGCAGGTCCGGGTCGGGCGGCACACCCCAGGATGGCGTGAGCATGGTGATCGATGCGCCATCCTGGGCCATGGCACCACCCATCGGGATGGCCAGTGCCAGCGCCAGGGCCGCGGCCGAACCGACGCGCATAGATGAGCGTGGGGGCATATCCGTTCCTCCTCTTCGGTGGCCTGGGGTTCAGGCCGTCGTCCTACTTTGTCAGCGGACTGGACGAAGTCCTCAGCGTACCCTGAGCGTCAAGGTGCAGCGGTACGCATCCGCGCAGTCTAGAGAAAGCGTCGCTGGCCCATCGGCTGGACTCGTCGGGCGTTGCCGTCGTGGACCAGGCGCAGCGCGTCCAGCTGCTCGCCGCTGATGGTGCCGGGGCGGACGAGGACGCGCCAGGCCACGCCCTCGGTATGGAGGGGCGTGGTCAGCGAGCCCTCGTAGGCGACGTGCCCGAGGTCGCTGGGCAGGAGCGATCGCAGGGTGGGCTCGCGTCCCAGCAGCAGGGAGATCGCTCCGTAGCGCAGCTCGAGGCCGTCGCGCCGAACCGGAGCGCCCGGGGGGATGTCGACCGAAGACTGCTGCTCAGCCATCGAGGGCTTCCCGCAGGTCTCCCCGTGTCACCTCCAGACGAGCGCGCGCCCGCGTTCGCGTCCGACACGGTCACGCCCATGCGGCGGTCGGCCGGCATCAGCCCGGCCTCCGGCGGCCGAGGTGGATCGCGCCCATGGGCACCGCATGGCTGGCCCCGGTGAAGGCCGGCAGCGTGCCCGGGCGTCCGTGCCACGTCTCGTAGGCCAGCACGGCCATGGCCATGGCCTCCTTCGCCTGGCTGGCGTAGCCGAGATCCTCGTAGGTCAGGACGTGCGTCCCCGGCAGCGCGGCGGCCAGCCGCGCCATGAACACCGGGTTGCGCGTGCCGCCACCGGCGCCGATGACCTCATCGGGCGACCGGGGCAGGAAGCGGCGATAGGCATCGGCGACCGAATCGGCTGAGAAGGCCGTGACGGTGGCCACGATGTCGGCGTCGGACCGGCCCCGCTTTCGCCCGGTCTCGAGCAGCTCGCGGGCCATGGCCGGGCTGAAGAGCTCGCGTCCGGTGGTCTTGGGCGGTGCCAGCTCGAAGTAGGGCTGGGTCAGGAGCTCGGCCACCCAGGGCTCGTCGACCGTGCCGGCCGCCGCCGCCGCGCCGTCCTTGTCGTACGACGCGGCACCGTCGGTGATGAGCGTCATGAGCAGATCGATGAGGACGTTGGCTGGGCCAGTGTCGAAGGCCAGCGGTGGGGTCGCCTCGTCAGCCAGCGGGGGCAGGAAGGCCACGTTGCCGATGCCGCCGAGGTTCTGTACGGCCCGATACCTGCTCTCGTGCCGGCTCAACAGCCAGTCCACGTAGGCCACGATGGGCGCGCCCTGACCACCTGCGGCGATGTCTCGCGAGCGGAGGTCGCTGACCGTGGTCACGCCCGTGCGCTCGGCCACGCGCGCACCGTTGCCGATCTGCAGGGAGCCGGCCACCGAGCCGTCATCGCGGACGGCATGCCAGACCGTCTGCCCGTGGGAGCCGATGAGGTCGATGTGATCGCTGCTCAGGCCCATCTCGTGAGCCACGCTCCTGGCGGCCTCCGCGAACCGCTCGCCCAGCTCGGCATCGAGCAGGGTGATCGACTCGACGTCGCTGCCCTCGATGGTCGCCGCGGCGTGGATGCGGCGCTGGAGGTCTGGCGGGATGGGCGTGGTCCGAGCCAGCAAGACCTTGATCTGGAGGCGCGGTGGGGCGCCGTCGATCTGGCAGCAGACGGCCTCGATGGCGTCGGCGCTGGTGCCCGAGATCATGCCGATGACACGCACTCAGGCCCCTCGCGACAGCGGTCGTCGTTCTCTCACCGATCGAGCATACGGCGTGTGGCTCGACCGCTGGCGCCGAGCGCGACGCGGCTGTCCCCACAGGGGGGCGGTGATCCGGTAGCGACCTAGAGGCTGCGCAGGTCCGTGCGGCGCGTGGCCACCACGTGGGCCACGGGCAGGACGCGCTCCTCGTAGCCGTGGCGGTGGCGGGCGCGACGCACGCCGGACCGCTCGATGCGGAAGCCCCCGAGGTGGCGCTCCAGCTCGTCGACCGAGACGAGGTACTTCTCCGGCATCGAGCCGTCGCGCTGCAGCGAGGCGTCGAACTCGGTGATGAGGATGGTGCCGCCCGGGGCTACCGCCGCCGCGGCCGTCTCGAGCGCCCGGCTGCGACCCATGCCTCGGGCCGGCAGGGCGAAGTTGCAGAACACGAGGTCGTAGCGCGAGACCGGCGTCCAACGGGCGATGTCGACGGTAGCGAAGACGATGGTGCGACCAACGCCCGCCGCCGCGGCCAGTCCGCGGGCTTCTTCGATGGCGCCGGCGGACGCGTCCACGGCGTTGACGATCCAGCCGCGCTCGGCCAGCCAGACGGCGTTCTCACCCGCACCACAACCGAGATCGAGGGCCTTGCCTGGCGTCATCGAGGCGGCGATCTCCACCAGGCCCTCGTCGGCCGGCGTGCGTGGCGGCTCGAAGGCCGGCGCAGGCACCCAGGCGGGGGACGGAGGGGCGGTGTTGGGGTTCGGGGTGGCCCAGTCTGACGCGTGTGCGGGCACGTGCACATGCTCGGTGGCCATCGGTCGATATGGACTCCTCAAGGCTGTGACGCGGCGACACGCACGGCACGCGCGCCGGCCACGGATGAAGGATACGCGAACGCCCGGCGAGGCCGGACGCCGGACTCGGCAGATGGTTGACAGAACGCACCATCGGGCCGGGCACCATGGCCCGCTCCGAGGGCCCTCGAGCCCGCTATGGTGGACGCATGGAAGTGCTTCGACTACACGGCGCCAGCGACGTCCGCATCCACCACGAACCAACGCCCCAGCCGGCCGCCGGCGAGGAGCTCGTCCGCATCACCGCGGTCGGCCTCTGTGGCTCCGATCTCCACTGGTACGAGGATGGCGGTATCGGCACGTCCAAAGTGGACGAGCCGTTGGTGCTGGGCCACGAGATGGGCGGCGTCATCGAGACCGGCCCACGCGCGGGCGAGCGCGTGGTGGTGGAGCCGGCCAATCCCTGTGGCACCTGCGAGGCCTGCCGTGCCGGCCATGGCAACCTCTGCCCGGATGTGAGGTTCTGCGGCCACGCCCCGGTCCACGGCGGGCTGCGCGAGTACATGGCCTGGCCCCAGCGCCTGCTGCTACCCGCCCCGGACTCGGTGGTGGGGGACCGCATCTCGCTGCTCGAGCCGCTGGGCATCGCCCTCCACGGCATCGACCTGGGCCACTTCAGGGCCGGTATGAGCGCGGGCGTGTTCGGCGCCGGACCGATCGGGCTCTTCATCATCCGTGCGCTCAAGGCCATGGGCGCGTCACGCGTGGTCGCCACCGACGCCAAGCCGCATCGCGTGGAGGCCGCGCTGGACTCGGGCGCCGACGAGGCCTACCTCACGCCGGTCGACGGCCAGCCAGAGCAGATCCGTGACATCGCTCCCGTCGACGTCGGCTTCGAGGCCGCTGGTGAGGATGCGGCGCTGGAGTCGGCCTGCATCACGGCGCGCCTCGGCGGACGCGTCGTGGTCGTCGGCATCCCGCCCACGAACCGGCACTCGTTCGCTGCGGGGGAGGCACGGCGCAAGGGCCTGACCATCGCCTGGTCGCGGCGCATGAAGGCCATCCACATGCTGCGCGCGATCGAGATGGCCGACCACGGCATCGTCTCGCTCGACGACATGATCACCGCCACCTACCCGCTGGCGGAGGGAGCCAAGGCCTTCGACGACCTCGTCGCGCGCAACGGCCTCAAGATCGTGATCAAGCCCACGGAGTAGCTCCCGGGAATCAAGGAACCGCCCGACCCCGCACGGCGGGTTCGGGCGGCCGCTCCCTATCCTTGGCCGGCGGACGCCGGGGGTCAGTCGGGTTCGACCTCGGTGTGGACGCCGCGCTTCAGCAGGCCGCCGTCGTGCGTGCTGCCGAGCTCGATGCTGATGGTGCCGTCCGGCTCACCCGCACTGGTGCGGTTGCGGACCCATGGGGAAACGAACGGGGTGCCGGGCTGCGCGGCGGGTGCGGCCGGAGCCGGCGCGGTCGGGCCCTGGGCCACGACCGGCTGCGTGACGGGCGCCGCCATCGGCTGCGGGAGCGGCTGCTGGTCGGGACGAGCGACCGGCACCGCCACCGGCGGGCGGTTGCCCTGCACCGGCACGGGCACGCGTGGC
Organism: Candidatus Limnocylindrales bacterium; assembly: GCA_040883225.1. Taxonomy (GTDB): domain Bacteria; phylum Chloroflexota; class Limnocylindria; order Limnocylindrales; family CSP1-4; genus JAFMJV01. The sequence continues at coordinate 10,650 of JBFLKP010000041.1, read as the reverse complement.
CGAGGCGCCACGACCATGCGCGCGCAACTCCCACACATGGGGTGCTCACCGGCGCTGGGCAGACCCAGGCGCGAGCGGCGCCGCGTGCGGGGACCGGATTGCGGCGGACGGAAGCCGCAGATGGCCACATTGTCGTTGCCCTCGAGGTAGGCGTGCTGCGTGGTGCCGCGGTGATACCAGGGGTCATCCATCTCGTCGAAGCCGTTGCGGATGACGATGCCCCAGACCACCTCGTCAGCCGGGAACGTCCTGCCGGTGGGCCGCTGGGCGGCGGCCGGACCGGGCTGGTTCGACGCCGGCTGCTCGGGCTCCTGATCGTGGTTGCGGGTGAAGAGGTTCAGTCGCATGCGGGAACCGATGGTAGCGAATGTGGCGATCATCCCTCGCCTCTGCTGCTGCGGTGGGGCTGGCGGGACGAACCGACCGTTCGGCCGGGGCACCGCGTAGGGCCCAGGTCGGACGTTGGTACGGGGTGGGGGTGAGATGACGACGTTCACACCCGTACTATCGGGTCATCGGACGATCGAGGCTACTCCCACCAACCCCACTTGACCACCCCATACCAACGGACTGTAGGCGTCGCGTCACCAGTACCATCGACGGCGATGACGACGGTCGAGCCTCGCCCGCCCGCCTCGCTCAGGCGGTGACGGTGGCGATGGCCCGGCACACCGGCTCGAGGTTGTCAGCGGTGAGGCCGGCGACGTTGACGCGGCCCTTGCCCACGACGTAGACGCCGAACTCGTCCCGCAAGCGCGCCACGCGTTCCTCGCCCAGCGGCAACAGCGAGAACATGCCGCGCTGACGCAGCAGCGAATCATGGCTGCCGGCGGCACCAGCGGCCCGGAGGCCGTCCACGAACCTGGCCCGGTTGCCGTTGATGCGGTCGCGCATGACCCCGACCTCGTCCACCCACTGGGCCTTGAGGGCCGCGTCCGCGAGGACGGTGGCCACGATCTCCCCGCCGTGCGCGGGCGGGTTGGAGTAGTTCGCGCGGATGGCGGCCTTGGCGTGGGAGAGCAGCGTGGCGGTCTCGTCCGCGTCCGAACCCACGATCGAGAGGGCCCCCACGCGCTCGTCGTAGAGCGCGAAGTTCTTGCTGAAGCTGCTGGCCACGAGCATCGTCCGCTCGCGGGCCAGCAGCGCCCGCAGGCCCCTGCCGTCCTCGGTCAGCCCGTCGGCGAAGCCCTGGTAGGCGAAGTCGAGGAGGGGGAGGGCGCCGGCCTCATCGATGGCCTCTGCGATGCGCTCCCAATCCTCCGACGTGGGGTCGATCCCGGTGGGGTTGTGACAGCAGCCGTGGAGCACCACGACATCGCCGGCCGGGACCGCCCGGAGGACGCTCAGCAGCGTGTCGAGGTCGAGCTCGCCATCCTCCCCGAGGTAGGGGTACGAGCGCAGCGGGAGGCCGGCGGCCTCGAAGACCTGGGGATGGTTGGGCCAGGTCGGCGTCGAGAGCCAGACCGCAGCACCCGGAGCGATGGTCGAGATCAGGTCGCCGGCCACGCGCAGGGCGCCGGTGCCACCGGGAGTGTGCATGGTCTCGACCCGACCGCCGGTGACGGCCGGGTGATCGGCCCCGAAGATGAGGTCGCGAACCGGGCCGTTGTAGGCCGGATCGCCTCCGATGGGCTTGTAGACCTTGGTGGTCTGTCGGGCGAGGACGCGGGCCTCGGCTTCCCGGACGGTGCCAAGCACGGGGGTGGTGCCGGATTCGTCGACATAGACACCCGAGGCGAGCGACACCTTGTCAGGTCGGTCGTCTGCGCGGAAGCGCTCCATCAGCCCCAGGATGGCGTCGGGTGCACGGGGCTCGAGATCAGCGAACATGGCCATGCCCTGATGGTAGCCCGGCTATGCTCGTGGGCGTGGAGCCCACCCGTCGTCGAGACGCCGACCCGAGCGCGCGCCCGTGAGCGCGGCGCTCGTCGCCTTCCTCGTCTCGGTCGCGGCCGGCGGGTTCGGCTCGATGGTGGGCATCGGCGGTGGGCTGGTCATCGTGCCCCTGCTCTCGCTGCTGCTGGGCTACGACGTCAAGGTCGCCATCGCGGCCAGCCTCATCGGGGTCATCGCCACCTCGCTCGCGGCCTCACCGCGCTACATCCGCACCGGCATCGCTGACCGGCGGCTGGGCATGCTGCTGCTCGTCTCCGCCGCCCTCGGTGGGCTCGCGGGCGGTGTCACCGCGGGCCTCCTCGATGGGCGCTCGCTGTCGCTGCTCTTCGCGCTCCTGCTCGCCGCCGTGGCGCTGCGCATGCTCTGGCAGATCCGGCACCCGGTCTCACGCCCACCGCTCGAGGAGGAGGATGTCAGCAGCGGCTTCGCCTCGTCCTACATCGAGCCCACCAGCGGCGAGGAGGTCGAGTACCGCGCGCATCGGGTGTGGCCCGGCACGCTGGTGTCATTCGTGGCCGGCAACGTTAGCGGCCTGCTGGGGGTCGGCGGCGGCGTCATCAACGTGCCCACGATGAACGTGCTCATGCAGGTGCCGATCCGTGTGGCCACCACCACCTCGACCTACATGCTGGCGGCCACGGCTGCGGCCTCGGCCGTGGTCTACCTCGCGTCGGGCCAGCTGGACCCGCTGCTGGCGGCGCCGGTGGCGCTCGGTGTCATCGTCGGCGCGCGCGCGGGAGCACGGCTCTCGATGCGGCTATCGCAGGACGCCCTGCGGCTGGCATTCGTCATCGTGGCGGCGGTGTTCGCGGTCTCGATGTTCTTCGAGTTCCTGGCCCTGTGAACGTCCGACAGCCGGCTCATGAAGCCGCTCCTCGCCGCTACACCAGCGCCACCCTGACCACGGGCGTGCTCGTGGCCGGTGTGCTCTTCGCCGCGGCGCTGGTGCTGGAAACGCTCGGTGCCGATCCCGGTGGCGGCGAGATGACCGACCTGGTCGCCGTGCTCGAGGGACTCATCGCGCTCACGCCCTGGGCCTGGGCCACCGCCGGAGCCTACGCCGTGGTGGCGACGCCGGTGGTGGGGTTGCTCGTGACCGCCTGGGAGTACTGGTCGGTGGGCGACCGACGCACGCTGCTGCTGGCCACCGCCGTCCTCGCCGTCCTCGCCACCAGCGCGGTCGTCGCCGTCCTGCGCTGAAGCGTCGCTGGGCCGAGCGGTCGCGCACGCTCGAGCGAGCGCCGGCGCCCACGCTGCTGAGGACCGCCACCTGTCCAACGGGCCCTCGCGCGACAGATGACCAGAAGGTGGGTCGCCATCGCAGCGCGCCTGCCGCTGCGGACGCAGCGCGACTCCCGCTGCGCCGGCCTGCTCCACCGGCGACGGAGGCTGCACTGGCCGGACTTGCGAGCACGACGACCGCTGGCGGGTGCGGGCTACGGGGCGCGGCGATCGACGAAGCGGCAGCGGGGCGCGATGGGGCAGACGTCGCAGCGCGGCGAGCGTGCCACGCACAGGTTTCGACCGTGGGTGATGAGCCCCACGTGCAGGGGGTAGCACTGCTCCGGCTCGAGCAGCGCGAGGAAGCGGTCGTGGGCCTCCACGACCGGCACCTTCGGCGGCATCAGCCCGATGCGCTTGGAGACCCGGTCGACGTGGCGATCGACCGGCATGAGCGGCATGCCGAACGACATCATCAGCACCACTGAGGCCGTCTTCACACCGATGCCGTCGATGCTCGTGAGCCAGTCCCGTGCGGCCAGCGGCGCCATCTCGCCGAGGAACTCGAGCGAGTGGTCGCCGCGCTCTTCGCGGATCCGCGCCAGTGCGGCCTGGATGCGCGGGGCCTTCTGGTTGGCCAGGCCGGCCGGCCGGATGACGTCGGTCAGCTCCTCGAGTGGCGCGCCTTCGACCCGCGCCCAGTCCGGCGGCGGCAGCTTCGCCCACCCTGACCCGCCCCAGCCTGGTCGATAGGCTTCCATCTCCAGCTCCTCGGGCGGGCCTCGCTCCACGAGCGAGTGGTCCGAGGGGTACCTCAGCCGCAGCGCATCGAAGGCCTTCTCGGCGTTGATGTCGGCCGAGTTCTGGGTCAGGATCACGAGCACCAGCTCGGAGGTCGGATCGAGCACCCGGCGCCACTGGGGCGTGCCGTAGAGCGACCCGACGCCGTCAAGCACGAACTCGATGAGCTCCGGGCGCGCCACCTTCAGGCGCTTGGCCCAGGGCTTGATGGGATCGGCCTTGCGCCGCTTGCCCGGCTTGCGCCTGCTCTTCGCCGCCATCAGACGAGGGTGCTGCCCAGGCTCAACAGCGCGGCTGCTCGTCCTGCGCTGCGGGCGATGGGCGCGGTGCCGGCGGCGACGCACGCCTCGAGGCTCATCGGCCGCTCGGTCACGGGCATCGTGACGACGCCGATCGAATGCATGAACTCCGCGCCCTCGGGGGTCACGCCACCCCCGAAGCAGACCGTCCTCGCGCCGGCTGCGCGCGCCCGCTCGGCCACGCCCATGGCGGTCTTGCCGAAGGACGTCTGGCCGTCGACCTTGCCCTCGCCGGTGAGCACCAGGTCGGCCGTCGTCACGGCCTCGTCGAAGCCGGTCAGCTCCATGACCACGTCCACCCCCGGCCGGACCTCCAGCGAGGCGAAGCGATCGGCGATGGCCAGCAGGCTGAAGATCGAGCCGCCCGCGGCGCCGCTGCCGGGCTCGTAGCGCAACGGCCGTCCGATGGTCCCCTCCATGACCTCCGCATAGCGCCTGAGGTTGCGGTCGAGCTCGGCCACCTGCTCCGCCGAGGCGCCCTTCTGCGGGCCGTAGACGGCCGCCGCGCCGTGCTCACCGAGGAGCGGGTTGGTCACGTCCGAGGCGACCACGATGTGGACCTCGGCCAGGACCTCCGAGAGCTCGCTGAGGTCGATGGAGGCGACATCGCCGAGGGCTCCTCCACCCGCTCCGACATCGGCCCCCGAGGCGTCGCGGATCCGGGCGCCGAGCGCCTCGAGCAGGCCCGCGCCCGCGTCGGTCGTGGCGCTGCCGCCGAAGCCGATGACGATCTCGCGGCAGCCGAGCCCGATGGCCGCAGCCACGATCTGCCCCGTACCGAAGGTGGAGGCGGTCATGGCGTCGCGTTCCTCGGGCTCCACGCGTGACAGGCCAGAGGCCGAGGCCATCTCCACCACGGCTCGCTCACCGGAGCGCAGGAAGGCCGCGGTCAGCGTGCGCATCAGCGGGTCCTTGGCCGCCACCTTGTGGCGGTCCCAGCCACCGCTGGCCTCGACCGCGTCGAGCATGCCCTCGCCGCCGTCGGCCATGGGCGTGAGGGCGATCTCGTCCTGGGGCCGCATGGCGGTCCAGCCCTCCGCGAGGGCCTCGGCCACGACCACCGAGGAGAACGTGCCCTTGAAGGAGTCGGGCGCCACGAGCACGTGGAGTGGGCCGGCGGCTGACATGGGCAGGCCTCCGCTATGCGGTCGGATTCTCGGGCAGGCCGCGCTTGCGGCGGTACTCGGGGATGCGCGACATCGGCGGACGCTCGATGTCGGCGAGGTCGATGACGTCGAGCGAGAGCCGCTGCGCCGACGATCGCGGCAGCTTCATGGAGGTCCCCATCTCGGCCAGTCGCGGCCGGGTACCCCGTTCGTCGAGCCGCTTCATCACCGCCTGCATGATGCTGAAGGCCATCTTGGAGAGGCCTTCGAGGTCCTGGTTGCGATGGTGCCGGATCTCGAGATCGACCTGGCCGAGCCCGCGGATGCCGATCTTGTCGGCGAGGTCGATGAGGTGCCCGATCTCGACGGCGTAGCCGGTGAAGAAGGGGATGTCCTCGAGGATCTCGCGCCGCCCGGCGTACTCGCCCGAGAGCGGCTGGATGTAACCGGAGAGCTCGGGGAAGAAGAGGTTGATGAGCGGCCGCGCGACCAGCTCGGTGACCCGGCCGCCGCCGCCGGCGGTGAGCACGCCGCCCTGCACGATGGGCCGCTGGTAGTAGGCCTTGACATAGCCGAACCGTGGCTCGGTCAGCAGCGGCCCGAGCGTCCCGTAGAGGAAGCGCGGGTCCCATTCGCGGACGTCGGTGTCGCACCAGGCCACGAGGTCGCCGCTGGTCTCGTAGAGGCTCTTCCAGAGTGCCTCGCCCTTGCCCGGGAAGGCGCCGTACCTCGTGAGCACCTGTTGGTGCACGACCACGCGCGCGCCCTCGTCCTCGGCGATCTTGCGCGTCTCGTCGTCGGAGTCCGAGTCGATGACCAGCAGCTCGTCGACCAGCTTGCGCACGGTCATCAGCTCGCGCCGCGCCGCGCGCACGATGGGTCCGATGGTGGCGGCCTCGTTGAGCGTGGGCAGGACCGCCGAGATGGTCAGGCCCCGCTTGTGCTTGAGATCGACCAGGCGGTCGAGGTCCTGGAACTCGGTGTAGTCGAAGGACGACTCGCCGAACCAGCGATCGACCTTGGCGGGTAGGCTGCGCACGGCGGTGGCTGCCTCCTCGGCAGCCTCGAGCGAGTCGTCGGCGCGGGCGCGCTCCGCGAAGGTGGCGCGGGTGGGCACGTCCTGGGTCTTGACCACGATGACGGTGGGCTCGGCTTGCTGGGCCACGTGCTCGACGAGCTGCCCGAAGAGCGGTGCGCCCGGCGTGTCCATGGCCGAGGCCGTGGCACCCATGATGACGAGCTGGCTGCGGTTGGCCTCGCGCAGGATGGCCTCGGTGACATCGTCGCCTTCGATGACCTGGGCCGGCCCGGCATCGCCGGTGTGGCGTGCCACGAACGAGCCGAGGCTGCGCTCGTAGCGCTCGCGCAGCGCCGGCTCGAGGCCACGCGGGATGACGTGCGGCACGCTCAGCTTCGCGTCGAACGCCCGGCTCAGGGCCGTGGCGTAGCGCAGGGCCATCTCGGCGTGCGGACCTCCGCGCACCGGGGCCACGATGCGGCTTACCCGCTCGACCCCGTGCTGCTTGACCACGGCGATATCGCAGGGGCGCTCGCGGATGACCTCGTCGATGGTCGGGCTGAAGACCGGCGCGAACTCCTGCTGGTCGGCCACGCTGCGATGGCGGACATCGGGTCCGCCCCAGCCGAAGAGGATGAGGTCGGCCTCCTCCTCGGTGGCCAGCTCCACGATGCCCTCGTCGGCCCGCCGGCCGATGCGCACGACGGTCCGCAGCTCGACCTCGGGCGGGGCCCACTCGAGCACCTTCTGCAGCAGGCGGCGGGCCTTGCGCGCCCGCGTGGCGCCGTCGGACAGGGGCATCCCCTCGGGCACCTCGATGACCGAGAGCGCGGTGATGGCACCACCCTCCTGCAGCAGCGCGGTGCCGATCTGGATGAGGTCCGGCGCCGTCTCGGGATTAGCCAGGGGGATGACGATGGAGCGGGGGAGCGGGCCCTCGGTCATGACCGCTTCGCCTGGGGCTTGCGCTCCGCTGCGGTCCTGGCTGCCTTGCCGCTCCGGCCCGCCTTGGCGGTCGTGGTCGACCTGGACTTGCCTGCCGACTTCGCCGGGCTCGCCTTGCGCGGTGGCTTGCGCGCCTTGAGGCCCTCGCCGGCGGCCCAGCGCTCGACGAAGCTGGGCTTGGCCTGCTCGTACGCCCGCGCCTGCCGCTCCACCAGTGTCTCTGCCTGCTGGGTGGTCATGTCCCTGGCCTCGATGATGAGGCTCGCCACGCGGGCGAAGTAGATGGGCACGAGGGCCGCGATGATGCGGTCGATGTCCATGGTCGAGCCGCGCGCACTGAGGGCGAGGTCGTAGATGATCCGCGCCCACAGGTCGTCACTGAAGAAGAAGTCGGCGTCCTCTGCGGTGGACGGCGTGTCCGAGCGGGTGATCTCATCCAGCGCGGCAGCGGCATCGAGGGCCAGGCTCTCCAGCGCGGTCATGCGATCGGGGGCGAAGAGCACTGCCCACGCGTCGGCGTTGGCCACGCGCCCGCGGGTGAAGGTGGTCAGCAGTCGCACCACGTCCACCTCCAGCGGCGGCGGGTCGGCGTAGCGCTCGAAGCCGTAGGTGGGCACAGCGTGCGAACCGCGCACGCCCAGCCACTGGTCGGCGTGGTCGACGGTCAGCCGCAGCATCGTGGCCACGACCTGGCTGAACATCGGGCCCAGGTCCGCGCCCGGATCCTTGGGGTCGTGGATCTTGGCGCCGAGACGCGTCTGGCTCACGGCGAAGCCACCGGTGATGGCCTTCGTGGTCATCCAGATGTCGATGCCGAACTTGCTGATGTCCGGCGTCCAATCGTCCTGCGCGAGGTAGTGCTTCACGAGGTCGCCGCTGACGCCGAAGTCCCCGCCGATGGGTTGTCGGATGCGCAGGCCGTAGAGGGCGCGTGTGAGCGGGTAGGTGACGGTGTTGGTGATCGTGCCGTCGTACTTGTAGCGCTGGTAGAGCGGGGTCACGTAGTCGAAGCCGCCCTTGAGGATGGGCCCGGCCAGCAGCTCGATCCACTCGGGCACGATGGAGCGGAGGTCGGAGTCGACGACCACCAACGCCTCCACCCCCAGCGCGTCCGCGATCTGGAAGATCGTGCGCAGGGCGGCGCCCTTGCCGCCGATGCCGTCGACCTCCGGGTAGGTCAGGCTCAGGCGCTGGAGGCGGTTCCGTGGGCGGACCAGCAGGATGCGCTCGACGTAGTCGGGCGGCTGGGTCTCGACGACGACGCGTCCGGTGCCATCGGGCGAGCCGGCGTCGGCGTTCACCAGCACCGGCTTGGAATCGGGGAAGTACTGCACGAGCCCCGCCTGCGCCGCCCGGGTCACGTGGCCGATGGTGGCGGCGTTCTTGAAGCTGGGGATGCCGACCATGATGTCGGCAGGACCGAGGCGCTCGACCTCTTCGGCGAGGGCCTCGGGAAGGGCTCGTTCTGGCATGGGGCCAATCTAGACCAAGCGGGCCATGGGCGAGGGCTACGGGCGTGCCGGGATCGTGTCGCGGTCGTGTCAGCGACGCCGGTTGAGGCGCTTGAGCAGGCGCCACTCGATCGTGTCGTCCGAGGGTCGGTAGCGGCTGTTGGCGGCCTTCATGATCCCGCCGGCGAGGCCCATCGACTTCCACGTGGCGACCCAGGGGTCGGCCGGCGGGCGCACGTGGGCCGAGACCCGCAACAGCGGGCCGGGGGCGATGATGCTCTCGAGCAGGCGCTTGCGCTCGAGCAGCGGCACGTCCAGCAGGGAGGTGCCGTCGACGCGCAAGAGGTCCACGGCCACGAAGCCGTCGACCTGATCGGCCTCCGCGGCGCGCTCCTCGATGACCCCCCGCGGCCGCACGTCGAAGTCGAGGCTGCTGCGCACGAACATCTCCGTGGGGCGGCTGTGGATCTCCGGGATGGCCGCGGCTCCCACCCCGTCGAGCGACAGCTCCCGGGTGATGACGCCGTCGACGATGGCATCGAGCGCGAGCACGCCCCGCCCCAGCGCGAGCGTAAGGTCCGGCAGCTCCGGGGCCACGTCGGCGCCCAGCCGCTCGATCAGGCGGACCTCGGCCGGTGGGTCCGACGCGGGTGTCACGGTCACGTGGGCCAGCACGCGCGTGCCGCTCCACAACGGCTCGACCACGGGGTCCTTGATGTCGAACGTGCGCCGGCCGTCGTACGCCCGCATCGGCGCCCACTCGAGGGGATCGTGCGGCACCGGCGGCGGCTCGCGATCAGCCATCAGCGGTCAGTCGCGGCGAACCTGCTGCAGCAGCGCCCAGGCCGAGCCGATCATCTCGGCCAGCGATCCGCGCTGGGGGCGCCAGCCGAGGAGCTCCTCGGCCCGGTCGTTGGAGGCGATGAGCGCCGGCGGGTCGCCGGCGCGCCGCGGACCGTAGCTGTGCGGGATCTCGTGGCCCACGATGGCCGTCGCCGCGTCGAGCACCTGCTTGACCGAGAAGCCGCTGCCCGAGCCCAGGTTGGCGATCTCCTGCCCGGGCTCCATCGAGCCGGTCAGCTCGAGGGCCGCGATGTGGGCGTCGGCGAGGTCGAGCACGTGGATGAAGTCGCGGATGGCCGTGCCGTCGGCGGTGGGGTAGTCGTCACCGAAGAGCGTCACCGGCGCGCCGCCCATAGCGGCCTTGAGCACGTTGGGGATGAGGTGCGTCTCGGGGTCGTGTCGCTCGCCGTAGTGCTCGCTCGCCCCGGCCACGTTGAAGTAGCGCAGCGAGACCGAGCGCAGGCCGTAGGCCGCGTACCAGCCCATGGCGCTCTCGAACGCCCGCTTCGAGGCCCCGTACGGGCTCACCGGATGGGTCGGCGCGCTCTCGCGGATGGGCACGCGTTCGGGTTCACCATAGACGGCAGCCGTGCAGCTGAAGACGAGGCGGTCCACACCGGCCTCGCGCAGGGCGTCGAGGAGGGCGATGCCGCCGACCACGTTCTCCCTGAAGTACAGCCCCGGGTCGGCCATCGACTGGCCCACCAGCGAGCGCGCGGCACAGTGCAGCACGGCCTCGATGCGGTGCTCTCGCAGCAGGCCCGCGACCGCGTCCCCGTCCAGCACCGAGTGCACGGCCAGCTCGGCCCCCGGCGCGACCGCATCGCGATGGCCCGTGGCCAGCGAGTCGAGCACGACCACGTCGTGGCCCGCGAGGATGAGCTGCTCGACGGTGATGCTCCCGATGTATCCGGCGCCGCCGGTGACGAGGACTCGCATCAGCGGCCCAACAGTCGGTCGAGCAGGGACTTGCGCACGGCTGACTCCTTCGTCTGGGCAGGGGGCCGCGTCGACGGCCCGGTCTCGTTGGATGGCACCGTGGTGGCAGGCTGCGCCGCGGACGGAACCGT
>JBFLKP010000256.1:0-4050 GCA_040883225.1 Candidatus Limnocylindrales bacterium | reverse complement strand
GCCGGGGCGACCCTGCCCTCGGTGGTGCCGGCGCCGTCGTGCGCGACCTTCTGTCGACGGAGTCGGCCTACGACTCCACGAGCATGACGAGCGTGTCGGCATGGACACCGTCGTGCTTCATGGCTGCGGCCGCCGCCTCCGAGGCCATCACGTCCAGGAACTTGGCCATGTCGGGGACCTCCAGCATCACGCCGGTCCGCTTCGACCCTTCGGGGTCGACGAACGTCCGGACGGCGATGCCGAGCGGTCCGAAGACCTCTTCGCGCTTGGGTGAGTCGAGCCAGTGATCGACGTCGTCCACGTCGTGGTATGCGATGACGGTGGTCATGTTGCCTCCTCGGCCCGATCGCCGGACGTACTCGCAGTGACGCATCGATGCGTCCAGCCCTCCCCATGCCGGCCGCGGAAGGATAGCGCACCGGGCCACCCCGGAGGCCGGCCTTCGCCTGTGTCGTCGCCCTCGAGGTCGATCGAGCGACTGGCGAACGGGAACGCTGCGACCGGGTGCCGCGCGCGCTCCGATCTGGGTCTTGACCTTCGAGTGACTCGAAGGTGTACGGTCCCGGCATGAGGATCGCCGACCTGGCCCGACGTGCTGGTGTGGCCGCGACCGCCGTCCGCTGGTATGAGCAGACCGGCGTGCTGCCCGCGGCCGAGCGGTCCGAGAACGGCTACCGCGAGTACGGCGAGGTCGACCTTGCCCGGCTGCGCCTGGTGGTCACGCTGCGCCGCCTCGGCCTGGGGCCGGAGGACGCCGGGAGACTGGCGCGCCTGTGCCTCGAGCATGGGACCGTCGACCTCGACCTGGCGCCGCTCATCGCTGCGCAGCGGGCGGCCCTCGCGCGCCAGCGCGACGACCTCGAGCGACTCGACGCCGAGCTCACCGACCTCGAGCTGACCATCGAAGCCGCGGCCCGGGTCCGCGACACCACCAGGGAGACCACGATGTCCGACCAGCCCATCCGCGTGCTCTTCGTGTGCACCGGCAACTCGGCCCGCAGCCAGATCGGCCAGGCCCTGCTCGCGCACCTCGGCGGTCCCGAGTTCGCGGTCGAATCGGCCGGTACCGAGCCGAAGGGCGTCAACCCCTACGCGGTGCGGGTCCTCGCCGAGGTCGGCATCGACTGGTCGGGCGCCCAGTCCAAGCCGCTGGCACCGTTCCTCGAGCAGCCCTTCGACTATGTCATCACCGTGTGCGATCGCGCCCGCCAGGCCTGCCCCGTCTTCCCGGGGTCGACCAACTCGCTCCACTGGGGCCTCGAGGACCCGGCCGAGGTCGAGGGCAGCGACGAGGAGAAGCTGGCCGCCTTCCGCCGCACGCGCCAGGAGCTGACCCAGCGCCTGCGGCCCTTCATCGAGATCGCGCGGCGGACCGCGGGCCTGCCAGTCGGGAGCGTCATCGCCGGGTGAGGGCCCACCTCGCCGAGGGCCTCGGCACGTTCGCGCTCGTCTTCTTCGGCTGCGGCGCCATCGCCGTCGGCCAGCTCGGGCAGCCCGCGGTGGCGCTCGCCTTCGGGCTCGTCATCGCGGTCATGATCTATGCGCTCGGGCACATCAGCGGAGCGCACTTCAACCCGGCGGTCTCGGTGGGCTTCGCGATCGGTCGGCACTTCCCATGGTCGCGGGTCGCGACCTACGGCGTCGCACAGGTGACCGGTGCCACGCTCGGCGCGCTCGTGCTGCGCATCTCGCTGGGTGACGGTGCCGACCTCGGCCTCACACAGCCGTCGGGCACCGAGCTGCAGGCGCTTACCTGGGAGGCGCTGCTCACGTTCTTCCTCATGCTCGTCATCACCGCGGTGGCCACCGATACCCGGGCGGTGGGGGAGGCGGCGGCCCTCGCTATCGGCGGCACGGTCGCGCTCGGGGCGCTCGTCGGCGGACCCGTCAGCGGCGCCTCGATGAACCCGGCCCGCTCGCTCGGCCCGGCGTTGGTGAGCGCCGACCTCACGGCCATCTGGCTCTACCTTGTCGGTCCGGTCATCGGTGCGATCGCGGCGGCACTGGTCTACCGCTACCTGCGTGGCGCGCCCAGTCCCGTCGCCGTCGCCTCCGACGCCCTCGCCACCGACCCGCCCGACAAACCCCAGCCGGGGTGGAAGGCCGCCTGAGCGGCTCGCCAGCCCTCCAGGTACCGGGTCGGCCGCTGGTAGGAGCGGCCATCACGGGGCCTCCACCGAGCCCGATGCGCCGGAGCCCACCGGCGCGACCGCTCTGCCTTATGGCGTCACGATGGCGAAGTCGGGGTCGGGCTCGTCGAGCACCGCCATGAGCCGGCCGAGGACACCCTGGTCGCCCTCGATGTCGATGCCGTCCATCTGCCCAGCGAGCAGACCCATCAGCCCAGCCTTGGGCAGCCGCAGCACGACGTCCGCCCCCTCGACCGCGGACTCACGATGGATGAGGACGCCATTGTGCAGGTCGAGCCGCCAGGATCGGCCCAGGTCCGTCAGGGTGATGCCGATCGACAGGTGCTCGTCCCAGGCCTTGGGCCCGTCGACCCGGATGGCGATGGCATCGAAGACCATCTCCGGGGTGAGCGCGCGCAGCAGGTCCGGGGAGTAGGTGGCCGGCGTGCCGAAGCGGCCCTGGCGGAGCTCGGTGGCGCCGGCGAGATAGGCGTTGCGCCACGGTCCGTTCTCCGCCCCGAAGGCGAGCTGCTCGAAGGTGTCGGCCTGGAGCGCCTTCGCGTCCGCGTGCCCTGGATCGGCGAAGACGGCGCGGTCAAGCAGCTCGGCGGCCCAGCGCAGGTCACCCGAGTCGAAGGCCTCGCGCGCGATAGCCACGACCGCGTCGATGCCGCCCATGGCGCTGACGTATCGCTTCGCCTGCTCCTCGGGCGTGTGCTGCCAGAGGCGCGCGGGGTTGCCGTCATACCAGCCCATGTAGCGCTGATAGATGGCCTTCACATTGTGGCTCACCGAGCCGTAGTAGCCGCGAGCATTCCAGGCCTGCTCGAGCGCGGGTGGCATCTGGATGGACTCCGCGATCTCGGCCCCGTTGAAGCCCTGGTTGAGCATGCGCAGCGTCTGGTCGTGGAGGTAGGCATAGAGGTCGCGCTGCTCGGAGAGGAACCTGACGCCCCGCTCGCGACCCCAGGTGGGCCAGTGGTGGGAGGCGAACACCACGTCCATGCGCTCCCCGAAGCGGTCGATGGCCTCGGTCAGATAGCGGGCCCACACGCGTGGGTCACGGACGAGCGCGCCCCGGATGGTCAGGACGTTGTGGAGCACGTGGGTGGCGTTCTCGGCCATCCAGAGCGCGCCGTGGTCGGGGAACAGCGTGTTCATCTCCGCCGGCGCCTCGGTGCCGGGCGTGTTCTGGAACTCCATGCGGATGCCGTCGATGACGCGCGTCTCGCCCGTGGTCGTGATCGTGTCGGTGGGGGCGATGAGCGAGATGGTGCCGGTCGAGTTCGTCTGGCCCAGGCCGGTCCCGATCTGGCCTGCCGGCCCGCGCTCCAGGGCGGCCCCGAACATGTAGCCGGAGCGCCGCAGCATCGCGGTCCCCGCGTAGACGTTCTCCGAGGCGGCGTGCTCCATGAACCCGTCGGGGGCCAGCACGACGCAGCGGCCAGCGTCCACGTCCTCCTGGCTGGTGACGCCCTTGACGCCGCCGAAATGGTCGACGTGGCTGTGGCTGTAGATGACGCCGACCACGGGCCGATCACCGCGATGCTGCCGATAGAGCGCGAGCGCCGCCGCTGCGGGCTCGGACGAGACGAGGGGGTCGATGACGAGCACGCCGGTCTCGCCCTCGACGAAGGTGATGTTCGAGAGGTCGAAGCCTCGCACCTGGTAGATGCCGGGGACCACCTCGAACAGACCGTCGATGGCATTGAGCTGCGACTGGCGCCAGAGGCTGGGGTTGGCGCTGTCGGGTGCGGGGCCATCGAGGAAGGCGCGGTAGGACTCGTTGTCCCAGACCACGCGGCCGTCGGCATCGTGGATGACGCAGGGCTCGAGTCGGCCGATGAAGCCGCGTCGGGCGTCGTCGAAGTCCTGGGTATCGTCGAACGGAAGCTCTGCGAGCAGCCTCGCGTTGGCTGAT
>JBFLKP010000040.1:0-38921 GCA_040883225.1 Candidatus Limnocylindrales bacterium | reverse complement strand
GGCTAGGCCGGCACCTCCCAGCTCACCACGCCGTCCTGCATCGGCGTCCACGCGATCGCCCAGCTCCCGTCGCGCTCGGTGGCCCGTTCGGCCACGAGCTGCTCGAGCCGACGGTCCTTGGCCGATCCGTGCCGCAGGTGCAGCAGGGTCCGCGCCGCGGCCAGCAGCTGCTCGCGCGAGTCGTAGCCCCACGAGCCGCGCTCGATGAGGCTGACCTCGGGCTCCACGCCTCGTGCCGCCAACAGCTCGCGAAGCTCCGGCAGCATGGGATACGCCCGACGCGCCTCCCCGTGGATGTGCGGCCAGAGGACCTCGTCGATGCGGGCGGCGCCGCTGGTGCGCATGATGACGACGACGCGGCGTACGACGGCCTCGGCCGCGTCGAGGAACGTCCCGAACTCCGGGATGTCATAGCCCACGTGGGCCAGCAGGGCCACATCGGCGTCGACCTTCCGGTCGACGGGCCAGGCTGCGGCGATGACCTCGACTTCGTCGATGGCGTGCTCGGCGAGGCCTTCGCGCAGGACCGCCACCATCGAGGCCGAAGGCTCCACGGCGACCACGCGGCGGACGTGCAACGCCAGCGGAAGGGCGTAGCGTCCGCCGCCAGCGCCGATGTCGAGCCAGGTCTCATCGGACCGCGCGATGGCCAGGAGCGCGTTGACGGCCGGGTCGTCGGTGCGCCGCGGATCGAGCGCGAACCGGCGTGCCCAGGGCGCGTAGAGATCGGCCGGCTCCCCGGTCTCGCCCAGCCGCTCGACCTGCTCCTGGCTCGCCCGCACCTGCTCGGCCCAGGCTCGAGCCACGTCCTCCCTCCGGATGTCCATCTGCGGAGCGTACTGCCACGTGGCGCCTACGTGGCGTAGACCTCGCATCGGTCGATCCGTGCGCGGAAGCAGCTCCGTCCGGGCTTCCGTACCGCCTCGACACCTCGACACCCGGTGATGATGGCGACACAAGAAAGGGCCCGCCCCTCGCGGGACGGGCATTCGATGGCCTGATGTCAGCGCGCGGTCATCAGTTGAGGCAGCCACAGGGCTGCTTTGGGCAGACCCAGACGACGTAGTTGGAGATGTCCTTCTTCGAGTAGATCATCCCCACCTTGCCGTAGTGCCAGAAGTTGCCCCAGACCTCGTTGTCCTTGCCCGACTTCACGGTGACCTTGTCGATCTGGTAGCCGTACGGGGCCTTGACGAAGACCTTGTGGCCGAGGTAGTCGCCCTCGACCTTCCCGAGCGGCTTCGGGCACGGGCATGAGACCATCTCGTTGTCGACCGGGAGCACGAACTTCTCGGCGCCCTGGTTGACCTTGTAGTCGGGACAGGTATCACAGGCGAGCGCGGCACCTGGACCCATCGCGGCGGCGAGCAACACCACGGCGAGGCTTAGGAACAGTCTCTTCACCATTCTGAGGTCCCCCCTTGTCGCACAGTGCCGCCGCCCAGCGTAGCGTGGCAGGCGAGCTTCTCGAACGGCACTGGCCCCCCCGATTATCTCACCGCCGTACAGCGTCGCCGTGAGGTGTGTCGTTGCGCAGAAGGCCCCGACCGCCCTCGAGCCATCGCGCTGGTGGACCACTGCTCGTCAGACATCGCGGCGGAGGCCCCCGCGCTGATGGAACCCGGCTCGCTCATCGCCACGGAAGTCGACTGTCTGCTCCAGGACTCGGCGTGGGCTCGTACCACCTTGCGTACCACCAAGCGGGTGTCATGGGGTGGTACGCGGTGACAGTCCAGTCCACCTCTAGCGTGGAACGTTCAGGCGTTCACGTCCGGCGCTTACCTGGCGCTGACATCGGGCGCGGGTGTGACCCCGGATGAGCCGACTATGCTGGCGCGCGTGAAGACCATCCTCGTCGTCGACGACGAACGCAACATCATCGACCTGGTGCGGTTGTACCTCGAGCAGGCGGGCTACAACGTCGTCGAGGCGCGGGACGGCAAGGAGGCGCTCGAGCAGCACGACCGCGTCGACCCCGACCTCATCGTGCTCGACCTGATGATGCCGCGCATGGACGGGACGGAGGTCACCCGCGAGGTCCGCCGCCGCGGCGAGACGCCCATCCTCATGCTGACCGCGCGGAGCGAGGACATCGATCGCATCGTGGGCCTCGAGCTGGGGGCGGATGACTACCTGACCAAGCCCTTCAACCCGCGCGAGATGGTGGCCCGGGTCAAGGCCATCCTGCGCCGCTCGGACCCGTCGATGCGCGGGGCCCGGCCCATGGACGTGGGCGAGCTGCGCGTCGACCCACGGCGTCGCGAGGCCTACGTCGGTGATCGGCGCCTCGAGCTGCGCCCGCGCGAGTTCGACCTGCTGGCGGCCCTGGCCCGGGACCCGGGCATCGTCTGGAGCCGCGACGACCTGCTGTCGTCGGTCTGGGGCACCGACTTCCCCGGAGAGACGCGCACGGTCGACGTCCACATCTCTGAGCTCCGGCGCAAGCTGGGCCAGGGCGCCCCGCCCATCGAGACGGTCAAGGGGGTGGGCTATCGCCTGGTGCCACCGCCGCGCGCGCGACGCGGGTGAGGACGCTCAGCGGACGGATCGGCCTCGTCCTGCTGGTCTTCGCGCTCGCCACGCTGCTGGCCATCGGCGGCTCGCTCTGGTTCGTGCTGCGCGACCTGCACCGCGACGCGATCGTGGGCTCGCTCGCAGAGCTGACGGTGCCCTACGCGTCAGCGGTCCGCTCCGCCGTGCCCAACGACGTGCTCCGACCGGGGAGCCCCGACGGCGAGCCCGACCCTCAGCGTGGCTTCATCGCGCGCCTCGGCAACCTCGACGGCGACCTCTCCGAGTTCCGTGAGGCGCTGCGCGAAGAGGTGGCCGAGGCCGACATCTCCCTGATCTTCACCGTCGGCCGGAGCTCGTACATCGTCAATCCGGCCGAGGACGGTGCGAGCACGCTCGCCGAGGTGCCCCAGATCGAAGGGGAGCTCGCGCGCGGGCAGGTCGTCACCGGAACCACGCGGATCGAGGGCATGGGCTCGGTCCTCTACGCCACGACACCCATCCTGGGACCCCTGCGACCGGGGGGCCAGGGCGTGCGGGCACGATCAGCGAGCGCGCCGTTCCTCATGCTCGCGCGCGCCGACGACTCGGGGGAGCGCGCGACCTCCGACCTCGTCCGGGCTCTCTCCGTGGCCGGGCTCATCCTCGTCGTGCTCGGCGTCCCCCTCGCGGTGGGCTTGAGCCGCTCGGTCACCAACCCGCTTCGCCGCCTTGCCTCTGCCACGGGCGACGTGGCCAGCGGCAAGGTCCCCGAGCCACTGCCTGTCAGCGGCCCGGTCGAGGTGGCGGAGGCCAGCGCCGCCTTCAACGCCATGGCCCACGAGGTCGGCGCCACGCGCGAGGCCCAGCGCCAGCTGCTCGCCGACATCCGTCACGACCTGCGCACTCCGCTCACCGTCATCGGCGGGTTCTCGCAGGCGCTCAAGGATGGCACCGCCTCCGGCCAGGACGCCGTACGCGCCGCGGATGCCATCTCCGACGAGACCATGCGGCTGGGCCGGATGCTCGACGACCTCGACCACCTCGCCGTGCCCGGGGTGGCAGGCCCGCCGCTGCGGCTCCGGGCGCTCGATGGCCTGGCTGTCGCGCAGAGCGCCGTCGAACGCTTCGCCGCCGAGGCCGAGGCGCGCGGGCAGCAGCTGCGGCTGGCCGACGATGCCGGCACCGTGCAGCTCGTGGCCGATCGCGATGCGCTCGATCGCATCCTGGGCAACATCATCGCCAACGCCCTGACGCACGCGCCCTCGCCCGGTGGTCGGGTGATCGTGGAGGTGATGGCGCTCGGCACCGAGGTGAAGCTCGCGGTACGCGACGATGGACCCGGCATCCCCCCCGCTGCCCTGCCCCATGTCTTCGACCGCTTCTATCGCGCCGACCCCTCGCGCACGGGCAGCGGGTCGGGGTTGGGCCTCGCCATCGTGCGGGACCTGGCCGAGGCGCTCGGCGGCCGGTCCTTCGCCCAGAACGTCGAAGGCGGCGGCGCCCGCGTCGGTGTCGTGCTGCCGGCATCGGCGGGTGCGGCAACCCCGCCACGCGCGGCATCATGAGCGCGTGAGCATCGAACCGACGCCCGCGACGGTACCGGCCCGCCCGGCCCGCGGACGCCACGGCGCCGTCGCCAGCCCGCATCACCTGGCCACGCAGGCCGGGTTGCACGTGCTGCGCTCGGGCGGCAGCGCCGTCGACGCGGCCATCGCCACGAACGCCGCGCTGGCCGTGGTGGCCGGGCACAGCTGCGGGCTCGGCGGTGACGCCTTCTGGCTCGTCTGGGACGAAGGGCAGCGCCAGGCGGAGGCCCTCAACGGCAGCGGCCGCTCCGGCCGGGCCGCGACCATCGAGGCGGTGATCGAGGCCGGGCACCGGCAGATGCCCCAACGGGGTCGATGGTCGATCACCGTGCCGGGCGCCGTCCATTCGTGGGGTGAGGCGCATCGACGGTTCGGCCACCTCGCCTGGGGCCAGCTGCTGGAGCCGGCGCTCGAGCTCGCATCCGGCTTTCCCGCCTCGCCCGGCTGGCTCGAGGCGATCGAGCGCTCGGCCGTGGTGTTCGGCGCCGACGGCGACTGGGCCTCGGTCTATCGTCCCGACGAGCGTGCTCGCAGGCCCGGTGCCCTCGTGCGGCTGCCGGCACTGGAGCGGACGCTGCGCGCGCTCGTGGCCGAGGGTCCGAGCGCGGCCTACGACGGCTCGGTGGCGGACAGGACCACGGCCTACTTCGCGGCGCGGGGCGTGCCCATCGGCCGCCACGACCTCGCCGCACACACCTCCGACTGGAGTGTGCCGCTGTCGGCCGACTACCGCGGGCTGACGTCGCTGACGCACGCGCCCAACAGCGTGGGCGTGGTGGCCCTCCAGACGCTCCGGCTGCTCTCGCGCTTCGGGTCGCCGGACCCGACGGCGTGGGACGGGCGCGGCTGGACCGACGCTGCGTGGATCCATCTTGGGCTCGAAGCGTCGCGGCTCGCCCTCGCCGAGCGCGACGCACACGTCACCGACCCTGGGCACATGGCCGCAGGCGAGGTCGAGGCCATGCTCTCGTCGCGACGCATCGACGAGCTGGCCGACCGCATCGATGCCGAGCAGGCCAGGCCGCCACGTCCCGGGACGCTGCCGGCCGGCGGTGGCACGGTCTACCTCGCGACCGCCGACCGGTGGGGCAACGCGGTCAGCCTCCTCGCCTCGAACTACCAGGGCTTCGGCTCAGGGCTCGTCGATCCGGCGACCGGCATCGCCTTCCACGACCGTGGGGCCTTCTTCCGGCTCGACCCGACCCACGCCAACGCGCTCGCACCGCGCAAGCGGCCGACCCACACCCTGGCGCCGGGCATGCTCATGCGCGATGGGGCGCCGTGGGTCGTGCACGGCTCGATGGGCGGGGAGATCCAGCCGCAGGTGTTCGCGCAGGTGGTGTCGGCGCTCGTGGACGGCGGGTCCGACGTGGCCACCGCCGTGGCCGCCCCGCGATGGGCGGCGATGATGCGTCGGCAGCATGGAGCGCCGGACCTGACCGAGCTCGAGGCACGCTGTGCGCCCGACGTGCCCAAGGCACTCGCGCGCATGGGGCACGACGTCGAGGTGCGCGAGGCGTGGGCCTCCTCGATGGGCCACGCCCAGGCGATCGAGATCGTGCGCGACGAGTCGGGCGCGGTGACCTCCTACGCGGCCGGTACCGACCCGCGCGCCGAGGGCTCGGCAGCCGCGTGGTAGAGGTCCGCCCCGTATACTCGGCGGCAGGCCGGTCGCGCCGCGCTCACGACGTTCGCGGCTGGCCATTCACGTAGTCAGGAGCCTCAGCCGGTGAGTTCGAACGTCAGCCAGAACTACCCCTACAGCAGCGAGACCGACGAGCAGCGCGAGGCGGCCGTGGCCGCGACATTCGAGGCC
The DNA here is from genome assembly GCA_040883225.1 of Candidatus Limnocylindrales bacterium. Lineage (GTDB taxonomy): Bacteria > Chloroflexota > Limnocylindria > Limnocylindrales > CSP1-4 > JAFMJV01. Next base: position 33,026 of record JBFLKP010000040.1, on the reverse strand, counting down.
AACGAGGGCCTCGCCGACCGCGTCGCAGCAGAGTCGAAGCCGCTCGCTGAGAACCCACCCGCGGAGAACGGCGCGCCCGTGAAATGGTGGACCTGGGTCTGCCCCTCGTGTATCGAAGGACGGCTCCACATCGCCGGCTACCTGCTCGACCGCCATGGGCTCTACGTCGTCTGCGACGGCTGTGGGAGCACGTTCGCCCGCTGAGGACAGCCATCATGCGTGACTCGTTCGCGGACATCGCCGCTCTCGCCGAGGTCGACCTGGCGGCGCAGCCCACGGCCTACAGCGAGGCCATGCGGCACGCCTACTACGAGGACAAGGACCTCTCGGCCGCGATGGCCATCGCCTGGGCCGGCATCAGCCGCCTGCTGGCCATGGCTCACGACGCCAGCCCCGAGCGCGCCCACGAGCTGCGCTCCCAGGCCAAGGCCCTGAGCTACGACCTGGCCTCGTTCACGTGGGCCGGCTGGGATGAGCCCGGGATCGTCATCACGCCGCCGGAAGCCCGGGCCGGCTGTGCCGCCGCTCGCGCCAACCTCGCGCTCGCCACCGAGCTCGAGAAGGGCGAGCTGCCACGCTCCCGGGCCCACTGGATCCTGGGCGCCCACGAGCTGGCCGCGGGCCGGCCCGAGGATGCCCGCGCCGACTTCGAAGCCGCGGTCGCCCTGGCCCGGGCCGCCGGTGACGTCGGCCTCGCTGAAGCCAGGCTCTCACGTGCCTTCGTGGCCCTGGCCGACATGGCCGCCGGCACCGGGTCGGAGCACGAGCTGGAGGCCGCGCTCAGCGAACTGCGGGCGGACCCCGATGGCGCGGCCCTCGTCGAGCAGGTGAAGACCGCGCGCTCAGCGCTCGCCATCGGTACCTGAGCTTCCGCCAGGACGCTCTGCCTCGTCGGCCGACCCCGTCACCCAGAAGATGGAAGCGGCGGCACTTCTCCTGCCACATGCCCTATAGAGGCGGCGTTCGACCGCCGCGAGCGAGCAGGGATGATGGACGGCAGTCTGGTGATCAGGGCGCAGCAGGGGGATCGGGGGGCCTTCACGGACCTCGTCGACGCCATCGGCGGACGCCTGCACGCCATCGCCTTCAGCGTCCTGCGCGACCGGGAGCTGGCGAGGCCTGGACCTGCCGCATCCTCGTACGGACCTGTCGACGCGAGGGTCACAAGGCCAGCCGATGGCTGCCGCTCATGGCCGACGAGCGCTCATCCGAAGGCAGGCTCACCAACTCCATCGAGGAGCTACCGGATGGGCCCGAGCTGCCCTCGGCCATCCGTTCCGATGTCCTGAGTCGACTCCCTGGCACGCCCCAGCGCCGGCGCTGGTGGCCATTCAGGTGGTCCCCTTTCGGGTCCGGCGCGACGCGTAGCGCCGACCGCAAGGGGCAACACCCCGAAGGGAGATCCAGATCCATGTTCAACGCAACGAGAGTCGCTGCCGTGGTGGCGCTCCTGGCCCTCACCGCGAGCCTGGCCTACGTGGCCATGCCAGACAGCGAACCAGCCCCAGCCCCCGGAGCCGAGATGGCACCCATCGACCCTGCCGACTTCGGTGGCTTCGTCGGAAGAATGAGTTGCGCCCCAGGTGAGTATGGTTCGGCGACCGCGGCCGAGTGGGGCTCCATCCATGAAGGTGAGACGTACCATCGCTGTGCGGTCGAGGTCGATGACCCACGCTTCGCCGGCAACATGTACGCCGTGCACGACTACCACAAGTACGACGGCAAGCCGATGTGGGGCGTGCGCAGCGTCGGGGCCGTGCTCACCAACGAGGAAGGCCATTGGGTCACGACATCCGACTGGGGTCACCAGCAGCCAGTGGATGGAACCATGTCCTACGCCATGCAGTGACGTGTGGAGGGAGCCTACGAGGGTCTGTCGGCCCTGACCCTCTTGTCCCAGGACATCTGGGGCCTGAGCTTCGACTTCGAGGGCGTGATCGTCCCCGGCGGGCTTCCCGAAGCGCCGGAGCCGCCGGTCGAGGCTGCCCTAGCGGCCGACTGACAGCAGCAACGCGGCGAGCAGCGTCGTCCTCGGGACGATGCTGCTCTTCTCGATGTACTCGAGCGGCGTGTGGTCGTTGCCACCGACCGGCCCGAGGCCGTCGACGGAGGGCACCCCCACGGCGGCCGTGGTGTTGGCATCGGAGCTGCCGCCCGTCTCGGCGTCGGCCAGCGCGAAGCCGAGCTCGGCCGCGATGGCCACGGCGGCCTCTACCAGCCTCGCCGACGCGGGCGACTTCTCCATCGGGCGCGTATCGGCGAGGATCTCGATGGCCGTGGTCACGTCCGGCACCGTGGAGCCCTCGAGGATCTCGAAGATGGTGGCCTTCGCCTCGTCCTGCTCGGCCACGAGACGGGCGCGGAGGTCGATGGTCATGATCGCTTCCTCGGCCACGATATTGGGACGTGTGCCACCACGGATCTCGCCGACGTTCACGGTCACCCCGGGCCAGCGCCCGTTGAGCGCGTGCAGCGCGACCGCCTTGTAGGCCGCTTCGAGCGTGGCGCTCCGTCCCTTCTCCGGCTCGACACCCGCGTGCGCCGAGCGCCCGCGAAGCGTGGCCCGCAGGTGCATCATGCCCTTGCGTGCGCTGACGATGGCACCGCTCGCACGCGCCGCTTCCATCACGAAGGCGGCATCCGCGCCACGTGCCAGCCCGGCGATGAGATCGCTGCTGACGGGCGAGCCGATCTCCTCATCGGGGTTGACGACGTAGACGAGGCGCCCGAACGGAAGCGGCCCGTCACCGAGGACGGCACGTACGGCCTCGAGCGCATAGAGGCCGGTGAGCAGCCCGGACTTCATGTCGCTCACGCCCGGGCCAAGGATGACGTCATCATCGATCTCGTACGGCCGACGCTCGAGGTAGCCGGGATCGAAGACCGTGTCCGCGTGGCCGATGAGGATGATCACGGGCCCCGCAGGGGCACCCTCGAACGTGGCCACGACGGTGTCGCCGAGCTCCGTGTTCGGGTGGCGTTCGATGGATGCGCCGAGCGACGCCAGCCGGCTGGCCATCCAGCTCGCGACCGCGTCGACGCCGCTCTTGGTGTACGAGCCAGACTCGATGCCGACGATGGACTCGAGGTCAGCGAGGTAGTCGGGCAGACGGCGCTCGACCTCGTAGCGTAGTCGCGCCAGCGTGGTGGTATCCGGGGTCGCGATCATCGCCTTCGAGTCTATGTCCTGTGCCGCGCGGCGGTAGCATGCGCGGGATGCGTCAGGACCTCAGCTTCGCGCGCGACCCCGCGCGCCTCGCGGCCATCGTCATCTTCGTGGTGTGCGGTGCGGCGATCGCGGTCTGGATCATCGCGCGCGGTGACCTCGTCGGCGCTGATGCGCGCGCCTACTGGGGGGGCGTTCGCCTGTGGCTGGGGGGCGGCGATCCGCTCGACCCACCCCCGCCCTACATGCCCTACGTCTATTGGCCCTGGTCGCTGCCCGTCTTCGCCCCGTGGGCGGCGCTGCCGTGGGAGACGGCCTGGTTCGTGTACCGCATGCTCAACGTGCTGCTCTTCGCCTGGAGCGTGGCCTGGGCCTACCGGCAGCACCCGGTGGCCACGGCCATCCTCGTGGCCATCATCACCATCCCCCTGGCCACGACCCTCGACACCGGCAACATCACGCTCCTCTGCGCGCTGGGGATCTGGGCCGCGCACTTCGTGGGGCCACGGCTAGGCGGCTTCTTCTGGGCCCTCGCGACCGCGCTCAAGTGGTTCCCGCTGTTGCTCTTCCTCATCCTCAAGCCGCGGACCCGGCTCTGGGGCATCGCCTGGATGCTCCTCTTTGGGGTCCTCACGCTGGCGGTCTGGCCGCAGGCCGTGCGACAGCTCGACCTGGTCATCAACTTCCCACGACCGCTGCGCATCGACTACGTCTTGCTGGTGTGGGCGGCGGTGCCCTGGATCTGGTCGCATCCCCGCTGGTTCGAGTGGCGCACCTGGGGTCAGCAGTTGCGTGAGAACCGCGACATCGTGCGGGGGGCCTTTGCCAGCTGGTGGACCTCACCGCGGCGAGTGGCCCACCTGTGGGACTGGGGCCTGCGGGAGGGGCGGCACTTCTTCGGTCTGGACAACGACGCCGAGGCTCCCAGCCAGTCCGACGAGCCCTCCGCTAGCGAACCGGAACGGGCGTCGACGTAGCCGCTCCTGCCTGGCATCGAGGACACCAGTAGAGGCGGCGGGGCAGGTGGCCGATGGTGCGCGAGCGAACGAGCGCTCCGCAGCGCCGGCAGGGACGCCCGGCTCGACCGTAGACCCATCGCCCGTGAGATCTCGAACCGGCCGCAGATGCGTCCGGCGGGGCGCCTGAGGCGTCGGGCATCGTGACCCGGTCGCCACCCCCGACGTTGGCCCGAAGCAGGTCGCGGCTCGTCTCGAGCAGGCGAGCCAGCCGTGCGGTCGGCAGGGCTGAGGCCGCGGTGATCGGATCCTGTCGCTCGAGGAAGAGGACCTCGCTGCGGTAGACGTTGCCGATGCCGGCCACCAGTCGCTGGTCGAGCAGGGCCTCCGCGATCGAGGCCACGGTCCTCGACAGGCGTCGAACCGCCGCCTCGATGTCCGGATCGGGGTCGAGCAGGTCAGGTCCGAGCTTCGACAGAACGGGGTGGAGCTCGAGTGCCCGGGTCTCGATGAGCTCGACCGTCGGTGCCTCGAAGCAGACCGCGACCGCATGCGCGGTCTCGAGGATCGCGACGGCGTCGCCTGACCGCCCCCGCCATCGCTCACCGGGGCGGTAGCGATGCCACGAGCCGCGCATCTGCAGGTGCGTGTGCAGCGTCAGGCCATCGTCGAAGTCGATGAGCAGGTGCTTGCCGCGCGTCCGCACCGCCTGTACGCGGGCACCTGCGACTCGCTCGAGCTGCGCGCCGCCGGGCCGACCACGCGCACGCACGATCTCATCATCCCCCAGCGTCCGACGCATGACGTCGGCAACGCGGTAGAGCGTGTCTCCCTCGGGCATCGCTCGAGGGTACCGGGCCTACGTGCTGCTGGAGAGAACGACGTCGAACTCGAGCAGCTCCGAGCCGGTGGCGACCGGGCGGGCGCCGCCCTCGGACGTGGCGTGGCCGTGACGGAAGGCCGGCGACTCGACCCAGGCCCTGAAGGCCTCGTCCGACTCCCAGCGGGTCATCACGAACCAGCGCTGCTCGTTCTCTCCGGTGGGCCGCAGCAGGTCGAACCCGAGGAACCCGGGCTGCTCGTCCACGGCGCGGAGGCGGCTGCGGAAGCGCTCCTCGAGCTCGGCGCCACCGTCGGTGGGAACGGCGAGGGCGTTGATGCGGATGACGGGCATAAGGATCCTTTCGTTGGGCTCGCTGGTCACGTCCAGGCAGCCGGCGTGATGACGTAGACACCGACCGGACCGACGGACGCCGGCGCGTACCAGCTGCCGTCCCATGTTCCGGCCTCCAGCCAGAGCTCGCCACTCGGGCCGGGAGCGACGTCGTAGATGCAATGGTCGAGCAGGAAGCGATCGAGGCGTCCAGTCCCCACCCGGATGATCCCGGCGCAACCCCCACTGGACATGAGGTCACCCCCGGGTGCGAGCCACAGCGCGCCGTCGGCACCGACGGCTGCGGGGCTCGGGGAGAGGTATCGGGGTGGTCCCAGCTCGTAGCCGGTCCAGCCGTCCTCGTCGAGTCGCGCGAACTCGCTGCTACCCGCGTACGTCCGGCCGTCAGCTGATTCGCGCTCGACCCACACCGCTCCGTCGGGGCCGACATGCAGGCCGGCGATCCGCCCACCGGGTGGCGCGAGCGTCTCCCATCGGCCATCGGCATACCGCTGGACCTGTCGGCGGGCCCGCGACACGTAGAGCACGCCGCTATCGCTGACACCCCAGTGGTCGACGCTTGCCGGCCGCTTGTCCGGGGCGCGACCGGGAAGCCGTGGCGGGCTCCCGATGAGGGTCCAGCCGTCGGCGTCGCGGCGGGCGAACGCGGCTCGGCGCTGGTCTCCCTGCTTGGCGTTGGTGCCCCGGACCCAGAGCGATCCATCCTGGGTGAACCGGCCCGCCGAGCCGTCGGCCTCGAAGCCGCCGAGGGTGGGGATCACCGGCTTCCACTCATCCTTCGCGAGGATCTCACCAGCCCCACCGTCACCTCCGCGGTAGAGGCGATCGGCCGGCGTCACGATCAACCCGGCGCCCGTCGCGTCCGGGTTCGGGCCGGTCTCCCACACCAGATCGTCGTGACCGAGCCGGAAGACACCATCGGGCCCGCCCAGCCAGACCCCGTTCGCGTTGGCCGCGAGACCGTGTGTGGCGACCGCGTTGAGGCGATGGACATCGCCCGGCGAGAGATTCGGGTCGAAGATCACGATCTCAAGCGGTCGGGTCAGGTCACGGACCCCGTCTCGCAGGACCTGGTAGACGCCCGGCGCGAGCTCGACGGCCTCGAGGTCCTCGCCCACCAGCGACCCCGGCATGTCCGGCGCCGTTCCAGCCTCCGACCCATCCTGGCCCGAGACCGCCCCTGCTGAGGCGGTCGCCAGGGCCAAAGCCAGGGCCGGGATGACCGCCCACCTCGCCGTCGTCCGCTCACCGGTCCTGGTCATGCCGATGCCTCCCTTCCCGCTCGTTCTCGCGTCGTGCCCGGTTCAGCGCGAGATGCCTCCGCCTGATCCTCGCTCTCGGCCCTCGTGATCGTCAATGGACCTCCCCGTCCCGACTCAGCCGGCTGGACCGAGGACGTACCCCTTGTAGGCCTCGCGGAACCCGAGCGCGGCGAGCCGTTCGCGGTGGCCGGACTCCGCGATGGGCCGGGCATCGATGCGCTCGAGCTGCAGACGCTTGAGCCGTCCGTCCTCGACGAGGTCACGCAGCCTGGCCACGGCCCGCGCCGCGATCTCGGGGTCGTCGAAGGGCCCGAACGTCTGGAGCGACTTGCCGCCTCGCTCGAGGTAGAGCACCAGCTCGCCGTCGTGCAGCACCACGTACGCGCCGGCCGAACGGCCCGGCGAGCGCGAGCGCCGCACGTCGTCCCGCGGCCACGCGAGCGCAGCGCCATAGGGATTGGCCGGATCGGTCGCTGCCAGCAGCAGCGTCCTGGGATCATCGCTGGTGGCCGCGCCGGCGCCGCGCCGCATGGAGCGCAGCCGATCGACCGCGCCGGCGATGGCGAACTGGGCACCACCGAGGCCCTCGACGAAGTAGCCCCGGCGCACGCGTCCGCGCTCTTCCATCTCGCGATACACCGGGTACACCGCTCCGAACCCCCCGCGCACGCCCTCGCCGACCACCGCGTCGCGGGTCACGACGCCGTAGCGCTCGAGCAGGGTAGCTGCCAGCGCGGCGCGCTGCTCGGTACCGCCGGGCTCCCGGCCCTCCGCGGGTGCGACAGCCGTCCGCAGGCTCTCCGCCACGAGCGACCAGCGACCCGCGGCCTCGGGTGGACCCATCCGCGTGCCCGACCGCGATCGGGCCCTCGCAGCCGGCCGACCGCCACCGCGCCGCGGCCAGCGCAGGGCACGCAACGGTCCGAAGGTGTCGTTCGTGACCTCGCCGGCCCACACGAGATCCCACAGCGCATCGAGCATCTCGCGCTCGGTGGGGCGCCGGTGGTCGCCGGCTTGGGCCGCGGCCAGGGCCGCCCCCAGCAGCTCCCGATGGAACGATGCGCCGCGGCCGGCCAGGTGCGATCGCAGCGCCTCGTGCAGCCACGTCCCGATCCCTTCGGCCTCGGCCTCATCCCTCGTCCGGGTCGGCAGCAGCAGCGCCAACCGGTCTGGTCGGTAGAGGGCGATGCGTCCGTCATCCTTGCCCAGGCTGCCGGCCCCGACCCACACGACCTCGCCGGCCGCACCGAGCTCGTCGAGCATCGCCGGCTGATAGTCGGCGACCCGCGCCGCGAGCACGTCCCGCTCGAGCACGCTCGCCGGCAGGGCCAGGCCCTCGAGCTGTCCGATGACGTCCGCGAGGCGGTCGATGCCGACGGTCCGGGTGTCGACGCCGTGCCACGCCGGCAGGAAGCGGGCCAGGGCCGTGGCCTCGACCGGTTCGATCTCTCGGCGCAGCCGCGCCAGGGATCGTCGGCGCACGAGGCGCAGCACCTCCGGATCGCACCACTCGCGTTCGACCCCGTCAGGGCGGAACTCGCCACGCAACAGGACTCCGGCCGCCATCAGGCTCTCGAGCGCGGTCTCGACCACGCCCCGCGGCAGCCGCCAGCGTGCAGCCGGCTCCTCGGTGTGGAACGGCCCGTGCGTCCGGGCCCAGCGCGCGAGCAGCGAGCCGAGCGCGTCCTTGGTCGGCGCGAGGAAGTCATCGGGCACGCCGACCGGCGGCGAGCTCCCGACGGCGTCGCGATAGCGCCCGACGTCCTCGGTGGCGACCCAGCGCTGTTCGCCGGCCATGCGCAGCCGCAGCGCCCTCCGGTCGGCCACCAGCGCTTCGAGCCACTCGCGAGCCGCGGCCTGGCGAGCCTTGGCGTGGGCTCCACGGACGCGCGCAGCCACCTCGTCGTCAGCCAGATCACCCAGGCGACGCAGGAGGTCGTGGACCTGGTCGACTGACCCGGCGGCTCGCTCCTCGGTCAGGGCCTGCAGCTCCAGCTCAAGCTCGGCCAGCGCCTCGCCGTCGAGCAGGTCGCGCAGCTGCTCGGCGCCGAGCAGCTCGCGCAGGAGGTCGCGGTCGAGCGTGAGTGCCTGGGCTCGACGGTCGACGAGCGGGGCATCGCCCTCGTACATGTAGGTGGCGATGTAGTCGAAGAGCAGCGAGGAGGCGAAAGGCGAGGCCCGCGAGGTCTCCACGCTCACGACCCGGATCTCCCGGCGCTCGATGGCCGCCAGGATGCCACGCAGCGCGGGCAGGTCGAAGACGTCGCTGAGGACCTCGCGATAGGTCTCGAGGACGATGGGAAAGGAGCCGTAGCGGCTGGCCACCGCCAGCAGCTGCGAGGCTCGCTGGCGCATCTGCCACAGCGGTGTGCGCTGTCCTGGGCGCCGACGCGGCAGGAGCAGGGCCCGGGCCGCGTTCTCACGGAAACGGCTGGAGAAGAGGGCCGAGCCTCCCACGCTCTGGGTCACGAGCTCCTCGATGTCGTCGGCCGCGATGAGCACCGCTGCCTCCGCCTGCTCGGCCAGCGAGCTCGCCCCGGCTGCGGGCTCGTAGGCGGCGTCGGTCGAGGGCAGTCGGAGCACGATGCCGTCATCGGACCACAGCGGCTTGACGTCCACGCCCACCGAGGCCTGCAGCCGAGCCTCGATGGCCAGTGCCCATGGCGCGTGGACCCGGGCCCCGAAGGGCGTCAACAGGCACACCCGCCAGTCGCCGAGCTCATCACGGAAGCGCTGGAGCACGACGGTCGTGTCCGTGGGCAGCGCACCGGTGACATCGCGCTCCTCGTCGAGATAGGAGAGCACGTTCTCGGCCGCCAGCTCGTCGAGGTCGTGCTCCTCGCGCAAGCGCTTGATGGCCCTCGCGCGCCCGCCGCGCGGGGCGCCGGCCTGCTCGGAAATCTCTCGCGTGAAGGCGCCGAGCGCGCGACCCAGCTCTACCGGCCGGCCCACGCCGTCACCCTTCCAGAAGGGCACCTTGCCCGACTCACCCGGTGCCGGCGTGACCAGCACGCGGTCGTGCTCGATCGAGTCGATGCGCCAGGCGCTGGCACCGAGCAGCACGACCTCGCCCGTGCGGGCCTCGTAGACCATCTCCTCGTCCAGCTCGCCCACGCGCCGGCCCCCGCTACGGCCACGGGCTCTGGCGAGACCGTCGGTGGCGGACGCGTCGTCGGAGAGGTAGACCGGGAAGAGGCCGCGGTCGGGGATGGTACCGCCCGACGTCACCGCCACCGTGCGGGCATCCTTGCGGGCCTCGACGGAGCCGGCCACGCGATCCCAGACCACCCGCGGCCTGAGCTCGGCGAACTCGTCGGCTGGATACTGGCCGGCGAGCATGCCCAGCACGCCCTCGAAGGTGTCGCGGCCGAGCTCGGCGAAGTTCTCCGCGCCGCGCACGAGGTCGAAGAGCTCGTTGACCCGCCAGGTGCGGTCCACGGTGGCGGCCACGATCTGCTGGGCCAGCACGTCGAGCGGGTTGCGCGGCACGACCGTGGGCTCGATGGCCCCGTCGCGCATGAGGCGCGTCACGACCGCCGACTCGAGCAGGTCACCTCGGTACTTGGGAAAGATGATGCCGCGTGAAGGCTCGCCCACCCGGTGCCCGGCCCGACCCACGCGCTGCAGCCCGCGGGAGACCGAGAGCGGAGACTCCACCTGGATGACGAGGTCCACCGCGCCCATGTCGATGCCCAGCTCCAGCGAAGACGTGGCCACGATGCAGGGCAGCTTGCCCTGCTTGAGCTGCTCCTCGATGATGAGCCGCTGCTCGCGGGCGATGGAGCCATGATGGGCCCGGGCGATGTCCTCGCCGGCGAGCTCGTTGAGGTTCAGCGCGAGGCGCTCCGCAAGCCGCCGGCTGTTGGTGAAGACGATCGTGCTGCGGTGCTCCCGGATGAGCTCGAGCACGCGCGGGTAGACCGAGGGCCAGATGCTGGTGCGGGTCTCCGGACCGCTCATGGGACCGCCGGGCGCCTCTTCGAGCGGGATGACCTCCCCCAGCCGGCCCATGTCCTCGACCGGGACGACGACCGAGAGGTCGAGCTCCTTGCGCACGCCGGCGTCGACGATGGTCACCGGCCGGGGCGCTGCCGCCCCGTCCCCTGTCCCGACCTCGCGGCCACCGAGGTAGCCAGCGACCGCCGAGAGCGGTCGCTGCGTGGCCGAGAGCCCGATGCGCTGCGGCGCCCGCTGGGTCAGGGTCTCGAGCCGCTCGAGCGAGAGCGCGAGATGGGCGCCACGCTTGCTGCCGGCCAGCGCGTGGATCTCGTCGATGATGACCCAGCCCACGTTGCGCAGCGCCTCTCGCGCCTGGCTGGTGAGGATGAGGTAGAGCGACTCCGGCGTGGTCACAAGGATGTCCGGTGGCCTCCTGCCGAAGGCCCGGCGCTCCTCCGCCGGCGTGTCGCCCGTGCGCATCCCCACGCGCACCTCCCGCGTGGGCGTGCCCAGGCGATCCGCGGCCAGCCCGATGCCGGCCAGCGGCGAACGCAGGTTGCGGTCGACGTCGTGGACCAGCGCCTTGAGCGGCGAGATGTAAAGCACCCGCAGCCGGGCCCTGGGGTCCGCCGGTGGTTCTTCGTGGTTGAGGCGGTCGAGACACCAGAGGAAGGCGGCCAGCGTCTTGCCGCTGCCGGTGGGCGCGCAGATGAGCGTGTGGTCGCCGGCCGAGATAGCCGGCCAGCCTTGCGCCTGGGCGTCCGTGGGGCCTTCGAACGAGCTGGCGAACCACTCACGCGTGGGTGCTTCGAAGGCCGCGAGCGGGTCGGGAGCGGAGCGCGAGGACGAGCGTGGCACGGGACCGGCATCCTACCATCACCACGCCTGAATAGCACATCTGTTCGACAGCGCAGGAGGCGTCTCGGTTTCGCGCGTCCGCAACGGAAGGGCAACGGAAAGGTCACCGCTCTAGGTCGTCATTCGGACCGCGCCCTGGGCTACCGTCGAAAGCCGATGCCGGAGGAGGAAGCAGGACGCATCATGCTGGAGGTCCACGAGGTCGTCACCGAGGGCGAGCCGACGGATCGGCTCGCGCTGTCCTGGGAGCAGCGGCGCAAGAGCCGGCTGCGGGCCATGACCGTGGGAGGACAGGAGATCGGGCTCTTCCTCCCCCGTGGCACGGTCCTGTTCGACGGGGACCTGCTCGAGGCGACCGATGGTCGTGTCCTCCAGGTCGTGGCTGCGCCCGAGGACGTCTCCACCATCTCGTCTCCCGACGCGATGCTGCTCGCGCGTGCGGCCTACCACCTGGGCAATCGCCACGTGCGCACACAGGTCGGCCCAGGGTTCATCCGCTATCGCTATGACCGCGCGATCGACAAGCTCGTACGCAAGCTGGGAGCCGAGCCGACCGCGGAGGAGATCCCATTCGAGCCTGAGCGCGGGACGAAGGACCACACCCATGACCACGACCTTGCCTCGTAGCCGATGAGCGGCTCGCGCCCGACACTGCGTGTCGGCATCGGCGGACCCATCGGCTCGGGCAAGACGACGCTGGTGGCCGAGCTCTGCGCACGGCTCCGGGATCGATACTCGGTAGCGGCCGTGACCAACGATGTCAACGCCCTCGAGGATGCGCGGACGCTCGTCCGCATCGGCGCGTTGCCCGGCGATCGTGTGGTCGGCCTGGACGCGGGCGACCTCCCCGACACGGACGTCAGCGACGACGTCGCCCAGACGTTGGCCGCTGTGGACGAGCTCATCGCCCGCCACGCGGACCTCGACGCGGTCTTCATCGAGGGCGGTGACGACCTGGGTGCCTCGACGTTCGATCCGGAGCTCATCGACCTCGTCATCTACGTCCTTGACGTGTCAGCCGGTGAGAAGGCGACACGGCGCGGTGCGCCCGGCATCATCGAGTCGGACCTGCTGGTCATCAACAAGGCCGACCTGGCGCCGGCGGTGGGAGCCTCGCTCATGAACATGGAGCGCGACGCCATCTCCGTCCGCCAGGACCGACCGTTCGTGTTCACCAACCTTCGCGGTGGCGACGGCGTCGACAAGGTGGCCGACTTCGTGGTCGAGCAGGGGATGCTCGAGTAGCGGGGCTCAGTCCGCCAAGTTGACGATCGTATCCGCCGGCAGGAAGCAGTCCATGCGCTCGATGAGGTCGCCCTCGAGCCACGTGCTGCAGACGGTGCTCGACCAGATGCCTTGCTCTCCCGCACCGGGGTCGTAGGTGAAGTCGTACGTGCCGACATAGCGAAGCGATCCTTCCTCGGCGGGGAGCGGCATGGGAGGCTCGAGGCGCGCCGCCACCATCGCATCGGTGAACTTCGACCTGATTCGATCGTGTCCGCGCCGGATGTCGTCCGCCGGATACGCCCGCTCCTGATGCCAGTAGACGCCAAAGACCGCCTCTGGGGCGAAGGCCGCCGAGACGAGCTCACCGAGCTTCCACGTGTCGGGATCGCCTAGCGCCTGCAGGAACCGGTCGTCCGCTGCCTCCAAGTCAGGCTCGACGTTCGCTGGCGGGGCCAGCTCCATCGAGGAAGGACCGTGTGAGCACTCGCGGGCCTGTACCAACCCATCATCCACCGTGACCATGCAGGCCACGGTCCGGGCCGGCTCGTCGCTCGGCCCGCTCGCGCGGACCTCGTAGATGCCGAGATAGCGCAGGTCGTCGGTCAGCGGATCGAGGAGCTTGAGCTCGTCTCGGCGCGTCCAGGCCTCCTCGCGGTCGATCATCGTCATGATCTCGGCGAGCCCGACCGCTTCGGCGAACGTGTCTGGAAGGACGTCGCGCATGAAGGCCTCCTCGGCGTAGACCGCGGCGACCGCGGCCTCGAAGGCGGCGTCGTCTAGCGCCACGTCGTGGACGGCAAGCATCCTGCCGTCAGCCACCTCCGCCTCGCCCATCGCGGCGCTGGGCGGTGGGGTTTCGTTGCGATCCCACGGTGCGGCGACCGCGAGCAACAGACCGAGGACTGTGCTGACCGCCAGCGCGGCCGCGAACCTCGTTGCGTCGAACATGAACCTGTGCCTCCTTGGTCCGGTAGGGACGGGAACACCCCAGCGTCGCTCCTGGCCCGCCGACGCGACGGCTCGCAGGACCTCATCGAGGTCGTCAGGCATCTGCGCGTCCTCGCGCAGCCATGCCTCCAGCGCCAGCTGCAGATCGCGATCGCGCGTCATCGCACGACCTCCTTCGAGCCTACCGGGCCGGGGCCCGGACGAGCGTCAGCCTCGAGCGCGCGGCGCATACCCCGCAAGCCGCGGTCGAGCCGCGACTTGACGGTGCCGGCCGGGACGCCGAGAGCCTCGGCGATGGCGTCGGTCGACAGGCCAAGGTAGTGACGCATCACCAGCACCACGCGCTGATCGAGCGTGATGCGGCCGAAGGCGCGCTCCAGCTGATCGCGATCGGCCACGGTCCCGTAGCGCTCCTCGACGCTGGGCTCGCGGACCTCGTCTTGCGCCACGGCCGGCAGGGAGCGCCGGCGGCGCTTCGACTCCGTGTAGCACTCGTTCACGAGCGTCCGGTAGGCCCAGGCCTCGAAGCGTGCCGGGTCGCGCAGCTGCGGCAACTTGCGCCACATCGACAACGTGGCCTGCTGGGTGGCGTCGCGAGCCAGCTCCCGATCACGCAGGATGCGGAAAGCCAGCTGCTGGAACCGGCCGTAGACGGCATCGGCCAGGCGCGCGAACGCGACCTGGTCGCCCTGCTGAGCGCGCACAACGAGGTCTTGGTCCATCCCCCCGAACCGCTTCGGGCACGTGCACTGTGCCGTACCTCTACATGGTATGACCACATCGATGCCGTCCTGGGTCCATCGAATCGAAACGGTGCCCTCGGCCTTCATGGCCAAGGGCACCGTCCGCGGTCATCGCGCCGCCTACTGGGAAGGCGGGAGCTCCTCGGGGAAGATCGTGCCGACGACCTGCCACACGCCAGCTCCGTCATAGTCGGTCATGAGCATCGAGCCTTCGAGTCCATCGTAGCCTCCCTCGCCGACCATGGTGGAGTAGATGTAGGACTGGCCGTTCTCCGGCTGGGACATCGCTCCATGGAGGAACGCGAGGGCCCAGGCGCCTCCGGCGTTCTCAAGACGACCCGAGCCACCACGTACCACCCCGACGAGCTTTCCCGCGACCGGGAAGTCGTCGTAGTCCATGAGCGTCGTCCCGATCGATCCGTCCACCCGGGGATCGTCGAGCTCGAAGGTGACGATCGAGCCTGCGTCCCGCATCTCCACCCGGTCAAGCCGCCCCGTCAACGTGGCCTCTTGGCCACGTTCGATCGTGGCTGTGCCGGTGAAGAAGCCGGGGCGCTCGCCGAGGTCGGTGGCCTCGGTCTGGGCAGCGGGTTGCGGAGCTGGGTCGCTGGGCTGACCGACCGGGCCAGCCAGAAGCGCCAGTGATCCGGAGAGTGCGAGCACGGCCACGACGGCCGCAGCTCTCGTCGCGTTCAACATGTTCAAGGGCCTCCTTGCTCGGGCGTCCGTCGAGCCCACGGCGCCACGCGTCGCGCCGGAGCCCAACGGGCGCCGCTCCAATGGCCACAGCCACCGGTGTCTGCGCTGTGGTGTGTCAGGCAGTCGGTCGAGGACCGCTTGCAGGCCACGGTCATCGAGCTCGACGGGGTCTTGCATCCACGCTCGAGTGAGACGCGCGGTGTCACGTTCGTCCCTCATCGAACAGCTCCTTGCGGGAGTGGTGGAGCTTCCGGCTCCTCGAGCGCCTTGCGCATGCGCGCGAGCGCGCGGTGGATCCTGGAGTCGACCGTGCCGATGGGCACATCGAGCGTCTCGGCGATCGACTCGAGCGGGAGGTCGAGGTAGTAGCGCAGGACGAGCACCACCCGGTGGTCGATCGACAGCGCCGCGAAGCCGTGCTCGAGCAGGTCACGATCGAAGACTTGCCCAAAGGTATCGGGAGCGACCGGTTCGCGATGCGTAGCCGAGCCGACACAGGGAAGCATCCGCTTGCGTCGTCGGAACTCGCTGTTGCAGGCGTTGACCAGCAAGCGATACGACCAGGCCTCGAAGCGGTCCGGGTCACGGAGCTGCGGCAGGCACCGCCACATCGAGAGCACGGCCTGCTGCGTCGCGTCCTCAGCGGCCGGGCGGTCGCGCAGGATGCGGAATGCGACCTGGTGCAGCCGCGCATAGAACGAGTCGGCCAGGTCGGCGAACGCCCCCTGGTCCCCTTCTCGAGCGTGGATCACGAGTTCGGTGTCCATCCCCCACCACTCATGGCGCCCTGTGTCATCGCTGCGCCTCTGAATCGTATGGCGCTCGCCAAGCCCGAAACCTTCCCTCGGCGTTGCGCGGAGCACCGCGAGACGTGCTGGACGCACCAAACGGCCCGTGGACGTGAAGCCCACGGGCCGGCGGTGCTTCAGCTCTAGGGATACTCGGGCATGCTGCCAGGGAAGACCATGCCGGTGTAGGTGAACTCCATCTGGTTCTCGGCGTTGTCGCCGAAGAACACGGCCGACAGGCCCTCGTTGGCGCCGACCCCGCTGAGCACGACCTGGCTGTACATGTCGTTGGTACCGACCATGCCGAAGGCGCTGCCGATACCGGTCCACCCGCCGGAGCTGGCCTCGATGTCAAACGAGGAGGCGAGCACGGACGCGCCAGTGGCGCCCAGGATCGCGTCGCGGTTCACGGTGAGATACATCACGCCGTCGAAGCGCGGGTCGTCCGAGGTGAGCTCGTACTCCATCCCCACGCCACGCTCCGACACGCGTTCGGGCGTCACGTCGATGGAACCGGTCTCGTCCACTCCGCGGTAGGCGGTGTGGACCACGACGGGCACCACGTCCTCAGCCGTCCAAGCTGGGGCTGCTGGTTCATCGGCCTGGTCACCGCGGTCGAAGGGACCGGCGACGAGCGCCAGCGTGCCGGTCATGGTCAGCACCGCCACGAAGGCGGCGGCTCGGGTAGCGTTGAACATCGTTCTGGTCCTCCATCGCTGGTGTGGTCCGTTCGCGTCGGCGCTACGCGTCGCGTCTGCGGCGAACGGGTTCCATGGGTATGGCCACCGCTGCCGGCGTTGGCGGGTCTGGGGTAGTCGGTCCATGACCCGGGCGTAGACGGCCCCTCGGTCAGGGGGACCCGCTGGCGGCTCGTCGAGCCAGGATCGGACCTGCGGATCGAGGTCACGGTCGTCGGTCATCGCGTGGCCTCCTGTCGAAGCAAGGTGTCGCAAGCCAGACGCTCGGCTCGCATCGTCCCGCGCACCGTGTTCATCCCTCGATGGATCCTCGATCGGACGGTGCCGGCGGGGATGTCCAGGGCCTGGGCCACCGACTCCACCGGCATGCCCACGTAGTGGTGCAGCACGATGGCCGCGCGCTGCTCGACGGGCAGGTCTCGGAAGGCCCGCTCCAGCTCGTCGCGGTCGAGGACGGGCTCCAGCTCATCGGGAGCACGGGGCTCGGGCGCCGAGTCGAGGGAAAGGTTCGGGAGCCAGCGGCGCGCGCGCCGCGCTTCGGAGTAGCAGGCGTTGACGAGGAGCCGCGTCGACCAGGCCCCAAAGCGCTCCGGCTGGCGCAACCCGGGCAGGTCGCGCCACATCCCGAGCAGCGCAGCCTGGGTCGCATCCTCAGCCAGCCCGCCGTCCCGCAGGATGCGGTGCGCGATGGCCAGGAACCGGTCGAGCACCTCGTCCACGATCTGCGCGAACGCGCTCCGATCTCCCTGCTGTGCCCGCAGCACCAGGTCGGTATCCATGCCCCCTGATCCCGACATCGACGCATCCGTCGTGCGCCTCTACCTCCTATGGCGCACGCGGTGCCCGAAACGACTCCACCATGCGCCTGATCTCGCGGGGTGGCAAGACATCACCCGCCGTATCGTCGATAATCGATGATGCATCGCAGACCGACGTGACTTGGAGGCCCCGCATGAGCCAGCTCGACATCTTCCGACTCGACGACCGGGTCGCCTTCGTGGCTGGTGGTGGCGGCGCCATCGGCTCGGCCATCGCGGTCGGGCTCGCCGGCGCGGGCGCCAGGGTCGCCGTGACCGGACGCAACCAGGAAGCGCTCGACGAGGCTGTCGCTCGAGTGGAGGCCGCCGGGGGCGAGGCCATCGGCGTGGCCGGCGACATGACCGAGCGGAGCGAGGCGGAGGCCGTGGTGGCCAAGGTCGTTGACCGTTTCGGACGCCTGGACATCGCGGTCAACGCCATCGGCGGTGGCGCGGGCAAGGTGCTCTTCGACGCGCAGGACTACCCCGACGACGCCTGGGACTGGATCATCGACCTCAACGTGACCTCCACCCTGCTGCCCACGCAGTACGCGGTGAAGGCCATGATCCAGGGTGGTCGCGGCGGCAAGGTGCTGAACCTCAGCTCCGTGCGCGGCATGCTCGGCATCAACGCCGGCTACTCGGCCTACGTCGCGGCCAAGGGCGCCATCAACTCGCTCACCCGCCAGTGGGCCACCGAGTGGGCGGTGCACCGCATCAACGTGAACGCCATCTCCCCCACCTTCGTGGACACGCCGCAGGTGGCCATGCTGCTCGACGACCCGGACTTCAAGGCCGGCCTCCTCGCGCGCATCCCACTCAACCGCGTGGGCGGCACCGATGATCTGGTGGGGGCGGCCATCTTCTTCTGCTCGGACGCCTCGTCCTTCATCACCGGCCAGATCCTCGGTATCGACGGCGGCCTGACCGCCACCCAGTAGCCCACACCCCACCGGAGAGGAGCGCCATTCGTGAACCCGCCCATGGAGCAGGTCACCGCCAACGTCTTCAGCAACACGAGGATCCGCGGCTGCAACCCCAGCTACGTCGTGACCTCGGACGGCGTCGTGGTCGTCGACACGCCGCAGCTGCCCACACGCGCGGTGGCCATGCGGGAGGAGGCCGAGGAACACGGACCCATCCGCTACGTCATCAACACCGAGCACCACGTCGACCACATCTTCGGCAACTACTACTTCAAGCCGATCCCGGTGGTGCACCACAAGGGTGTAGCCGACAACTACATGACCGTGGCGCCCATCCTCGACCCCTTCGCCTATGCCGAAGAGGCCATCCCCACCGATGACCCCGAAGGCGCGGAGATCTTCCCCGACCGAGACGTGTACTACGCCGACCCCAACGACGGCTCCATCGTCTTCACCGGCGACCTGCGCCTGGAGGTGGGCGAGACCACGTTCCAGCTCATCCATGTCGCGGGGCACACGCCGGGGCAGATCGCGGTGCACGTCCCCCAGGAGGGCGTGGTCTTCACCGGCGACACCATCTTCAACCAGTGCCAGACGTGGCTCATGACCTCTGATGTCGACGGCTGGCTGGCGGCGCTCGAGACGATCCGGGCGCTCGACTTCGACCACCTCGTGCCGGGCCACGGGCCCATCACCGACCGCTCATCGCTCGACGACCAGCGAGCCATCCTGCTGGAGTGGAAGTCGCGCGTGGCGGCGGCCGTGGCCGAGGGCCTCTCGCGCGAGGAGACCCAGGAGCGCGTCAACCTCAAGGACCGCTTCCCGGTCGACATCGGTCAGGAGTACATGATGGACTACATCATGGGTCACAACGCCGGTGCCCTCTGGGACCAGATGACCTCCAAGAAGGACTGATCACCGCAGCCTCTGGCTCCAGCACTGGCCCCAGCGCAAGCGCCCCGCCGGTTCATCCGGCGGGGCGTCTTCCTCTACTCGTCGCTGGCGTCCGCTGCCGCGCCGTCCGCGGCCGGTCTGGGTCCCCTGGGCATCCCCAGCTGAGCCACTGCCGACCAGCCGCGCGACTCAGGACCGACGGTCGCGACGCTCAGCGGTTACGGCACTGACCATTCTTGTTGCCGTCGACGTCGTTGTCCTGTCCGCTCTTGGGCCCTTTGTTGCCGAAGCAGTTGAGGTTGCCGTCGATGTCGTTCCTGCCGACCTGGAAGCCACCCCGGTTGTTCAGGATCTTGACGTCGTCGTCGACGTCGTTGTTCACGACCGCGACCTTCAGCTTCGTCCGCGCGATGACGATGCTGCCGCCGATATCGGAGCCTGTGACCGTGACGCGCTTGCCCCTTGTGACCCGCACGTCGTCGTCGACGTCCGAACCGCGCTGGATGACCACCCTCGCGTTCCTGCCGTCGCTGCGAACCCCCCCGTCGATGTCCGCGTCGTTCGCGATGAGCGTCGCGTTCCTGCGCACCGTGACGTTGCCGTCCACGTCGGTCCCGTTGAGCCGGCAGGTCTTGCCCGCGGGGACGACGATGTTCCGCTCGATCTCCTGGTCTCCGATGGTCCCCTTGCACACCCGCGGGCCGTCGGCGACGGCGGCGCCACCGCCCACGGCGGCCATGGCGCCGGTGGTCACGAGCACGGCGGATAGGAGGACCCTGGAGAAACGCTGAGCCTTGTTCACGATGATTACCCTCGAACTGTGATGTCAACTCCGGTGCGCAAGATTGTACATCACCTGTACATTCGTGGTACAGACCATCAACAATCGGCAAGCGGTCCGCTTCTTCACCGTGGCCCACCCACCACGACCTGATCGGGCAGGTGCCAGGACTCAGCGGATCGATCTGGCCCTGCTAGCGAGAAGCCGGGCTGAGATCTCCGGCCCTGGGCTTGCTGATGGCGTAGATGACGGCGCCCACGATGGCGGCAAGTAGCAGTAGCTCCATGGCGACGACGACCTCGCTGCGACGAACCCTGTCCGTCAACGGTCGCACGGCGGTACAAGTCACACTGTGTTAACGCCGCGGTCATCGTTCACTCGAGCCGGGGCCCGCGCCAGTTCGGCTGTCCGGTGGTCGCGAGCACGGCGCTCCAGAGGTCGCCCGCAGGGTCCATGCGCTTGCGTTCGGCAACGGCAGCGGCGATGGGTACCCAGACCGTGGTCTGGTTCCAGGAGCCGACCATCACGTCGGTCTTGCCGGCCATGGCCGCGTGCACGGCGTTGCGTGCCATCCTGTCGGTCAGGAAGCGGTCGCTGGCATTGGGCGGCACGCTTCGGATCGAGTAGCTGGGGTCGAAGTACTTGACCGTGTGGCTGATCTCGCGTGCTCGCAGATGCTGGCCGATGCGGTCCCGCAGGAACAGGCCGATGTCCCGGTAGCGCCTGTTGCCCGACGCGTCCGTGCCCCACTCACCGACCTCGAAGAGGTGCTGCCCCGCACCCTCGGCCACCGCGACGACCGCGTGGTGTCGCGAGAGCAGGCGTTGCTCGAGGGCCTCCAGGAACCCGCCGGGTCCTTCGAGCGGGAAGGGCACCTCTGGTACCAGCACGAAGTTGGCCTCCTGGGCCGCCACGGCCGCGCCGGCCGCGATGAAGCCCGCGTCCCGGCCCATGAGCTTCACCAGCCCCACGCCGTTGTGGTGGCTCTTGGCCTCCACGTGCGCCTGGCGCAGCACCTCCGCGGCGCCCTCGAGGGCGGTCATGTAGCCGAACGACTGGTAGACGAAGGGCACGTCGTTGTCGATGGTCTTGGGGATGCCCACGACCGACCGCTGCGAGCCACGCCGCAGGGCCTCGGCAGCCACCGCGTGCGCCCCGCGCTGGGTGCCATCGCCGCCGATGGTGAAGAGGATGTCGATGCCGTGGGCCTCGAGGTAGTCGACCATGTCGACCGGATCGCGCCCGCCGCGGGAGGTGCCCAGCACGGTCCCACCGAGGTCGTTGATGTTGTCGACCCCGTCGGCCGTGAGCACGATGGGATCGAGGCCTTCGTGTGGATCCAGCCCGCGATAGCCCTCACGGATGCCCAGGATGCGCTGGACGCCGTAGTTGTGGCGCAGCTCGAGGAAGCCGGAGCGGATGGTGTTGTTGAGGCCCGGGGCCAGCCCGCCACAGGTCACGAATGCCGCGGTCGTCGAGGCCGGGTCGAAGAAGATGCGCTCCTGCGGGGCCGCCTTCTGCAGCAGCAGGTCCTCCCCTTCGAGAGACCCCGGAGCGACGCGCGCCTGATAGCGCACACGGACGTTGGGATCGGGAAAGCTGCGGCTCTTGGCCACCAGCGGTGAGTCGTAGCGAGCGGCCCCGAGGGTCGGGACCGTGAGGTCGGCTTGCGTGGTCATGGCCCTACCAGCGTAGCCCGTGCCGGACCCTACGCGCGGCCCGCGGCGACCTCCTCCTCGCGCGTCCTGCCGCTGAGGCGGATGAGGTCCTCGTGCAGCTCGAACCAGACACCGTGGTAGCTGTCGACGCGGGGGCTGGCGATGTACATGCCGTCGCCGCCTGCGGCCTTCTCGGCGGCCGCATCCAGCCGGCGGCCGTACGAGGCCAGTCGCGGCAGGCCTTCGTACAGCGGGGTGAGCCAGGCCGTCGTCTCCACGTGCAGCTCCGCGAGTCGCTGGAGCACCGCGGCGTCGTACCCGGCGTCGGCGTGGTCGTTGAGCACCTGCTCGCCGTCGACCTCCTTCATCTGCCAGGCCGTGACGATGGCCTTCATCTTGCCGTCGAGGGTGACGAAGTCATCGAGCGCCGCGGCCGCGTGCTCCACGCCCCAGGCAGCGGTATCTGCCGCAAGCATCTCGGTGCCCAGCGACTTGCCGTCGTCGGTGAGGCTGAACATGCCGCCCGAGTCCTTGGCGATGCCGTCCGCGGCGAGTCGTTCGACCAGTGCTGCGGCCTCGTCCGCGCTGACGTCGAGCGCCAGCCCCAGCATGTCGCCGGTGGCGTAGCCCTTGATGGCCAGCGTGCGGATGACGTCCTCGTTCGAGACGTCGCCGGCGCCATCGTCGTTCGTGCCCATGGCCCCATCCTCCTGCGTCTTGCCGATGGCGATGCCGAGCTCCCTGGCCCACGCGAGCAAGGTCGCCGCCTCCGGGACCACCGTGGTCACGGTCGTGACCGCGCCACCGTAGACGTCGCCGCTGCTACCGTCGATCGCGAGCACCGTGCCTTCGGCGTACGTCGTGCCGGCGATGGTGACGGCACCCTCACCCACGGCCACGTCGGCCGCGCCCACGACCGCGGGGATGTCCCAGCCTCGCGCGACCACCGCGGCATGGGAGGCCAGTCCACCGGTCGAGGTCAGGATGCCCACGGACTTGGCCATGCCGTGCACATCATCGGGCGAGGTCTCCGAGCGCACCAACAGCACGTCCGTGCCCGCCTCGGCCATCTCCACGGCCTTCTCGGGCGTGGTGGCCACGGCCCCCGAGACGAGGCCCGGCGATGCGCCCAGCCCGGTGGCCACCACATCCACGTCGTCCGAGGCCTCGCCCGCGGCCGTCGGCGGGTCGGCAAGGATATCGGCCACGCGCTCGACCGCTTCCGCCTTCGTCAGCGGGAATGACTCGTCGAGAGCCATCTCCACTGCGGCCCTCACGGCCGCCTGTGCGGTGCGCTTGCCGATGCGGTTCTGGAGCAGCCACAGCCGCCCCGATTCGATGGTGAACTCGATGTCGCAGATATCGCGGTTGTACCGCTCGAGCGCGCCGGCATAGCGGCGCAGCTCGGCGCCCACCGAGGGCAGCCGCTCGTCGAGCACCGAGATGGGTTCGACCGCGTGCGTGCCGGCCACCACGTCCTCGCCCTGGGCCCCGAAGAGCACGTCACCGTAGAGCGTGTCCTCCCCGGTGGCCGGGTTGCGCGTGAAGAGCACGCCAGTGGCCGAGTCCGCGCCGCGGTTGCCGAAGACCATGGCCTGCACGGTCACGGCCGTGCCGAGGTCGGCGGCGATCCCCTCCTTCTCCCGGTAGCTCACGGCGCGCGGGCTGTTCCAGGAGCGGAAGACCGCTTCGACCGCGCCGCGCAGCTGAGCCCACGGGTCCTCTGGCACCTCGTCGACGCCGACGATGTCCATGTACATCGACTCCAGGCGAGCGCGGCAGCTGGCGGCGAACTCGGGGTCGCCGGCGCTCGCCGCCAGGCCTGGCTGGGTCTCGGCGTTGAGGCCGAGGTTGAGGATCGTGTCGAGCATGCCCGGCATCGAGACCGGGGCCCCCGACCGCACGCTCACGAGCAGTGGGTCACGCGCATCACCGAAGCGCCGGCCGACCGCGGCCTCGATGCGGGCGACCTGCTCGCGCAGCTCCTCGTCGAGCGCGTCCGGCCAGCCGTCGGCAAGGTAGGCCTGGCAGGCCTCGGTCGAGATGGTGAAGCCGGGAGGGACCGGCAGGCCCAGCTCCTGGGTCATGATGGCGAGGTTGGCGCCCTTGCCGCCGACGAGCGCAGCCAGCTCCGGCTGAGCCAGCCCGTGGTCATGATCGAAGGAATAGGCCCAGGTCATCGGTCCGCAGCACTCCCCTTACGGCTTGATGGTGATCTTGATGGCGCCTGACGTCTTGTCCCGGAACGTAGCCAGGGCATCGGCGAAGTCCGCGAGCGCGAACTCGTGGGTCATGATGTCCTTGAGGCGGATACGGCCGTCCGCCACCAGCGGCATCACCCGACGCATCTCACCCGCGGAGGCCCGCGACCCGGCCAGCTCCAGCTCGTAGAGCACGAGGTCGCGCATGTCGATCTGGAGCCCCTCGGTGGGGATGCCCACGGTGGCGATGCGACCACCCTTGCGCAGCATCTTCAGCGCCCAGGTGATGGTGGTGGGTGTGCCGGCTGCCTCCAGCACCACGGCCGGTCCCAGGCCGCCGGTCATGTCCCGCACGGTCTCGACCACGTCGACGGCGTTGCTGTCGACGGTCTTGAAGCCCATCTCGATGGCCTTCTGCAAGCGCAGGCCGCGGCCGACCACGATGACCTGTCCGGCACCCATGGCCAGGGCGGCGTCGGCACCGAGCAGGCCCACCGGCCCGGCTCCGAGCACGACCACATCATCACCCGGCTGCACGTGGCCGCGGCGCGCGGTGTGGAGGGCGATCGAGGCGGGGTCGATGACGGCACCGACCTCGTAGCTGATGTCGTCGGGCAGTGGGAACACGGTCTTGACCCCGTGGACCACGTACTCCGCATCCGCCCCCTGCCAGTTGTGCCCATACTGCCGGTGCAGGTCCATCACGCCGTAGTTCTGGCACAGGTTGTAGCGGCCCTCGACGCAGGCCTGGCACACGCCGCACGCGTCGTGGCTCGTGCCAGCGACGCGGTCGCCCACCTTCCAGCCGGCCTGCTCTGCGCCGGGCCCGAGCTTGACGATCTCGCCGGCCCACTCGTGCCCCGGGATGATGGGATAGGTCGGCGGCCAGAAGCCCGGGTAGTGCCCCGCGATGAGGTGCGAGTCGGTGCCGCAGATCGACACCGCATGCACGCGACAGAGCACCTCCATGGCGCCGGGCTCGGGGACGGGCACCTCCTCGATGCCGAAGTCATCGGGTCCGCGGAGGACGAGGGCCTGCATGGTCTCGGTCACGGCTGGGTCCTTTCGTGGGTGGCGCTCACCTAGAAGGCAGCGACGGGGTCGACCATGGAGGCGGTGGCGCCGCGGATCTTCAGGGGCAGCGCGATGAAGGCGAACTCGTAGAGCTTCGCTGTCGCCAGCTCCTCGAGGTCGAGGCTCTCCATGAGGTAGATGCCGTTGTCGATGAGCAGGTGCTTGTGCACCGGCTGGGGGTTGCCCTCGGGGCCCGGATCCGGAGCGGGCTGGACCTCGTAGGTCTCGGTGTCGGTGCCGGTGGCCACCACGCCCTTCCTGAGCAGCCAGTCCGCAGCGCTGATGTCGGGCCCGGCGGTCTTGTTGGCCATCATCGCCTCGTAGTCGGGCCACAGGCTCATGTAGCCGGTACGGATGACGACCACGTCCCACTGGCGGACCTCGACACCCTGGGCCCTGGCGATGTCCTCCAGCTCGGCCGCATCCACGACCTCACCGTGCTTGAGGTGGGGCACGCCGCGGTAGGTGGGCACGTCGAGGAAGACGCCACGCGTGAAGAAGGGCGGCATCTTGGCCGCGTCACCGAAGGTTGGCCCATGGTCGCCGAGGTGCTTGTCGGCCATGCCGCCGCCATACCAGTGCATGTCCTCGCCCACCGTCATGTGGGCCAGGCCGTCGATGTGGGCGCCCGAGTGCGAGGTGCACATGAGGTACTCGGCCATGTAGCCGAGATTGGCGTCGTTGATCGGCCCCCACGGCTGGCGGCCATCAGCCACGATGCCCCGCGGGCTGACCGCGTTGAGCACCTGGAAGGGCGGATGCCCCGGGAACAGCGGCATACCCGTGAAGCGTGCTGCGGCGAGCGAGATCATCTTGCCCTGCTTGATCATCGAGGCGGCCTTGACCACCTGCTCCGGGGGCATGTCCTTGATCGGGCCGACCTCGCCCGCCTGGGGCAGCTCCTCAGGCCTCACCATGCTGTCCTCCTCGTCCTCTCCCTAGTCATCGGGCTGGTCGTTGGCGCGGGCGTCGCGCAGGGACCGCCACACGTGCTCCGGTGTCAACGGCAGGTCGCGGATGACCACGCCGGTCGCGTCGGCCACCGCGGAGCCCACGGCCGACTGCACCGCAAGCAGGCCACCCTCGCTGACACCCTTGCTGCCGTAGGGACCGGGTCCGTCCTCGTTCTCGATGGCCGCGCTCTCCATGTGCAGCGGCAGGTCCATCGAGGTGGGGATGCGGTAGTCGATGGCCCCGAGGTTGCGGATGACCCCATGCTCGTCGTAGATCATGTGCTCCATGAGGGTGTGGCCCAAGCCCATGATGGCCGCGCCCTCGTCCTGGCCGCCCACCTGCTTGGGGTGCAACGAGCGCCCGGTGTCGCCCACGATGATGTGCTTGTGGATGGTGATGTGGCCCGTCTCCTCGTCGACCGAGAGCTCCACCGCGGTGCAGTTGAACTCGTAGAAGGCCGGGCTGCCGCCAAGCGGATGACCCGGCTCCACCTCCTTGCGGAACATGCCGTTGCCGATGAGCTCGCCACCGAGCTTGCCCAGCCCGGTCGTGACCACCTCCACGATCGACAGGTCGCGGTTGGGCAGGCTGACCACGCCCTCTTCCACCGCGACCTGATCGCGAGGCACACCCTCGGCGGTCGCGGCCATCGCGCGCACCTGGTCCTGGATGTCGCGGCAGGCGCGCATGATGGCGTTGCCCATGAAGACGGTGGAGCGGCTGGCGGATGTCTGCTGGTCGTAGGGCACGACCGCGGTGTCGCCCATGATCACCGTGACCATGTCCATGGGCACGCCCATCTCGTTGGCCGCGATCTGGGCGAAGATGGTGCGCGCGCCCTGGCCCATGTCACTGGTGCCGGCATAGACCAGCACGCTGCCGTCGCCGAGCAGACGCACGGTCGAGTACGAGAGGCCGGTGGTCGCGCTGGACTTGATGCCCACGGCCAGGCCCCTACCGTGACCCTCCGGCAGCGGCTCGCCCCACCCCACCAGCTCCATGGCCTTCTCCACGGTCTGGTGCCAGAGCCCGTCGGCGGGCGTGTCGTTGGGCACCACCTCCTCACCTCGAGTGGCGAGGTTCCGCAGCCGGATCTCGGCGCGGTCGATGCCCAGCGCGCGCGCCGCAGCGTCGATGTTCGACTCCACGGCCCAGTTGACCTGGGGCGTGCCGAAACCACGGAAGGCCATGGCGGGGGTCGTGTTGGAGAGGATGGAGCGGGCAGTGATGCGACAGTGGGGCACCTTGTAGGGCCCCGCCGCGGTGTACTGGCTCTTGGACACGACACGATCGGCGATGTCCGCGTACGCGCCCAGCAGATAGTCGCTGTGGATGTCCTGGAAGACGAGCCGACCATCGAGCGTGAAGCCGCTGCGGACGCGGAACTCGGCGGACGTCCGGCGATTGGCCTGGAACGACTCGTCGAGGGTCAGCACCAGCCGCACGGGACGCCCGGTCTCCAGCGCCATCAGGGCCACGAGCGGCTCGAGCTTGATGTTCTGCTTGCCCCCGAAGCCACCACCGGGATCGGGCGCGAAGACGCGCACCTTGGACAAGGGCATCCCGAGCAGCTGGGCCATCAGCTTCTGGAGCAGGTACGGGTGCTGGATGGTGGACCAGATGGCGATGCCGTCGTCGACGGGGGCGGCCGCGAAAGCGTGCGGCTCGATGGCGAAGTGGGTGATCATGGGGAAGGAGTAGCGCTCGTCGATGACGATGTCCGCGTCGGCCCCGTCCACGTCGCCCCACTCGAAGACCCGCTCGCTGAGGAGGTTGCTGTGGCGGTGCGGGTCGTCCTCTGGGCGGAGCTCCGGCTCGCGTACGAGGGGCGCGTCCGGGGCCAGCGCCTGGGACACGCTGTAGACGCCCGGCAGCTCCTCGTACTCCACGTGCACGAGGCGAGCGCCCTCCTCGGCCGCGTCCTTCGAGTCGGCGGCGACCGCGGCGACCGGTTCGCCGTGGAACTTCGTCTCGCCCACGGCCAGCACCGGACGGTCCTGGTACTGGGGGCCATAGCGCGGCACCGGCTGGGGCAGGTCCTCGGCGGTCATCACGAGCTCGACGCCGGGCACCGCCTCCGCGGCCGAGGTGTCGATGCTCACGATGCGGCCGCGGCCCACGGGGATGGTCACGAGCTTGACGTGCAGGACGTCCTCGAAGGGCAGGTCGGCCAGGTACCGCAGCGAGCCGGTGACCCGCTCGTAGCCGCCCACGCGATGGGGCGAGATGCCGATGAGCTGCTCGTTGGTCATGCGCCCGGCTCTTTCGCGGGCGCAGACCGGGAGCGCGCGGCCTGACGCACCGCCTCGAAGATCTGCTCGTAGCCGGCGCAGCGGCAGAGGTTGCCCGCCAGCGCTTCCTGGATGTCCTCGTCGGTCGGCTCCTCGACCCGCTCGAGCAGCGCCGTCGCCGACATCAGCTGGCCGGGGATGCAGAAGCCGCACTGGGCCGCGCTCTGGTCCAGGAAGGCCTGCTGCAGCGGAGCCAGCTCACCGTCGACGGCGAGCCCCTCCACGGTCAGCACGGACGCGCCGTCGGCCTCGACCGCCAACATCAGGCAGGAGTTGACCGAGCGCCCGTCGACGAGCACCGTGCACGCTCCGCACTCGCCCACGACGCAGCACTCCTTGGTGCCAGTGAGGTCGACCTCCTCGCGGAGCACCTCGAGGAGCGTGTGGTGGACGGCCACGTCGAGCTCGCGGAGGCGTCCGTTGACGGTCATGGTGATGGGGCGTCGTTGGCTCATCAGGCAGCGCTCCGGGATCGTCGTTCGAGGGCCGTGTCGAGCGCTCGCAGGGCGAGCACCGGCAGCATCGCGAGGCGGTAGTCGGGTGCGGCCCGGATCGAGCGCGGCGAAGGCGTCGCCTGGCGCAGGAGCTCGTCGAGCACGCCGGCCCGTTGCCGTCGGTCGGCCGAGGCATCGGCCAGGACGCCGCTCTCGTCGCGGGTGAGGAAGGCGCGCGGGCCGACGCTGCCGTAAGCCACCTGCGTCACGCCCTCGCCGTCGACCGAGACGCCCAGGGTGATCGATGCGAGGTCGGTGCCCTTGCGACGCACGAGCCGGGTGTAGGCGGCGCTGAAGTCGTCCGGGGGCACCGGAATCTCGATGGCCGACACGAGCTCACCCGGGCGCAGGTCCACCTTTCGCTTGTCGGGCCCCGGGCGACGCGCCCCGAGCATGAAGTGGTCGATCGACTGGCGACGCTCGCCAGCGGGTCCGGCGATGACCACGATCGCGCCGTGGAGCAGCTGTGGGGGCACGGTGTCCGCCGCGGGCGAGCCGTTGCAGATGTTGCCCGCGAGCGTGGCCCGGTTGCGGATCTGCACCGAGCCCACGACGCGCGCGGCCTCGGCCAGGGCCGGCAGCCGGCCCAGCACGCGCACGTCATGCTCGATCTGCGTCATCGTGGCGAGGGCGTGGAAGGTGAAGCGTCCGTCACGCACGACGATGGCCTCGCCCCTGAGCTCCTCGATCCACTTGAGGTCGACCACGACCTCCGGCTGGATGGTGTCGTCGCGCAGGCCCACGACCAGGTCGGTGCCGCCGGCGAGGAGGCGCGCACCCTCCCCGGCCTCGGAAAGCAACCGCGTGGCCTCGGCCAGCGTCGTCGGTCGCTCGTAGGCGAACCTGCGCATGGGACGGCTCCCCCCTTGGCCTAGAGGACCTTGTCGACCTCGTCCATGAGCACCTGCGGCGTGGCGGCACGGACGAAGTAGAAGGGCCGATCGCCGAACTTCAGGCAGAACTCGGCGCGGGCCTTGCGCAGGGCTTCGGTATCGGTCAGGGGCATGGGGAAGCCGGGAGCCAGCAGCTCGTTGGTGAGGAAGTAGTTCTGCAGCGAGTGCAGCGCCTGGAACTGGGACTCGAAATCGCCCAGCTTCTTGGTGCTGGGATCGAAGTTGCCGTCGATGGCCGGCAGGACCACGACGTCGATCTCGCTGACCGCGTCGTACTCGTCCCACGTGGGCATGTCGCCCCAGAACTTGTTGACGCCCTGGGTGGGGGCGGCCTTGTCGGCGCGCTCGGTGCCCTTGGCCCGCTTCTCGCGCAGGAACACGGACTTCGAGCCCATGACCGCCTGGATGTCCTCGTCGATGACCGTGGTCTCGGTGCTGATGAGCAGGCCACCGCGGCGGCAGGCTTCGATCTGGCCCATCGACTTGCCGTGGTTCGACTCACCGCCGAGGAACAGGATCGACTTGTCCTCGTAGCGCACCGCAGAGGAATGCGACGGGTGCAGGCCCTCTGCCTCCATGCGCAGCGCGAGCATGGTCACGAGCACCTTCTGGATGGCACCCGCGGACCATTCGCCCGATAGCCTCATGGCCCGGCCGTCGTAGCTGATGTCGGTATCGGCCTCGACGTCCCAGATGACGTCGGGCGCAGCGAGCGTGACGGTGTCTTCCATGGTCACCGCCGCGAGGCGGTAGTTGAGGAAGTCCATATCGCTGACGATGCTCTCGCGGGCAGGGCCGCCATGGACGTCGACCCGCAGTCGCGCTGGACCGGCCGACATCTCCTGGCTGAGTACGAGCTCTGGCATGTTGTCCTTTCGGTGGTGGGGCTAGATGGCGATGGCCGGCATGTCGTCCGGCCGTGGCTTATCGGCGGTGTCGTCGTCACCTTCCCTGCGGGGCCAGACTTCGGCGAGCGCCGCGGCCGCAGCCTCGAAGTGGACCCGGAAGGCCTCTTCGACAAGATGCGGGTTATGCCCGCGGAGTGCCTCGATGATGGGCAGGTGACGGTCGGCCACCGCTCGCCGGTCCACGCCCGGCGAGACGATCGTGATGTAGGTGCGCAGGAACGGCTCCAGGGTCGACCACACGCGCACGAGCGTGGCGTTCCCCGCGTGCTGCATGATCAGGCGATGGAACTCCGTGTCGGCCGTGGCCTCGCGGAAGGGATCGCCAGCGAAGGCGGCGTCGAGCATCTCCTGCGTCAGGTCCTCGAGGCGGACGAGGTCGTCCGGGGTCAGGTTCTCCATGGCCAGGACGGCACCGTGCCCCTCGAGGATGGCGCGCACCTCGAAGGCCTCCAGCAGCTCCTCGGTGGACGGCTGCCGCACACGCGCCCCCTTGAACGGCGCGGTCTCGACGACGCCGAGGGCCTCGAGGTCCCGGAGGGCTTCCCGCACCGGCGCCTGGCTGGTGCCGAACTCCTTGGCCACGCGCGTCTCGACGATGCGCGCGCCCGGCGGGTAGCGGCCGTCAAGGATCGCCTGCAGGAGACGACCCTTGACCTGCTCGCTCAGGACGCTACGAGTGATCCCCGCTTCGTCCGTCATGCTGGCTACCTTTCCGATCCCTAGAGGATCGTGACCACGCCGTCGTTGCCGTCGACGCGGATGCGATCACCGGTCTTGATGTCATAGGTGCCCGTGGACGTGCCCACGACCGCCGGGATCCCGTACTCGCGAGCGAGGACCGCGGGGTGCGAGACGGTCCCGCCGGCGTCGGTGACGACGGCGATGATCTTGCCGTAGAGCACCTGCCAGGCCGGGTTGGTCATCTGGCACACGAGGATCTCGCCGACCTGCAGGTTGTCGAACTCGGCCTCCGAGTTGACCACCCGGGCCACGCCCTCGACCACGCCAGGCGAGCCGGCGATGCCGCTGACCTGGCCCGCGATCTTCTCCTGCGAGCGGTGGAACTTGTCGGGGAAGCCCCACAGGTTGAGGTACGGGAAGGCCAGCTGCGTCTCGGTGGCCGTGCCGACCCAGTCCTTGGGCTGGACCTTCTCGGCCGCGTGCCACTTGGCCCAGGCCTCGGCCGCGATGGCCTTGCCGTCCATGCCCTCCGGGTTGCCGATGAAGGCGCGCAGCTGGTTGTAGCGGAACATGACCACGTCGTCGGCCTTGTCCAGCGCCCCCAGCTCGACGAGCTTCTCGCCGATGGCGATGAGCACGAGGCGCACGTGCGCGTTCGCGCCCTGGTCGATGTAGAAGTGGTGGTCCGGCGTGAGCGGGGCCATCTTGAGGTTGATCTCGTTGGCCGCGCGCATCTTCTCCAACGCCTCGCCCTCGAGCCCCTCGAGGATCTCGTCGGCGGCGGCCGCGATGTCCGCCCTGAGGTCGCCGATAGCCTTCTCGAAGTCGTAGTCCTCGCCGTACTGGTCGCGCACCAGCTGGATGATGGGGGTCATGTCCTCACGGAAGGAGGGGAACACGAACTCGTGGCTCCAGACGGCGTGCCAGCCGAACTCCTTCTGGTAGGGCACGATGCGCTCTTCGATGAATCGCTGGCCGCGCGGGCTGGCCTCGAGCGCCGGGCGGATCTCGATGGCCGTCTTGGCGCTGAAGAGCTGTGCCAGCTCGGGATCGCCCTTGACCTCCTCTTTCATCTCCCAGAGGGCCCGGATCTTGTCCCAGTTGCGGTCGTCGGCCGAGTTCTGGAGCCGGCCCAGCAGGACCTCGTCGGCCTTGCCGTGGGTCTCCTCCATGACCGCGCGCAGGTTCAGCGTCGCGGAGAGCTGCGCGAAGTTGAGCATCCAGTGGATCTTCCAGTGGCGATCGTGCATGTCGATCGCGTCCTCGAGCAGCACCGCCAGGTCGGCCAGGCTGAGCTCGTCCTTCTGGTCGAGCATCATCTCGATGTAGTCGAAGTTCCTCTGCATCTCCGGCACGAAGCGGCTCTTCCACCAGCCGGCGAAGTTCTGCCCGTAGACGCCAAGAGTGGCGTTGAGATAGGCGCCGATCTTCTCCGCATAGTCGGCGTCACCCGCTTCGGGCACGATCGGGTTGGTGCGGAAGTTGTACTCCTGAGTGTCGAACGTCAGGCCGGCCTCCGCGGGGATGGCCGCGGTGTAGAGGTACCCGTTGATGTTCTTGTAGATCCAGTCCGTGGCGAAGGGCGTGCCGAAGCGGCGGAACATGTGGTCACAGGAGAGCCACCAGCCGCCGATGTCCTCGTACATCGGGCTCAGGGGCTTGGGGCAGTGCAGGTCGTCGTAGACCCAGAACAGCCGCTTCTCCTCTTCGGACGTCCACTCGATCGGGAACGAGTCGTCTCCGAGCTCCTGTCCGAGGATCTCGTCGTTCAGCAGTCCCATGTGTCGTTTGCCTCCATGCGGTGTGCCGGCCGTCCTCCACGACCAGTGCGTGACTACGGCTCCCTCCGAGCCATCAG
This sequence comes from Candidatus Limnocylindrales bacterium, assembly GCA_040883225.1. GTDB lineage: Bacteria > Chloroflexota > Limnocylindria > Limnocylindrales > CSP1-4 > JAFMJV01. The sequence goes on along the minus strand of JBFLKP010000040.1, from coordinate 158 downwards.
CTCCTCCGTCCGGGCCCCATGGCTCCGGACCCGTTCTCAGGACACTTGGATCAGCGGCAACCTCCACCCGTGCGCGCAGGCGCGCTTCCGGGCTGACTCATTGATAATCGATTACCGATGACCATACGCGTCCCCACGTCGGCGAGTCAAGGACGCCG
>JBFLKP010000255.1:0-4307 GCA_040883225.1 Candidatus Limnocylindrales bacterium | reverse complement strand
TTGGCTACAAGGCCGTGAGCGCCGGACGCTCGAACCCGCGCTGAGACCATCGCCTACAGCGCATAGCGCATCACCGGCACGCTGCGCCCGGGCACGGTCGCGACCGGCGACATCCCCACGCGCACACAGCCGAGGTGGCGGTAGAAGGCCTCCGCGTAGGGGTCGGCCTCGAGCTCCAGGACGCCCTTGCCCCACTCGCGGCCGATTTCGACCGCACGCTCGAAGCCGAGGCGGCCGTACCCGTGGCCGATGGCGGTCGGGTCGATCCAGAGGTCCTCGAGGTAGGCCAGCTCCGTCCGCCGACGCATGCGGATGGCGCCGATGAGCCGCCCAGCCGCTTCGATGACCTCCACGCGGGTGTGCTCGTCGTCGAGGTCAGCCTGGCGGAACGTCAGCTCCGGCCCGAGCGCCTCCATGAACTCGTCCGAGTAGCCCCAGTGGCGCTTGGAACGGATGGCCAGGGCCGTGATGGCCTCGAGCTCCTCGGGGCCTGCCGGCCGAAACGCGGGCCGGGGGGCGTTCACCTTGTCCCTGGCCCCGCCACGTGGCGCTACCGCTGGTCGTCCTTCTTCTTGCCGCGGCCGAGGAGGCGACGCTTCTTGCCGCCCTCGACCCAGTGCGGCGTGGTGGAGCGTGCCCACGAGGGACCCGCCTGGCGGCGCAGCATGATCCAGAGGCCGGCCACGCCGATGACCGCGACACCGAAGAAGACGATGCCGGTCAGGCGCAGCGAGCCGGCGCCGGCAGCGCCGTCGATGGTCTTGATGACGTCCGCCGCCTTGGTCAGCGCGACCCCGATGTCGGCGGCGATGACGGCCTGCTTGGCCTCCTCGATCTGGGGCTCGACGTCGACGCCCCAGAGGCCAAAGGACTCGAGCATGTCGCGCGGCTCGGCGGCCTTGTCGATGGCCAGGCGGACCCGCACGGCTGCCTGGGCCCAGCGAGCCGCCTGCTCGGCACCAGCGGTCAGCGTCTCGAGGTCCTCGGCGTTCTCGAAGTCCTCGCGGATGCGCTCGAGCGCGTCGATCTCCCGCAGGCTGGCGTTGGCCTCCGCTGCGTTCTCGACCCACTCCAGGGCCGCCTGCGCGGGCTTCACCGCGGCGGCGTAGTCGCCGCTCGCGACCGGCTCGGCGACGACCACGGGGATCTCCCAGTCGGGGACCGTGTCGTTGAGCACGCGGAGCGCGTTGCCGACCGCGACGGCGGCGTCTCGGCGTCCCTCGATCTCCTGGCGCAGCACGGCCATCTCGGCCCCGGTGGTGACGCTCTCGAAGCGCGGCTGGACCTCTTCTCGCAGGCCGGTGTCGACGAGGTCGAGGTCGGCTGCGCGGGCCAGCGCCTCGTCGGCGTCGCGGGCGGCGACGACGACCGCGCGCGCATCCTCCACGATGCGCAGGCCGACTTCGAGCTGGCCCTGCTCGAGCGGCTGTGTCACGGCCTCGGGGATGGTCCAGTCGCCGACCTCGTTCTGCAGCAGGTCGAGCGCGAAGCTCGCGCGCGAGGCGTTGAAGCGGTCGGTGCGGGCGTCCCGGGCCAGCTCGTCGAGGGCGGCCGCGGTGGTGGTGTTCTCGAAGCGGACCTGATACTTCTGCAGGATCCCCGCCTGGGGCAGGAACTGGTTGGCGTCGGTGATGTCCTGGGCGGCCGAGACGGCCGGGGTGATGGCGGGCAGGATGTCGCCGAATCGCTGCTCGGCGAGGGCCGTGTTCACCGCGGCCGGGAAGACCCAGCCCGGCGGCAGCGCGTCGGAGAGCTGGCCCAGCGGACCGACCACCTCGCGGGCGCCCTCGAGCAGATCATCGGTGAAGGTCGTGACCTCATCGAGCTCGGCCAAGCTGGCAGCGGCCTCGAACTGCGGCTGCACGATGGGCATCAGCTCCGCCTCGGGGATGAGCCGGTCGGCCTCGACCAGGTTCTCGTACACCCGCGTGGCCTGCTCGATCCGGTCCATCGCGTCCTGGAACTCCCAGTTGTCCATGTCTTCGCGCACGGCCTTGGGAGCGCGGAAGCCGTCGGGGTTGGCCAGGAACTGGTGATAGGCTGCCCGTGCCTCGGAGCGCTGCTGCAGCGCCAGGGGGTCGTTGGGGATGCCGAACTCGTCGAGCAGGTTCTGGGCGAAGTCGAGGTCGGCCAGGTTGTCGGCGTAGGCCGGGTCGGCCTGGGCCGCGGGCACCAGGCCGCGCTCGTCGACCGCGTCGAGCCACTCGCGATAGTCGATGACCGTCGAGGTGCCGATCTCCGGGCCGGCGCTGCCGATGTACTTGGTCTCACCCAGCAGCAGCGAGCCCAGGACCTCCTCCTTGAAGAGGTCCTGGGGCATGCGCTCGGCGAGGGCGCTGACGATGCCGCAGGACGCGGCCTCCTGCTCCTCGATGACGGTGGCGTAGTCTCCCGGCGCGGTGGGCACGAGCAACTGCCACTGCGCGAGGTTCAGCTCGCCGTCGTTGCCGCTGGTGGGGGCACAGGCATCGCCCTGGACGCTGGTGGCGATCCACTCGGCCAGGCCCTCTCGGAGCCAGAGCTCGAGGACGTTGTCCTTGCCGAACCAGGCGTGGGCCATCTGGTGCTCGGCCTCGCGCGTACCGGCGGTCTCGGAGAGCGAGACCACGCCGGGCGTGTCGTGGGCGCTGGCGTAGCCGCCGGCCTCGGGTGCCGGCGCCTCGCGGATGATGACCTTGCCCTCGCCGGGGATGTCGTGGCCGAGGAAGCGCCAGATGGCGTCGAGCGCCGGGTTGGCGCGCTCTTCGGCGGCGGCCAGCCAGGCCTCATCCGTCTCCCACGCCTGCAGCTCGATCTCGCGATCGGCAGGCCCGATCAGGGGTGCCTTCTTCAGACGGTCTTCGCGCACGCCCTCGATGCAGGTGAAGGCTTGGGCCGGGTTGGCGACCTCCGCCCCCGAGAGCTCCGAGCCGTTGACCTCGAGCGGGTTGCCCGACTGGCTGAAGACCCAGTTCTGGCCATTGACCTTGACCGTGACGCGGTGCGTGTCGACGTCCTGGCCGGGCACGCAGACGAAGACATAGCTCTGATCCACGCGCGCCGGGATGTCGAGGGCCTCGCCACCGATGGCCGCATCGAGGTTGTAGGTGATCTGGAACGTCTTGCTTTCGCGGCGACCGGGGATGGACTCGGTCCTGACGTCGATCTCCTTCCACGGCGCGCCCGGGCCGGGCACATCGGACCTCGTGTCCTGGTTGAGAGCGGCAGCTCCCGCGGCCCGCAGGCGCGAGGCGGCATTCTCGACCACGATGGGGCCCCAGTCCTGCGCCTGCCATTCCCTCTGCCCGGTGTTGAGCACGAAGATGAGACGGGCGCGCACTTCGCCGGCGTTGGGTCGGACCGTGTAGGTGACGATGGAGCTCTCGACGAGCTCCTCGGATTCGGCGGCGACGGGCAGGGTCATCACGATCGTGGCGGCGAGCGTGAGGACGACGGCCACGAGGGCGCGGCAGGCCCCGGACGACATGGGACGTTCCTCGTTGACGAACATGGATGTGCGGTTCGGTGCGGTTGCGACCGTATCGTGAAGCCGAACGTCCAGCAAGGTGGACCATCGGCGGCCAGCGGGCAGGACCGCTCACCCATGTCCGGTGACCTGCGCCGGCGCGATCAGGCCGTGACGATCCACTCCCCGGCGCGCATGACCCGCCGCACCGCGAACGAGTCCGCGTCGAGCACGACCAGGTCGGCGCGCAGGCCCGGTGCCAGCCGGCCGCGGTCGGTCAGGCCCAGCAGCTCGGCCGGATTGCGGCTGGCCGCGCGCACGGCGTGGGCCAGGGGGATGCCGGCGCGCACGACGTTGCGCAGCTCCAGGTCGAGCGCCGAGACCGAGCCGGCGAGGTTGCCGCCCTCCACCAGCGTGACCATCTCGCCGTCGAGGCGCACCTCCAGCTCGCCGAGCATGCCGCGGCTGGCGCCGCTGCCGGCAAGGGCGATGGCATCGGACACCAGCAGGACGCGCTCCACCGGCTTGAGGTTCCAGATGAGCGGCCACAGCTCCGGGTCCACGTGCAGGGTGTCGGCGATGAGCTCGACCCACACCGTATCGTCGAGCAGCGCCGCGAGGGCCAGCCCCGGCTCGCGGTGGACGACGCCGCTCATGGCGTTGAAGAGGTGGGTCGTGGTCACCGCGCCGGCGTCGTAGCCGGCGCGCGACTCGGGCAGCGTGGCGGCCGAGTGGCCCAGCGACACGCGCACGCCTAGGTCGGCGAGCCGGCGGATGAGCTCGGGTGCGCCGCGCAGCTCGGGCGCGATGGTGATGACTCGCAGGCCCTCCACGAACGTGGCCAGGCGATCGTCGTCGAGGT
>JBFLKP010000254.1:0-6565 GCA_040883225.1 Candidatus Limnocylindrales bacterium | reverse complement strand
TTGCCGGTGCCTATCGCACGTGCCTCCTGACCGGCGACGCCGGGCAGGACGCGTCGCCGCTCCATCGCGACCCCGACCTGCTGGGCCACGTCTACGTCGGTCCCTACCTCGCACAGGGACGTGGGACCCAGCTCGTGGCCGTGGACGAGCAGGGCGTCGCGGGCTACCTGCTCTCCACCGACGACACTCGCGCCTTCGAAGCCTGGGCCGAGCGGACCTGGTGGCCGCCGCTGCGCGAGCGCTACCCGCTGAACGAGGGCGATACGGCTGATGACGCCCTGATTCGCCTCATCCACCAGCCGGAGCTCGCGCCGGCCGGGCTGACCGATCGCTTCCCCGCACACCTGCACATCGATCTGCAGGAACGGGCCCGCGGCACGGGCCTGGGTCGAGCCATGATCGAGCGTCTGCTGGCGGACCTGCGGGCGCGCGGCGTCCCCGGCGTGCACCTCGAGGTGGCCACGCAGAACACCAACGCCATCGGGTTCTACGGGCACCTCGGCTTCATCCGCGTCGGCGCGGGGCACGAGGCCGTGCTCATGGGCCTCGAGCTGGCGTAGGCGGGTCCGTTCAGGACGAGACGAGGGCGGCCAGGTAGTCGACGCTCAGGCGTGCGTCCACGAAGGGTCCCTCACCCGCGGCAGGCTCGGCCTCGAGGGCCGTGTCCTGCTCCAGCACGTACCAGCCCTTGAAGCCGCTGCCTTCGAGCACCTCGATGACGCCGTCGATGTCCACCGCACCCTGGCCCAGCGGGACGAAGAGCCCTTGCCGCACGGCCTGGTCGAAGGTGAGCGTGCCCGTCAGCAGGTGGGCGGCAAGGTCCGCTCGGACGTCCTTGAGGTGGACGTGCGCGACCCGTTGGGGTGCCCGACGGGCGATCTCCACCGGATCGGCGCCGCCGAGGAAGAGGTGGCCGGTGTCGAGGCAGAGCTCGACGTCGGACGCGTCCATCACCCGCTCCACGTGCGCCGCCCGCTCGATGGACATGCCCCAGTGCGGATGGAGCGCCGTCCGCAGCGCGTGGGAGGCGGCCAGCTGCTGGAGCCGGCCGAGGTTCCGCACGAGCGTCTGCCACTCGGGCTCGTCGAGCTCGATGGAGGTGTCGAGGTCGGCGAGGTGCGTGTCGGGGCCGACCACGAGCACGCCGCCATCGACGGCGGCGAGCTGGCGCGAGGCACGCTCGAAGTAGTCGAGGTCTGCCTCGAAGCGCTCCTGGCGATGCAGCACGGCCGGGACGAAGCCGCCGGCGATGCGCAGGCCGCGCTGCGACACGTACTCGCGCAGCAGCGCCGGGTCGGCAGGCAGGAAGCCGTCGGGGCCAAGCTCGGTCGCTGACAGGCCCGCCTGCGCCATCTCGCGCACCACCCGGTCGCGATCCATCTGGTAGCTGGTCTCGGGCGAGCCGGTCACGCCCCAGGTGATGGGGCCGCCGGCGATGCGCTGCAGCAGGTCGCTCACGTCGGGTCCTCGATGCGTCCCGTCACCATACGCCTACCGCCCGGGCGGACACGGGCGCCGCGCGCGGCCGGCCTGGCGTCACCCACCCGTGGCGGGGGCCTCGGCTTCGGACGGCCCCGGCTCGCGGTGGTCCGGGGCCACGTGGGGGTGACGACGTTCCAGCACCGCCCCCTCGACGTCCACGTTCGGCAGGATCCGGTCCAGCCAGCGGGGGATCCACCAGGCCCCGTCCCCCGCGAGCGAGATGACCGCGGGCATGATGATGAGCCGGACGATGAACGCGTCGACGAGCACGCCCAGTGCCAGCGCGAGCGCGATGGGTCGGATGAAGACGCTCTCGGCCAGGATGAACGACCCGAAGACCGAGGCCATGATCAACGCCGCCGCGATGACCACCGTCCGTCCCGCGCGGACGCCCAGGATGACCGCGGTCCGGGCCGGCGCACCGTGGACGTACGCCTCGCGCATGCCCGTGGCGAGGAAGAGCGTGTAGTCCATGGCCAGGCCGAAGAGGATGCCCGCGAGGGCTGTAGGCAGGAAGTTGAGGATGGGTCCGGGACTGGTCACTCCGAAGAGGTCGCCCAGCCAGCCCCACTGGTAGATGGCGACCACCACGCCGAGGGCCGCGAAGTACGACACGACGAAGCCGCCGGTGGCCACGAGCGGGACGTACAGCGAGCGGAAGACGACGATCATGATGAGCAGCGACAGGCCGATGACCACGAGCAGGTAGACCGGGAGCGCGTCGGCCAGCGTCTCGCTGATGTCGATGTTGCCGCTCGTCTGGCCGGCCACGCCGATGGTGATGCCGCCGTCGAGCGGCGAGGCCTCGCGCAGGGACCGCACGAGATCCTCGGTCGAGACGCTCGCGGGTCCCTCCGCGGGCAGGACCTGGAAGGCCAGCACGGCCCCGTCCTCGGATGTGCCCGCCGGAGCCACCGCGACCACGTCGCTGAACTCCGCCAGTCGCTGGGCGACCGCGGCCTGGCGGCCCAGGAGCTCCTCCTCGGCCGCGGGCGCGGGCAGCTCGGCCACGACCACGAGCGGTCCGTTGGCTCCCGCGCCGAACTCGGCCTCGATGAGGTCGTAGGCCCGGTGCTGGGTGGAATCGGCCGGCTCGGCATCGCCGAGCGGGAGGCCCAGCCGCAGGTCCGCTGCCGGGACGGCCAGGACGAGGAGGGCGCTGATGCCCACGAGCGCGATGCCCAGCGCACGTCCGGCGGAGAGCTCCTTGACCGGCTTGCGCGCGGCCGGGCCCTCTCGTTCGGCGAGGTGCTCGCGCTCGCGCTGCCGCAGGACCCGCAGGTCGACGTAGCTGAGGAGGGCGGGCGTGAGCGTGATGGCCACGAAGACCGCGATGGCGACCGCTACGGCACCGACCGTGCCCATCAGTCCCAGGAAGCCGATGCCCGTGAGGTTGAGCGCGAGCAGCGCGATGAAGACGGTGGAGCCGGCGAAGAAGACGGCATTGCCGGAGGTGCCGTTGGCGAGGGGGATCGACTCGGCCACGGTGTAGCCATCCATGAGCTGGTGGCGATGCCGGTTGATGATGAAGAGCGAGTAGTCGATGCCGACCGCGAGCCCCAGCATGACCCCCAGCACCGGCGTCACCGAGAGCATCTCGACGACCTCGGCGAAGGAGAGCGCCCCGAGGGTCGCGATGCCGACGCCGATGGCCGCGGTCACGATGGGCAGGCCGGCCCCGATGAGCGTGCCGAGCATGACGAAGAGGACCACGCCCGCGATGGCCACGCCGATGAGCTCTCCGACGCCGAGGATGTCCGGGATGCCGCTCGCGATGGTGGAGGAGAACTCGACCTGCACGCCCTCGATGGCCGGCATCGTGAAGGCGGCCATGACCTCGTCGGCGGTCTCCTCCGGGAGCGGCGCCTGGCTCATGGTGAAGATGACCGCCGCCTGGGCCGCGTCGCCGTCCTCGGAGACCAGTCGGAGCTCCGACGAGAGCTCGAGGAGGGCCTCGCCGGCTTCGAGCTGGAGCGTGTTCTCGGCCAGCGTGGCGGCCAGGCCCTCGAACAGTCCCCCGTCGGCCTGGTCCTGACCGAGCTCCAGCAGCTGCTGGGCGGCCTCGAGCTGGGTGCGGCCGGCGGCGAGCTGCTGCGCCTGGGCCTCGGTCTCCGCCTGGGTCACGAAGGGGTCGACCACGAGCGTGACGTCGTCGAGCTCGGTGGCCCGGGCGGCAGCCTCCGCGATGGCGGCCTTCTGCTCGTCGCTGAAGGGCGAGCCATCGGTCGTGCGGAAGGCGACCGTGCCGTTCAGGCCGGCGGCCCCGGGGATGGCCTCCGCCAGTCGATCGGTGACGACGGCCGTGGGCGTGCCCGGGATCGAGATCGGTGCCGTGGGCGCCGTGCCGAAGGCGACGAAGGTGCCGGCGGTGACCGCCAGGAGGGCCACCCAGGTGACGACGACCGTCAGTCGTCGGGTCACGGCGAAACGTCCGATGCGATAGAGCAGCTCTGCCATGTGGACTCCAGTCGGTGGGGTCAGCGCTCCGGGCAGGCGCCGGCCGATGGGGGGACGCTACCGCTCCTCCGGCAAGCCGGCGCGTAGCAGCTCGAAGGCGCGACCCAGCAGCTCCACCCGCTCGGCAGACGTCGCCGCCGGCGCGAGGTGGACGGTGGTCGTGAGCGCGGCGAGGGCCGCCTCGGTGACGAGCTGGGGGTAGATGTCCGTCTTCGGGTCCCTGCCGATCCGTTGCGCGACCACCTCGGTGATGAGGGCGCCGGCCTCACCCAGGAGCTCGGTCCGCTGCCACAGGATGGCGACCCCGGAGCGCACCATGGCTGCGGGCGGGGCGACGCTGCCGAGCGGCTCATCGAGGCGGGCCACGACGGAGCTGAGGACGTGCTCGAGCGAGTCGAGGATCGGCTCGCCGCTCGGCCGATCGCGCAGCGCATCCACGTAGACCACGACCTCGTCGTGCCAGGCAGCGGTGAGGGCCTCCGACATGGAGCCGAAGTAGTTGTGGAAGGTGCGGGTGGAGACGTTCGCTTCCTTCGCCACCTCCTCGACGGTCACGTGCTCGATGCCGCGCAGCAGCGCCAGCCGCAGGGCGGCCTGCCCGATGGCGGTACGCGTCTCGGTCTTCTTGCGCTCGCGGAGCCCGATCGTCTCGTGCATCGTCGTAGCCTACCCGGATTCTTGCACGACCGTGCAACGTTGCCCTATCGTGCAACGAAGTCAGGCGCCGGCCGGCGGCGGTGCTCTCGCGGCCGACGCAGGCCGGCGCTAGCGGTCGCTGACCAGGCCCAACCGGGTGTAGAGCTCCGGCCGGCGGTCCCGCAGGTAGGTGGCGTAGCCGCGCCAGCGATCGAGGTCGTCGGTCGGGTCGACCAGTCGCGCCGTCGCGATGCCCTCGCCCTCGTCCACACCGCCGAGCACCGCGCCCGTGGGCCCCGCGATCGTGGAGTGGCCCAGGCTGGTGAAGCCGGCCTCCTCGCCCACGCGGTCGGCCATGACCGTGTGCACGCCGTTCTCGAGCCCGCGGACCTGGCACAGGGCCCTGACGTTGGCGCCGGTCCAGCCCTGCGCGGTCTGCCACGGGTCGGTGATCCAGTCGGTGCCGTTGACGATGAGCCCGGCGCCGGAGAGCACGAGCCCGCGGACGTACTCGGGGAACATCAGGTCGTAGCAGATGGTGAGCCCCACGCGCCCGAACGTCGTGTCCACGACGCAGGGCTCGTGGCCCACCGAGAAGACGCCTTTCTCGCCCGCGAAGAGGTGTACCTTGCGATAGCTCGCGAGGAGGCCACCGGAGGGGGAGAAGAGCGCCAGCGCGTCGTAGACCTCCCCCGCGTCGGCCTCGATGACGCCCACGACGAGATGCGCGTCGAGCGTGCTCGACAGCTCCGCCAGCCGCTCGTTGGTGGGTCCATTGGCCGGCTCGGCCAGCTCAGCGGCCCGCTCGCCCACGAAGTAGCCCGTGGTCGCGGTCTCGGGGAAGACGATGAGCCGGTCGGCGCGCTCGGTCGAGGACAGCGCGTCGAGCTGCGTGGATGCTTGCTTGCCCAGATCCTCGATGTGCGCGAGGTTGGCGGCTTTGTCCGTCAGGGTGCAGTCCATCTGGACCACGGCGACATCGACCTTCATGCGGGTACCTCCATGCTGTCGAGGGCTGCGGCGTGCATGACCTCTTCCTCGGTCGGGATGCCCTCGTCGAACGTGCGCACCAGGCGGCCATCTCGCAGGACCAGGACACGATCGCAGACACCCAGGATCTCCGGCAGCTCCGAGCTCGCGAGCAGGACGCCCAGGCCCTCGTCGGCGAGCCCGCGCAGGAGGCGGTACACCTCGGCCTTGGCGCCGACATCGATGCCCCGGGTGGGCTCGTCGCAGAGCAGGACCCGCGGCTCGACGGCGAGCCACTTGCCGATGACGACCTTCTGCTGGTTGCCCCCCGACAGCTGCCGCGCCCGCTTCTCGAGTGCCCCCAGGTCCAGCTGGACCTTCGTGGCGACCTCCAGCGCTCGCGCCTGCGACCTGGCGGGCCGGTAGCGCCAGCCCTGACCCGACAGCGTCGTCGACTCGAGATTGGCCTGGTTCGTGAGCTCGGTGGCCAGGCCCTCGAGCTTGCGGTCCTCGGTCACGAACGCGATGCCGGCCTCGATGGCGGCGACGGGCGAGGCCGGGACATCGACGCCGTCGACGCGGACCTCGCGAGTGGCAAACTCGTCGGCCCCGAAGATGGCGCGGAGGAGCGAGGTGCGGCCGGAGCCGATGAGGCCGGCCAGGCCCACGATCTCGCCGGGCCAGAGGTCGAGCGCGATGTCGTCGATGCGGCCGGGACTCGATGCGCGACGCACGTGCAGCAGGGGCGCGCCATCGCGGCCCGGGGCGGGACGACGTGGCGGATAGAGGTCGCCGGCCATGTCGCGGCCGACCATGGCCTCGACGAGCCCGACATGGTCGATCCCGGCCGTCGGCACCGTCGTGACGTGCCTGCCGTCCTTGAGCACGGTCACCGAGTCGCAGATGGCGAAGATCTCGTCGAGGCGGTGCGAGACGTACATCACCGCCACGCCCCGGTCGCGCAGACGGGCGATGAGCTCGAAGAGGTGCTCCTCCTCCAGCGAGCCGAGCGACGCGGTGG
>JBFLKP010000039.1:0-4043 GCA_040883225.1 Candidatus Limnocylindrales bacterium | reverse complement strand
CTACTCATCGGCCTGGTCGCGCTGGTGGGCGTCTTCCTCGGGGGGATGCGCGCGAAGTGGCCACCGGTCGTCAACGCCGTTCGCCGGCTCAATCGCACGGTCCTCAACCCGCGCCAGATGGCCACGGCGGGGCAGCCGGGTGCCTTCGCGCAGATCCTGCGTCACACCGGCCGGACCTCGGGCAAGACCTACGAGACACCACTGGGCATCGAGCCCACGGACGACGGCTTCGTCATCGCGCTCGTCTACGGCAACGACACGCAGTGGCTGCGAAACGTGCTCGCGACCGGCCACGCGGAGGTCGTCGTCGACGGCCGCACCTACCGCGTCGATCGGCCTGAGGAGGTGCCGGTGGCCGAGGTCCTCGAGCACTTCAAGCCCGCGGACCAGCGGCTCTTCGGCCTCTTCGGCGTGGAGCGGTGCCTGCGGCTCCACCGAGCGGACGGAGCGGCGGTCGCCGGGGCCGCGGAGCCGACCCTCGCCTGACCCCAGGGCCCGCTCTGCCGGTGACCAACGGCCCGCGAAGGCATGACCTTCCGACTCGTGACGAACGGCACTGGACGTGTTTGTCGCCGTGTGCCTGAATCCGAAGTCGCGGGAGGCCTCGAGGCACGGGCCGCGTACGTTGGCCGCCTGGTCCGTGTTGAGCCACTGGCGAACCCGGCCCGCGGGTATGCGCCTAGCAGGAGGCTCTCATGTACCCGTCTCGCACCGTCCGATTCGTCGTCGCCGCGGTCACGCTCGCCCTCGCGACCTCGGCAGTGGCGGTTTCCGCGTACCCGGGCGAGGAGGCCCCGCCCGTGCACGGCGTGGTCGGAGCGGTCGAGCTCGACGCTCCGGCATCGCTCGGGTCCTTCACCGTCGTCGAGGGCACCCACCAGTACCGCGACATCCCGGTGACGGGGCAGGACATCTTCGCCGACGACGCCCGGCTTCTCGGTCGGCTCGACGCCACGCTCAACTACGACATCCATCGGTCCGGCCAGGAGCCCGTGCCCGCGTGGGGCGCGCTGTCCATCGACGACGGATCCTGGACGGGCACGTTCACCGGCATCCGCAGGCACGACTTCGAGCCCTTCGAGATGAGCGCCTTCCTCGTCGGTACCGGTGAGTACGACGGCCTGTGTGCCGTGCTCGACATCACCGCCGGTCCCGAGTCCTGGGCCATCGACGGCGTCATCCACCCCCTGCCGATGGGGGCCTGAACCTCGCGGCACCGGTGTCCGTGCCGCGCTCCTTCGCGAACGGGCCGCGGCCGCGGCCCGTTCGCCTTGTCAGGGTCGGTGTGTCGTGGCGTCTGCGCTACAGTCGAGCCATGACCGAAGCTGCCAGCGGAGCCACCCGCACCGAGACCGATTCGATGGGCCCGATCGAGGTGCCCGCCGACCGCTACTGGGGCGCCCAGACGCAGCGCTCCCTGCATCACTTCGCCATCGGCGACCCCGAGGCCGAGCGCATGCCCCGCGAGGTGGTGCACGCGATGGGCACGCTGAAGCTCGCCTGCGCGATGGTCAATGACGAGGCCGGCCGCCTGCCCGAGGGCACGGGCGCGCTCATCGCCCAGGCCGCCCGCGAGGTCGCCGACGGACGGCTCGACGACCACTTCCCGCTCTTCATCTGGCAGACCGGCTCGGGCACGCAGTCGAACATGAACAGCAACGAGGTCATCGCCAACCGGGCCATCGAGCTGGCAGGTGGCGTGCTCGGCAGCAAGGACCCGGTCCACCCCAACGACCACGTCAACAAGTCGCAGTCTTCGAACGACACGTTCCCCACGGCCATGCACGTGGCCTCGGCCAGCGTCATCGTCGAGGCGCTGCTGCCCTCGGTCCGGCGGCTGCGAGACGAGCTGGCCGCCCGTGCCGCCGAGTTCGCGGACATCGTCAAGATCGGCCGCACGCACCTGCAGGACGCGGTACCGCTCACGCTGGGCCAGGAGTTCAGCGGCTACGTGGCCCAGCTTGATGCCGACGCCGAACGGATCGAGGCCGCCCTGCCGGGGCTCTACGAGCTGGCCATCGGCGGTACCGCCGTGGGCACCGGCCTCAATGCCCCGGACGGCTTCGACGAGGCCGTGGCCGCACGCATCGCGGAGCTCACCGGGCTCCCGTTCGTGAGCGCGCCCAACAAGTTCGCGGCCCTCGCGGCCCACGATGCGGTCGTGTTCGCCAGCGGAGCCCTGGCCACGCTGGCGGCCAGCCTGACCAAGATCGCCAACGACCTGCGCTGGCTGGGCAGCGGTCCCCGGTCCGGTCTCGGTGAGCTGGCCCTACCCGAGAACGAGCCCGGCTCCTCGATCATGCCCGGCAAGGTGAACCCCACCCAGGCGGAGGCCATGACCATGGTCGCGGCCCAGGTCTACGGCAACGACGCGGCCGTCAAGTTCGCCGGCTCCCAGGGCAACTTCGAGCTCAACGTCTACAAGCCTGTGATGGCGGCCAACCTCATCCGTTCCGCGCGCCTGATGGCCGATGCCTGCGACACCTTCCGCGAGTTCGCCGTGGCCGGCGTGACGGCCAACCGCGAGCGCATCGCCCAGCTCGTGTCGCAGTCGCTGATGCTGGTGACCGCGCTCAATCCCACGATCGGCTACGACAAGGCGGCCGAGGTGGCCAAGAAGGCGCACAAGGAAGGCACCACGCTGAAGGCCGCGGCCCTCGCCCTCGGCTACGTCAGCGAGGAGGAGTTCGACCGGATCGTCCGTCCCGAGCGGATGGTCTAGTGCCCGCGCCTGCCTCGCGGCCCGGTCCGCCTGCAGATCGCCGAGGGGAGGGGCGTCTCAGCCATCGTGTGAAGGTCCCCGGAATCGAGGCGACCCCGCCGAAGCGGGGTCGCTTTAACTGTCCCGGCTGATCCGGAGCAAGCTCCAGGTCTTCTGCCACGTCGCAAGGGCATCTATGACGCCGGCTTCACCGGCTACCCTAACCCAACCTACCCATGACCTTGCGTCTAGGTCAGTAGTGCTGTCGAGCAGCACGCGGACGATATTGCAGCATCGACCCTCGGAACTCAAGGGTTTATTCACCCTGCATAGATGAAGGTTCCATAACATTTCGTCCTGCGCGTAGGGTTCGACCTGGTGGCTGCTCGGTCACGCCACCGCCGCGATGGCCTCCCCCAGGTCCACCGCCCCCGTGAACAGCGCTTCTCCGAGGATGACCCCGGCGACGCCGGTATCGCGCAGCTCCCGCAGTCCCTCGAGCGTGTTCACCCCGCCGGCCACGACCACTTCCGCATCGAGGCCGGCGGCCAGCCGGCCCATGAGCTCCACGCCTCCGTCCTGCACGTGCGAGAAGACGAAGCGTCGCACGCCGGCCCCGTGCAGCTCGCCGATGAGCGCGTCGAGCGTCGGTTCCGGCCGATGACGCCAGGGATAGCCGCGCAGGCTCTCCGGCCGCGCGTCCATGCCGATGGCCAGCCAGTCGCCGGCCACGTCGAGCGACTCGGACAGGACGCTCGGGTCCTCGGCCACGGCCCACAGGGGCATGACCACGCGCGTGGCGCCGGCCGCGAAGGCGACCCGGACCTGGTCGGGGCCGTCGACCCCACCGGCCAGCTGCAGGGGCTTGGCCACCGCCCGCGCGACAGCACCCACGGCCTCGAGGTTGGCGGGCATGCCTTGGCCGGCACCATCGAGGTCCACGAGGTGGATGGCCGGCGCGCCCTGTGACACGAACGCCTCGGCGATGGCGGCCGGCCGGTCGCTGGGCGTGCCGGTGCCGGTGGCCGCCCCCGGCCACCACACCAGCCGTGAACGGCCGCCTTGCAGGTCGATGCTGGGCAGGACGTACATCAGCCGGCACCGTCCGGAGCCGGTGTGGGCCCACCACCCTCGCCTGCCAGCAGCCGTCGGTGGAAGGAGATCGGCAGGCTGCCCGAGTAGAGCAGGGCGTCGTGGAAGTCCTTCAGCGAGAAGTCCCCTCCCAGGCGCGCCGCTTCGTCGGCCCGCAGCTGCAGCAGCAGGACCTTGCCCAGCAGGTACGAGAGGTTGTATCCGGGCACGGTGGTGTAGCGGCGGACCTCGGCCTCGGCCACCGGGCGCT
>JBFLKP010000253.1:0-2645 GCA_040883225.1 Candidatus Limnocylindrales bacterium | reverse complement strand
TGGAGCGCGGCTTGGCGATGACCTCGACGACGGCGACGTGCAGCGACTCGGTGGCGTAGATGGGGGCGGTGCAGCCCTCGATGTAGTGGACCGAGGCACCCTCGTCGACGACGATGAGCGTGCGCTCGAACTGGCCGGTGTTCTCGCCGTTGATGCGGAAGTAGGCCTGCAGGGGCAGGGGCACGTCCACGCCCGGCGGGACGTAGACGAAGGAGCCGCCGGACCAGACCGCGCTGTTGAGCGCGCTGAACTTGTTGTCCTCCGGCGGGACGACCGTGCCGAAGTGCTCCTTGAAGATGTCCGGGTACTCCTTGAGCGCCTGGTCGGTGCCCATGAAGACGACGCCCAGCTTGGAGAGCTCCTCCTTCACGGAGTGGTACACGACCTCCGAGTCGTACTGCGCGCCGACGCCGGCGAGGAAGGCCCGCTCTGCCTCGGGGATGCCGAGCCGCTCGAAGGTGTCCTTGATCTGGTCGGGAACGTCATCCCACGACTTCTCTTCGCGCTCGGAGGGCTTGCGGTAGTAGATGATGTTCTCGTAGTCGATCTTGTCGAGCCCCTCGGTCCACATGGGCATGGGCCGCTTGAGCCAGTGGTCGTAGGCGCGGAGCC
Source organism: Candidatus Limnocylindrales bacterium (assembly GCA_040883225.1). GTDB lineage: Bacteria > Chloroflexota > Limnocylindria > Limnocylindrales > CSP1-4 > JAFMJV01. Next base: position 2,033 of record JBFLKP010000253.1, on the reverse strand, counting down.
GATGCTCGAGCATCCACTCCGGCTCATCCTTGATGGCGCTGATCTCCTCGACCGTGGCGCGAGTGAGGCCACGCTTGGCTTCGTGGAGATAGACGATGTCGTCGTGGAAGGCGTATTCCTCTCGACGATCCTTGATCTCAGGCTGGCTGACCATAGGGCCTCCTCGAGGCATCGAAGTCGGGTTGGTCCGGCCGGACGATACGGTCCACGAGGGTCCGCCGCGACGGTCCGGTGACGCTCCCCGGGGGTCTGGGGTTAATCCTGACCTATCTTATCGGAATTAACGCTCCGTGACCAGCGCTGGGGTGTGGGGCGGGGTGCGATCGCCTCTCCGACCGTTCGCTCGCGACGTCCCGCTTGGCATCGCTCCCGCGGGGCGTGCTGGTCGGGCCGCCGTCCATTCGTGGCCCGACGGCAGCCTGGCGATCCATCCGTCTCGGTCGCGGCTCGCTACGACACGTGGCCTTGACCGTCCCGCGGTTTCGTCGACCGTTCCGCGGTTTCGTCGTCGTGCTGCTCGACATGTCGATCACCTGCGTACGCTTCGGCGGTCGCACCGCTCACTGGCGCCGCATCCGTTCGACATGTCGCCCGCCCACGACCCCTGGATGGCCTCCGCAGCGAGATCGTTCAGGATCGATCGACATGTCGGACAGGCGTGAAGCAGCGAGGCGCTGCCGCTGGTCACCACGCTGTGAAGCCGCCCACGGGACATGACCCGGCTGCGGCCAAGCGCGTCGGCGGGGCCGCGGCGAGGCGTGGTGACCCGGCGGCGACCAGGCGTGGTGACCCGGCTGCCGCCAGGCGTGTCGGCGTGGCTGCGGCCAGGCGTGTCGGCGTGGCTGCGGCCAGGCGTGGCGGCGGGGCTGCGGCCGGGCAGCTGGACGTCGGCGGGCCCGCCGCTTGAGCTCGGCCGACCGCGCGGATTGCGGATTCTTCACCATCGGACCGATTGACGGCGACGCGCCACAGGCGTACAACTGCCCTGTTAGCACTCTCAGATGGAGAGTGCTAAGTCGGGCACCCCCAAGGGGCGCAGACAGACAGGAGGGATCCGAGTTGGCCACTGCCACTGCCACCGCCACCAAGCTTCGCCCCCTCGGCGACCGTGTGGTCGTGCGGCCCACGGCCCGAGAGGAGATGACCAAGAGCGGCATCGCCCTGCCGGACACGGCCACGGAGAAGCCGTACGAAGGCGAGATCATCGCCGTCGGCCCCGGGCGGCTCGATGACGACGGTGGGCGCCAGCCCATGGATGTCGAGCTCGGGGACAAGGTCCTGTATGCCAAGTACGCCGGCACCGAGGTCAAGGTCGACGAGGAGGAGCTGCTCATCCTCAGCCAGAAGGACATCTACGCGGTCGTCGAAAGCTAGCGCTGCGCGCCAAAGCTAGCGCTGCCGGCCGCAGCACGCGCCGCCACGCGGAGCACGGCCGACGAGCCGACGGGCGATCACGGGTACCTGCACCAGCAGACGACCCAGGCAGAGAAGAAAGGTTCAAGAGAAGACACGATGGCCAAGCAGTTGCTCTACGACGAGAACGCTCGTCGTTCGCTCAAGCACGGTGCGGACCGGTTGGCCGCTGCCGTCAGGGTGACGCTCGGCCCCAAGGGCCGGAACGTCGCGCTCGACAAGAAGTGGGGTGCTCCCACCGTCACCAACGATGGCGTGAGCATCGCCCGAGACATCGAGCTCAAGGATCCCTTCGAGGACATGGGCGCGCAGCTGCTCAAGGAGGCTGCGACGAAGACCGACGACGTCGCGGGCGACGGCACCACGACCTCGGTCGTGCTGGCCCAGGCGCTCATCGCCGAAGGGCTCAAGAACGTCGCAGCCGGCGCCAACCCGATGATCATGAAGCACGGGCTCGACCGGGCCCTCGACGCGGTCGTCGAGCGCCTCAAGGCCGACGCCATCGAGGTCAAGACCAACGAGCAGATCGCCCAGGTCGCGGCCATCAGCGCCGCCGACAAGGAGATCGGCGACCTCATCGCGGACGTCTTCGACAAGACCGGCAAGGACGGCGTCATCAC
>JBFLKP010000038.1:0-4327 GCA_040883225.1 Candidatus Limnocylindrales bacterium | reverse complement strand
GACTGGCCCGACTCGACGAGGTCGTCGATGATCTCGATGGTGCCGAAGACGGCCCGGCCGACGCGACAGGTGAGGCCGACGATCTTGCCGCTGCGGTTGCGGATGGCGCTGATGCGATGGAGCGTGCGCTCGATGCCCGCGCGGTTGTCGTCACCGAACGAGCCCACGTGGTCGACCACGTACTGGATGTCGTCGGGCCGGATCTCGCGCTCGAGGAGGACCTCCTCACCACCGCCGCCGAAGCGCGCCTCGGGCCGGCGACCAAGGTCCATCACGACCTCGATGACGTTGCCCACGCCCTCGAGCTCGCGCATGCGTCCGCTGATCTCGGGCGGCAGCGCATCGAGCAAGGACTCGAGGTGGTCGGCCATGGGCTCCTGCGTGTGAGCGGCGTCCCTCGGATGGCCACCAGGCGCTGCAAGGTCGGCCGCGGCTGGAACAGCCGGCTCGGCGTCGACGACCTCGGGTGTGGCCGGTGGGGTGCGGGTCTCGGAGTGGCTCGACGACATGGGTTCCTCCGATGGCGAGGTGGACATCAGACGGCAGGCACCAGCGAGGGTTCGGCGACCCGCACGAGCGCTTCCTTGACGAGCAGGGAGACCGTCGCGATGGGCTCCATCCCCTGCTCCTCGAGGCGGTGGTCGATGGGTGATTCGTAGGTCCGCACGCAGGCCATGACGCCGTGCTGGTGGGCGGGGTTGGCCGAGCGCTTGTGCGCCCCGCTACGCTCGCCGATGAGCCCGAGCCCATAGCGGATGAGCGGCGTGGCGTCGTGCCCCGGGAGGGACAGGATCCGCAGGTAGTGCGGCTGCTGCTCCTTGGCCACACCCACCTGGATCAAGGCCGCCAGCCCCTGGCCCTCGGCCGACTCCTGCACCAGCGACTCGACGTCGGCGAAGCGGAGCAGCGGCGTGAGCGAGGTGCGCGGGACGCTGGAGCGGCCGGGCAGGTGCTCCCAGTCGGGCAGCCGATAGCCCTCGAGGCGAGCGACGGGCGCCGGCGTGACCCGCTTGTACAGGCGTGCCAGGTCGACCGAGTCGAGGTGGGTGGTGAGCCGGATGCGCAGCTCGTCGGCATCGAGTGAGCGCAGGCTGGGGAACTTGCGGTTGGGCTCGCGGAAGAGGATGGTCTCCTCGCCGTAGCGCACGAAGCCGGCTTGCATGAACAGCTCCACGTTGCCATCGGCGTCGGCACAGGCCACGTGGAAGCGACTGGCGCCGCGCCGCGAGCCGTCACGCAAGAGGTGCTGGACCAGGCGGTAGCGGATGTCGCCGGCATCGCGCTGATCCACCGCGTCGAGCTCGACGATGGTCCACTCGTCGCGGTTGGCATCACGTTCCACGCGGGCCAGCCCGGAGAGGCGGCCACCCTCGTCGTAGACGTAGAGCTGGTCGTTGGGCTGGAACGCGCCGAGCGGCAAGCGGAAGAGGCTGAAGACCGAGACGTGGCTGGCGGTCACGGGCAGGCCCAGCGAGCGCGTAGCACGATGCGGCTCGTCGGCCTTGCCGTTGGCCGACTCGATCTCGATCGAGGGGTGGGCCAGCCGCGAGAGCTCGCCCACCGCGGCGAGGTCGGTGAGGCGGGCGGCGCGGACGCGGCCCGAGCGAGTCGTCGCTGGCATCAGCGCCCCCTCGTCGTGCTGCGTCGACGGATCATCGTGAGGCCTCTAGCCCCCTGCGTGTCGGGTGGGGGCGTCGCCCGCTGCCCTCGGCGGGCTCGTGATAGGCGCCGGCCATCGTGGTCAGCAGTCGATGGAAGCGGGCCTCTCCCGAGAGCTCGGGGTGGAAGGCGGTGGCGATGACGTTCCGCTGTCGCACGGCCACAACGCTACCGTCTTCGAGCCGGGCTAGCACGTCCACCCCGTCGCCGGTGCGCTCGACGATGGGCGCCCGGATGAACACCGCGTGAACCGGCTTGTCGCCGAGCACGGGCACATCGAGGTCGGCCTCGAAGGAGTCGAGCTGGCGGCCGAAGGCGTTGCGCTTGACCGAGATGTCGAGCAGCGGGAACACCGGCTCGTCGTCGCCGACGATGTCTCGCGCCAGCAGGATGAGGCCCGCGCAGGTGCCCAGGATGGGCGCGCCGGCACGGGCCAGCTCGAGGACCGGCTGACGCAGGCCCCAGCGGTCGATGAGCTTGCGCATGGCCGTCGACTCACCGCCGGGCAGGATGAGCCCGGCCAGGCCCTCGAGATGCTCGGGCAGGCGCACGGGTACCGCCTCGGCGCCGATGCTCCGAAGCAGCGCTTCGTGCTCGGCGAAGGCTCCCTGGACGCGAAGCACACCGATCCTCATGCTTGCCGACCCAGCGCCCGCTGGCCTACCAGCCGCGAACGGCGAGGCGCTCCTCCTCCGGGATGTCGGCGGCGTGGATGCCGCGCATGGGCGAGCCCAGGCCGCGCGAGACCTCCGCGATGATCTTGGGATCGTCGAAATGGGTGGTGGCCTGGACGATGGCGTTGGCGGTGGTGGCAGGATCCTCCGACTTGAAGATGCCCGAGCCCACGAACACCCCCTCCGCGCCAAGCTGCATGGCGAGGGCCGCGTCACTCGGGGTGGCGATGCCGCCGGCCACGAAGTTGACCACCGGCAGGCGGCCGGCCGCAGCCACGTCCTTGACGATGTCGTAGGGCGCGCCGAGCTCCTTGGCCGCCACGAACAGCTCGTCCTCGCGCATGCCCTGGAGCCGCCGGATGCCGGCGTTCACGGAGCGGATGTGGCGCACGGCCTCGACGATGTCACCGGTGCCGGCCTCACCCTTGGTGCGCATCATGGCCGCACCCTCGCTGATGCGGCGGAGGGCCTCGCCCAGGTCGCGGGCGCCACACACGAAGGGCACCTTGAACTGGTGCTTGTCGATGTGGTTGTCCTCGTCCGCGGGGGTCAGCACCTCGGACTCGTCGATGTAGTCGACGCCGAGCGCCTCCAGCACCTGAGCTTCGACGAAGTGGCCGATACGGGCCTTGGCCATGACCGGGATGGTCACAGCCTCCATGATCCCGCTGACGAGCGCGGGGTCGCTCATGCGTGCGACGCCACCGGCGGCACGGATGTCCGCGGGCACGCGCTCCAGCGCCATGACCGCCACCGCGCCTGCCGCTTCGGCGATGCGCGCCTGGTCTGGTGTGACGACGTCCATGATGACGCCGCCCTTGAGCATCTGGGCCAGACCCTTCTTGGTCGCCCAGGTGGACGTCTCGACGTTCACGTATGGCCTCTTGGAGGTGGGGGCACGAGGGCGGGAGACCCCCGTGGTGGATGTCCCGATTATCGCACGGAGCGGTGCACATCCCTCCCGAGGGGGCTGGGCCGTGGCGGTCATGGGCGGTGCGATGTCCGTAGGGGTAGTGGTACATATGGGCCTGGTGCTGGGGGGCACCACCGTCAGGAGGGCCAACGCGGGTTTCGCCTGCTAGCGTCCCTTACATGCCGACACGCCAACGGACCCAGCGTCCACCGATCGATCTTGCCGAGGAGCTCGAGCGGGCCGTCGAACGCAACGAGTTCGGTCTCGAGTACCAGCCGATCATCGATCTGGGCTCCGGGGCCATCGCGGCGGTCGAGGCGCTCTTGCGCTGGCGGCACCCCCTCATGGGCACCATCGCCCCTGCCGAGTACCTGCCGCTGGCCGAGGAGACCGGGCACATCGTGCCCATCGGCGAGCGCGTGCTGGACGCCGCCACACGGCAGCTGCGCACGTGGCACCTCGGTTTCGCGCGCATGCAGTCCCTGCAGGTCAACGTCAACATCTCGCCGCGGCAGCTGAGCCACGACGACCTCATCCCGCACATCACCACGGTGCTTCAGCGCTCGGACCTCGATCCCTCGTCGCTGACGCTCGAGCTGGGAACTGGCTGCAGCGCGTACCCCGACCACATCGCGGCCCTCGCGGAGCTGGGCGTGGGGCTGGCGCTGGAGGACTTCGGCCAGGGCTCGTCCCTTGACGATGTTCGTGAGATGCCGCTGACGGCCGTCAAGCTGGTGCCGACCTTCGCGGCCATGGCCGCCGGCAACGACGATGACGTGGCCTTCGCCGAGACCGTGCTCGCACTCTGCCGGGCACGTGGTCTCTCGACCGTGGGCAAGGGCGTGGAGACGCGCGAGCAGGCTCGCCGCCTGGCGGTGCTCGGCTGCGACATGGCCCAGGGCTACCTCTACTCCAAGCCGCTCGGCTCCGAGGGCATCGGCACGCTGCTGGCTCGCGGCCGCGTCACCGCCCCTACCAGCCGCTAGCGCTCACCGCCACCGGCGCGGTTCCGGCGCCTCGCCACCGCCGTGCCGCGGGTTCCACCTTCTGGTCAACCGTCCGGCTGGGGCCCGTTGGACAG
>JBFLKP010000252.1:0-3797 GCA_040883225.1 Candidatus Limnocylindrales bacterium | reverse complement strand
GCCCGGCTGGGCGTGCGCGGGCGCTCGTCTCGCGAGGACCCGGACTTTCACCGCGTCGACATCACCGGCGATCCTCAGCTCTGGCGGGTGCAGGCGTCGGGCGACGAGCTCGAACGCCTGAGCTGGATCCGCGGTGGCGTGGAGGTGATGGCCGCCACGCCGGAGGACGGCGCGGCCAGGCTCGTCGACCTCTACCTCGTGCCCGGCCGGCACGTCTTCCGCGTGCGCACGCTGGGCGGCGACTACGAGCTGCAGATGACGCCGCTGGGGCCGCCCGATGCGGACGCCGAACGGGAGCCCAACGACGAAGCCATCCGCGCCCAGGCCTACGCGATCGGTGAGCGTCGCGTCGGCCGGCTGGCCACCGCCCAAGACCTCGACGAGTACCGCTTCACGCTCACGGCGCAGGATCACGTCCGGCTCGACCTCGAACAGCCCGGCGATGCTCTCTTCGAGGTCCGCCTGTACGACGACGACGGTGAGCTCGTCCGCGCCCAGGCGGACGAAGCCGGCGCCGCGCTGCGCCTCGACCTGTGGCTGCACCCCGGTGACTACCGCGTCTCGGTCCGGCCGCAGACCCCCAGCGAGGGCCAGTACGCGCTCGCGAGCGAGCGGCTCGACCCCTTCGTGCTTGCTGCCGACCAGGAGCCCAACGAGGACCCGGTGAACGCCCGGGAGGCACCGACGGACCTTCGCTGGGAGGGTCGAGCCGACGCTGCCGGCGACCTCGACGCCACCTGGCTGCCACCGCTGGAAGGCGCCGGCCCGGTCTCGATCCGGCTCGAGGGCGGGTCATCACGGGCGCGCCTGTTCGCGGGCGACTTCGAGCAGGAGCGGCTCACGCTCGAGCAACAGGAGGACGGTTCGTGGATGGCCTCGGACGTCCCCGGCCGTGTGCCGCTCTACCTCGAGATCCTCGCTGACGCGGCCTACCGGGTCGAGCTCGAGTCACCGGGCTGGAGGCCGCAGGATCGGGCCGAGCCGCCGTCCCTCGAGCTGCGTATCGAACTGCCCGCGGAGCCCATCGCCGCCTACTGGCCCGAGGCGCAACGCGTGGAGGGCACGATCGTCGCGACCAACGCCGGCGACGCGGACCTCTCCCTCGAGATCGAGACCGTGACCAGCCACTACGCGTGGGAGGCCAGGCCCGCCGTGCCGGAGATGGACCTGCCAGCCGGCACCACGCAGGAGCTGCCCCTGGAGGTGAGGGTGCGGCCTGACGCCTGGGCGGGGCTGCCCGTTCGAGTCAGCGTCGCGGCACGCGATGTCGCCGGGGGGCAGGTCACCGCCTCCACGGAGCTGGCCGCGTCGCCCGACGCGCCCGCGGTCGGGACGACCACGGGCTGGGATGTCCCGGCCGCCCTGCTCGGCGGGCTGGACGTGGCCTCGATCGGTGTCGGCGGAGTATCAGCCGGAACGGTCTCCCCCGATCGGGAGCCGTTCCTCCACGACGGCGTCACGCCCGAGGGGGCGGGCTTCGGCGTCAACGTCAGCGCGTACCCGCTGGAGCTCGTGGTCGACCTCGCCGGCGACGAGCCGGTGTCCGTCAGGGGCACGGTCCTCGATCCGCTCGCCCGCGGGTTCCAGCCTCGGCAGGTCCCCGACGAGTTCGAGCTCCTGCTCTCGACCGACGGCAGCGAATGGGAGTCGGTCCTGACCGATCGGCTGCTGACGCTGCCCATCGACCAGCCGTTCCTGCTCGACGAGCCGCGGCCGGCGACGCACGCGATGCTACGGATCCACTCCGATCACAGCGCTCGCCGCCGCAGCGGGGTCGTGGCCCTGGGCGAGTGGAAGGTCATCGCCGAGCCCGGTACCGTGCCCGAGTCCATGCCCGCCAACATCGCCGACCCCGTTCGCGGTGGGCACGTGGTGCGGGTGGAGCCCTTCAGCGGCGGCCTCGGCGGGTGGTACCAGATGCTCGACGAGGAGTTGCGGCGCCAGGAGCTGCGGGTCGACCGCGACGCGATCCCGCCCCAGGACCGCTTCGAGCTCGTCATCGGGTTCCAGGATGGTCGGGCAGCGCAGATCACCGAGTTGCGCTGGCAGGACCCTGAGGGCTCGGAGGAGGAGGCGCGCCTCACCGGCGTGGCCGTGGACGCCAGCATCGACGGGCCGCTCGGCCCCTGGGAGCCGCTAGGAGACTGGCAGCTCGACCGAGGGTCCGACGGCAGCGTGACGCCGTTCCGGCTCGAGGCGCCCGCCTGGGCGCGTTACCTCCGCATCTCGTCACCGCTCGGTCCCGAGGCACGGTCGGTCGAGGCGCCTGCGCGCATCGAGGTCCTCGAGCGAGCCGTCGCGGATGACTACCGTTCCATCCTCGGCGAATGGGGCAAGACCTCGCGCCAGGGTCCGCTCGAGTGGCTGACCGCCTCCGTTGAGACCGTGCTGACCGCCGGCCCTGATGCCGGGGACACGCGAGCCACCGCCACGCCGCTGGCGATGGGGATCCGGCGCACGGACCGAGCGGAGATCCTCGAGGATGTGGACTGGTATGGGATCGAGGTGGCCCCTGGGAGCAACAGCCTCAGCTTCGAGGTCGGCGGCGTGCCGGTCCCGGACGTCCGTCTGACGCTGTTCGATGCTGCCGGCTCGGAGGTCCCGATGCGGCTCTCGCCGGTGCCGGGCGGGTCACAGCGCTACGAGGCTGACGTCGAGCCGGGCAGCTACGACCTGCTCGTGGAGCAGGTGCCGTTCAACGTCGCCTTCACGTTCGACACCAGCGGGAGCATGGGTCCCTTCCTCGACTTCGTGCTCGAGGGCATGCGCGCGTTCGCGGCCGACGTCCAGCCGGGACGAGAGGTCGCGACTATCCTGCCTTTCGGCTACGACGCGCTCCTCGACACCTGGCAGGACCAGCCGGGCATCCTCGAGGATGCCGTCAACAACTGGCTGCCCGGCACGAAGGACTCCAGCGACGCCGAGGAGAGCCTGCTGCAGGTGAGCCAGCTCCTGGCCGACCGCGAGGGCACGCGCGCCATCCTCGTGGTCACCGATGCCGAGAGCGGGTCGTTCGATCTGACCCCACAGTGGTGGACGGCTCTCGAGGAGGTCTCACCGGTGGTCTACAGCGTCCACGTCGGGGCCTCCAACGAGCCCTTCCGGACCCGCAACCTCATGCGCTCGTGGGCCGACGCCAACGGCGGCCACTATGCCTTCCCGGCCACGCACGCCGAGATGGAGCGGGCCTTCGAGCGCATGTCGACGCGCCTGCGGCGCCCGGCGTTCTACACGCTCGACGCGGCCGCGACGTTCGTCGACCGTTCACCGGGCGAGCTGGTGGTGGCGGCACCCGAGGGCGCTGCGCTGCCACTCGCGCCTGGTGTGGGCATCGGCATCATCCTCGACACCAGCGGCAGCATGCGCAAGCGCCTCGAGGGCAAACGTCGCATCGCGGTCGCCAAGGCCTCCATGCGGCAGCTCATCGACGAAGGCCTCGCTGCTGGCGTGCCGGTCTCGCTGCGCGTGTTCGGCGGCGCCGGCAAGAAGAGCGGCTGCGAGACGCGTCAGCTCGTGGAGCTGGGCCCGTTGCGCAAGGCCCGCACCATCAGGCTCGTCGACAGGCTCACGGTGAAGAAGAACACCGGCACGCCCATCGCCGCAGCCCTGCGCGAGATCCGTGACGACCTGGCCGAGGTGGAGGGGCAACGCATCGTGGTGCTCATCACCGACGGCAAGGCCACCTGCAAGGAGGATCCGGAGGCCGCGCTCGCGGAGCTGCGCGAGGCCGGGTTCGAGATCAACCTGAACATCGTCGGCTTCGCCCTCGGCGAGGACGAGGTCAAGGAGCAGATGCG
>JBFLKP010000037.1:0-23404 GCA_040883225.1 Candidatus Limnocylindrales bacterium | reverse complement strand
GCCGTGCAGGCCGCCGAGGCGTTCGAGGCGGGCGTGGTGCAGGTGGTCGACTCGCGCACCGTGACCCAGCCGCAGGGGATCATCGTCAGACGCGCCGCGGAGCTTGCCGCCACCGGTGCGGGCAAGGCCGACATCGTGGACCTGGCACAGGACCTGGTCGGGCGCAGCCGCCTCAACTTCACGCCCAACACGCTCGAATACCTGCAGAAGGGCGGTCGCATCGGCCGGGCCTCGGCGCTGCTGGGCTCAGCCCTCTCGATCAAGCCCATCCTGGGCGTGGAGGACGGCGTCGTCGTCTCGGTCGACCGCAAGCGCACGGCGGCCAAGGCGCGGGCGCGCCTGCTCGAGATCGCCGCCGAGGAGGCCACCGAGCAGGTGGCCGTGCTGCACACCGGCGCCGACGACGTGGAGCACTTCGCCGACCAGGTCGCCGAGGCCACCGGGGTCCCGCGGTCCGAGATCGAGATCTGTCTGACCGGCGCCGTGGCCGGGGCTCACGTAGGGCCGGACATGGTCGGCGTGACGCGCATCCTGGCCGGCTGAACTCGGCCGAATGGCCCTTCGGCAGCCCCGTCCGCCGCGGTACGCTAGGCCCGCTTGGATCGAGCCAGCCCGCCCGTCCTCGGGGCCCGGCGCTCGTCGCTGGAGGTGGAAGTCCTGATGGCCGCTCCCGATGTCACCCCGGTGCCTGATGCGTGGGCCGTGGCCCAGCGCCAGTTCGACATCGCCGCTGACCGGCTGAACCTGGACCAGCAGCTGCGGGCCGTCCTGCGCGAGGCGGAGCGCGAGCTCATCGTCACGGTGCCGGTGCGCATGGATGATGGCCGGGTGGAGGTCTACACCGGCTACCGCGTGCAGCACAACCTCGGGCGCGGCCCCAGCAAGGGCGGCCTGCGCTACCACCAGGACGTGACCCTCAACGAGGTCCGCGCCCTGGCCATGTGGATGACCTGGAAGTGTGCCGTCGTGGGCATCCCCTTCGGTGGCGGCAAGGGTGGCGTCGCGGTCGACCCCAAGCAGCTCTCGCTGCGCGAGCTCGAGGGCCTGACGCGTCGCTTCGCCACCAACATCAGCGTCATCATCGGCCCCCAGAGCGACATCCCTGCGCCGGACGTCAACACCAACCCGCAGGTCATGGCCTGGATCATGGACACCTACTCCATGCACGTGGGCCATACCGTCCCGGGCGTGGTCACCGGCAAGCCCATCAGCCTCGGTGGCTCGGAAGGTCGCGCGGAAGCCACCGGTCGCGGCACCGTGGTCACCATCTCCGAGGCCGCGCGCCACATCGGGCTGGACATCATCGGGGCACGCATCGCCATCCAGGGCTTCGGCAACGCCGGCTCGGTGGCGGGCACGCTGCTCGACTCCATGGGCGCCAACGTCGTGGCCGTCTCGGACTCGCAGGGCGGGGTCTATGCGCCAGGGGGGCTGGACATCAAGGCGGTCAAGGCCTGGAAGGCCGAGCACGGCACGGTCGTGGGCTATCCCGGCTCGGAGAACGTGACCAACCGCGAGCTGCTCGAGCTGGACCTCGACGTGCTCATCCCGGCAGCGCTGGAGAACCAGATCACCAGGGACAACGCTCCGCGGGTGAAGACCAGGATCCTGGCCGAGGCGGCCAATGGCCCGACCACCCCGGACGCCGACGAGATCCTCCACGCCAACGGCGTCTTCCTGATCCCGGACATCCTCTGCAACGCCGGTGGCGTGACCGTGTCCTACTTCGAGTGGGTCCAGGACTTCAATCGCGACCAGTGGTCGGAGGAAGTGGTCAACAGCAAGCTCACGGCCATCATGGTCCGCTCGTTCGGCGAGGTCGTGGCCGTGGCCGAGCGCGAGGAGGTCGACATGCGCACCGCGGCCTATCTGTTGGCGGTCGACCGCGTAGCCAAGGCCACGGCCCTGCGCGGCCTGTACCCCTAGGCCGAAGGGAGAGCGGGATGGTCGATCGACTCGATCACGAGGAGCAGTTCCTCTTCAAGGAGGAGGTGCTGGCGCTGGCCGATGCCCTCGGCGAGGCGGGTGCGCTCGACAATGTCGAGGACCTGCTCACCGACGTCATCACCAGCCCGCGCTTCGACTCCGAGGTCTTCACGCTCGAGCGCTCGCTGCAGGTCATGCTCGGTGCCCGGCCCGGGACCACGCTGGTGGGCCTGCTGACGGTCTCGCCCGATGTCTTCGACCAGGTCGCGGAGGTGCGCATCCCACCGGAGGTCCTCGAGCGCATGCGAGCCTGGCGCGCCCGCTTCGGTCTGGCCATCGACAACGCCCTGAACTTCCTCAACAACCCCGATGGCATCCAGGGCCACGACTTCTCGACGCAGGTGGCCAACGTCGATGAGCGGCGCGTGCTGCAGGGCCGGCTCACGCTCGTGCGCTACAACAACGAGCCGCAGTTCTTCCTCGCCGATGCGCACGTCTTCTACGGGCTCATCGCGGACATCCTCGAGCAGCTTGGCCCCTACACCGCCGAGGAGACCGTCGACGACGACACGCTCATGCGGCTGCGCGACGCGCTCGACCGCCTCGACCGCAACCTCGCCGCGCGCGGCCGCGACTAGGACAGGCTCGGCGCGTCTGGTCCTGGCCGCTAGTGGATCTCGCCCCAACGCACGTCATCGGGGCCGATGACCTCGCGGTGCAGTAGATCCCTGAGGTCCTCGGCGCGGGCTCGGTGCCTGGGCTCCCTGATGAGGTTGCGCAGCTGCCCGGGGTCGGAGGTGAGGTCGTAGAGCTCCCGCGCGCCGGTGCGGTACTCCGTGTACACCCAGCGCCTGTTGGTCGAGTACTTCTTCGTCGTGCGGATGGAGTACCAGCCGGGCGCGGGGTCGACCGAGTCGAGGAACTCCTCGTAGACGAAGAGGCGGTTCACCCGGTCGGCGTCCCCCCTGATGATGGGCAGCAGGCTCATGCCGTCCGCATCAGGCAGCGCGCAGCCGGCCGCCGCGCAGATGGTGGGCGCGACGTCGACGTTCGAGACCCGCTCGGTCTCCAGCCTTCGCTCGTTGCCGATCTGGGCCGGCCAGCGCACGTACAGCGGGATGGGCGTGGCATAGGGCACGCGCTTGCCACCGAGGAGGCGATGCTCGCCCATCATCCAGCCGTTGTCGGCGGTGAGGATCATCAGCGTATCGGCCAGCCGTCCCTGGCTGGCGAGGGCGTTGCGCACCTTCTGGACGGCCCAGTCGACGGTCATGATCTCCTCGCAGGCCTTGCGCAGCGGGTAGGACCTGGCCTTGAGCCTGGGCTGGGACCGGACCCAGGCGGGCTTGTCCTTCACGTTCGACTCGTCGTAGCCCAGGCCGCTCCAGCCGCCCACGCCCCTGCACTTGGGGTGGCCGACGAACTGCTTCATGGGCAGGTTGGGCTTGTGCCCGTCGAAGAGCGACATCTCGACGAAGAGGGGCTTGTCCGCTGGGGCGTTGCGGATGTGGCCGGCGATGCGCTGGGCGACGATCCGCGTGGAGTGGTCCCTGGCCTTGGCACCGTGGTACACGGTCCTGGCCTTGGTCCACATGAGGTACTTGTAGTAGTAGGCGTTGGCCTTCGAGGTGCGCTTCCAGATGAGGTCGTAGCGGTCCCAGCCCCTGGCCAGGGGCAGGACGTCCGCGCGCTTCGGGAAGTGCTTCTCCATCTTGATGAGGAACTTGCCACCGAAGATCGTGTGGTAGCCGGCGTCGCGGACCTTGATCGAAAGGTTGTCGGCGGGGTCGTAGAGACGCGGGTTGTTGGTGGTCACGCCGTTGTTGTGACCCCACTGGCCGGTGATGAGGTTGGCTCGCCCGGGCGTGCACAGTGGGGTGGAGCCGGTGGCGTTGCGAAACTCGACCCCGGCCCTGGCGAACTTGGCCAGCGCCGGCGTGCGGTCGGGGTCGGACCACAAGCGTCTGACCTTGGGCGACCAGTCGTCCATGTGGATGAGCACGATGTCGGGCTTCGTGGCCGCCTGCGCAGGCCTCGTGGTCCCGGGCACGCCGAGTCCCACGGCCAGCACGAGTGAGAAGGCGACGAGCACACGGCTCAGGTGTCGACCCGGGTTCAACACCGCGCGATCGTACCTGACGCCCCGGCCTCGTCGAGCAGGCCGGCCTCGACGAGCTCGAGGCGCAGAGCGTGCGGATCGGTGAAGTGGTGGGCCCTGATGCCGTACGAGCGCGCGGCCACGACGTTGGGCTCGTGATCGTCGACGAAGAGGATGTCGTCCGCCTCGAGGTCGTAGGTTCGCAGCAGGTAGTCGAAGATCTCGCGGTCCGGCTTGACCATCTTCACGCGGCCCGAGACGACCACGCCGTCGAACAGCTCCAGCCAGTCGTACCTGGCCTCCGCGTGCGGGAACATCTCGGCCGACCAGTTGCTGAGCGCATACAGCGGTGTGCCCCTCGCCTTGAGCTCACGCAGGATCTCGACGGTGCCCTCGTGGGAGCCGGCCAGCGTCTCGGCCCAGCGCTCGGTGTACAGATCGAAGATCTCGGCCCACTCCGGGTAGGCGACCTTGTTCTGCTCCATGGCTGCGGCCCACGAGTCGCCCCTGTCGCGCTCGAGGTTCCAGGCGTGATCGAGGACATCGGCAAGCAAGGCCTCCATCTCGGCCTCGCGACCGGGCATGACCTTGCGCAGCAGGTGGCGGGGATCCCAGTCCACGAGGACCCCGCCCAGATCGAAGACGACGGTGTTCACGCCCCAGATGCTAGCGGGTCGCGCGCTCTACCCTTGGGCCATGCGACAGGTCTACCTCGCCGCCACCGGCCGCAACCGCGGCAAGACGACGCTCTCGCTGGGTCTGCTCGCGGCGCTCATCGACAAGGGCATCGACACCGCGTTCACCAAGCCTGTGGGCCAGCGCTACGCCATGGTCGACGACGTGCCCGCGGACGAGGACGCCATCCTCATGAAGGAGCTCTTCGGGCTCAGCGATGCGCTCGTCGACATGAGCCCGGTGCACATCCCGCGCGGCTTCACCAAGTCCTTCATCCGGGGCGAGGTGGTGGAGGACCTCGCGGCCCGGATCGACGTTGCGCACCGCAACCTCTCGGGCCACGAGATGCTGCTCATCGAGGGTACCGGCCACGCGGGCGTGGGCGCCGTGGTGGGTCTCTCCAACGCCGATGTGGCCGCCCGTCTGCGGGCGCCGGTGGTGATCGTCAGCGAGGGCGGCGTGGGCCGGCCCATCGACGAGATCGTGCTCAACCAGGCCCTCTTCGCGCGTCGGGGCGTGCCGCTCGTGGGCGCCATCATCAACAAGGTCGACATCGACGCCGACCCCACGCTGCGGGAGGTGCTCGAGCGGGGTCTCGCGCTTCACGGCATCGACCTCCTGGGCATCCTGCCCTACCGGCCGCTGCTCTCGTATCCCACGCTCTCGATGATCCTCGAGCAGATGCGCGGTGAGCTGCTCAGCTCGGGCGAGGACATGGACCGGCACATCGAGCACGTGGCCATCGGCTCGGGACAGGCGCGCCACGTGCTGGAAAAGATCGGCCCTGGCTCGCTGCTCATCGTGCAGGGCGATCGCGAGGACGTGATCCACGCGGTCATCGCGGCCAACGAGACGCAGAAGGAGCTCAATCGCGAGCCCGGCCTGCTCGACCGCCTGCGCAGCCGCCCGACCTACGGTCGCGAGCCGGAGGATCCCGAGGCCCGGCTGCTCGCGGGCATCGTCTTCACCAACGATCGCCGCCCGTCCGATCGCGACGTCGAGGCTCTGCGGGTGGCCGGCATCTTCTCGCTGCTCGTGTCCGACGAGATCTATCCCATGGCCAGCCAGCTGCACGGCCTGCTCATCAAGACGCACGTCCAGGACCGCGCCAAGATCGAGGCCATCAAGCAGCTGGTGGCCGAGAACCTCGACGTCGACGTGCTGCTGCAGCGGCTCGATGAGCCGACGTTCCCCTTCGGCGTGCCGCTGGGAGGTGCCACCAGCGCTCAGCCCGAGGTCGCCGGCACCCGCACGCTCGTCCGGCGGGGCCTGCAGCGGATCGCCGATCGCGCCTCCCGCCGGGGCGAGGTCGGCCGAGGCTGACCGGCGCGCGCGGGCGGTCGCTCCCTCACGCCCCCACCAGCTCGTTGTCGATCAGTCGGGTGGTGCCCAGGGCCACGGCCATCGACAACAGCGCCGGCCCCTCGATCGAGCGCAGCTCCGCCAGCGTGAGCGCGTCGGCCACCGAGACGTACTCGACTTGCGCCAGCGGCTCGGTGGCCAGGACCTCCTCCATCAGCCCGCGCAGGACGTCGCCGTCGCGCTCGCCCTCCCCGTAGGCCGTGCGGGCGGCAACGAGCGCGCGGTGCAGGACCGGCGCAACGGCCCGCTCCTCGGGCGTGAGGTGCACGTTGCGTGACGAGAGGGCCAGCCCATCGGGCTCACGCACGGTGGGGCAGGCGATGACCTCGGTGGGCAGGGCCAGGTCGAGGGCCATGCGCCGGATGACCATCACCTGCTGCGCATCCTTCTGCCCGAAGTAGGCGTGCTCCGCACCGACCAGCGCGAAGAGCGTGGCCACGACGGTGGCCACGCCGTCGAAGTGCCCGGGTCGCGCCGCGCCCTCGAGCGGCGCCGCCACCGCGCCCACGCTGACGGTGGTGTCGAAGCCGGGCGGGTAGACCTCGTCCACCTCGGGCACCCACACGATGTCGACCTCCTCCGCCGCGCAGAGGGCGATGTCCGCATCGATGTCGCGGGGGTAGCGCGTGTAGTCGGCGGCCTCGTCGAACTGTCGCGGGTTGACGAAGATCGTCACCACGGTCGTCGCGTCGGCCGCCCTCGCCTGTGCCATCAGCGAGCGGTGGCCGTCGTGGAGCCAGCCCATGGTCGGCACCAGGCCCACCGTACGAGGCACCTCGGAGAGGGCCGCCCGCAGCTCGGCTCGGGTGTGGAGGACGCGGGTCATCGGGTCGGCGGCATCGGCCGGGGCCTCGGGCGGCTAGAGGTCGCGATCGAGCGGGATAGCCATGCTCGAGGCGGCCTGGTCCAGCTCGCCTCGGCCGAGCACCTCCTCCAGCACCGAGGCCTCCATGGAGCTCGACTCGGCCGCGGCAGGGAAGTCGCCGGAGGTGACCGCGTCGCGGTAGGCACGCACGGCCCTGGCCAGCTCCTCACCGACCTCGCCGAAGCGACGTGCATGGCGTGGGACGAAGCCCTGGGTCAACCCCACCACGTCGGTGATGACCTGGATCTCGGCCGAGGTGTACGGTCCCGAGCCGATGCCCACGGTGGGGATCGAGAGGCGCTCGGTGATGGCCTGCGCCAGCTCTGCGGGCACGAGCTCGAGCACGACCGCGAAGGCGCCCGCCTCCTGTACCGCGAGGGCGTCGGCGATGAGCTTGCGCGCCGACTCGCGGGTCTTGCCCTGGACGCGGTGGCCGCCGAGCTGGTTGACCGCCTGCGGGGTCAGGCCGATGTGGCCCATGACCGGGATGCCGTTGCTGACGATGGCCTCCATCGTGCGGGCCGAGCGCACCCCACCCTCGATCTTGACCGCTTGCGCGTAGGCCTCCGAAAGGAAGCGTCCGGCGTGCTCGACCGACTTCTCGGTGGAGACGCCGTAGCTCTGGAAGGGCATGTCGCCGACGACCAGCGCGTGCTTGGCGCCACGGGCCACGGCGCGCGTGTGGTGGAGCATCTCGTCGATGTTGACGCGTACGGTGGTGTCGTAGCCGAGCATGACCATGCCCAGCGAGTCGCCCACGAGGATGAGCGGGATGCCGGCCTCGTCGACGATGCGCGCGGTGGGGAAGTCGTACGCCGTGATGGTCGCGAAACGCTCTCCCGCTTCGTACATCCGGGCGATGTCGGCGATGGTGACGCGGCGAACCGGCTTGCTGGCGCTCATGAGCTCAATGATGACCCGTTCAGGGCCGGAGTGCCAGCACACGGTCGAGGAGCCGGTCCGCGACCTCCGCCTTGGGCAGCTGGGGCCAGGGCTCCGGCTCTCGTCCGGGCACGACGAGGGTGACGCGGTTGGTCTCGGTGCCGAAGCCGGATCCCTGCTCGGCCACGTCGTTGGCCACGAGCAGGTCGACGCCCTTGCGGGCGGCCTTTGCCGGCGCCCGTGCGAGCGAGCCGGTCTCGGCCGCGAAGCCCACGATGATGGTCCGACCGGCGGGATCATCGCCCCGCTCACGGGCGAGGGCCGCGGCCTCGGCGAGGATGTCGCTCGTGGGCTCCAGGCGCAGGTCGAGCCCGTCGGCTCGGGAGATCTTCGTTTCTGCCCTGGCCGACGGCCGGAAATCGGCGACCGCCGCGGCCATGATGAGGGCGTCGGCCCCGGGCAGGGCCGCCAGCACCACCTCGCGCATCTCGGCTGCGGTCTCGGCCTCGACCACGGTGGCGCCGTCCGGTGGGGCCACGCTGGTGGTGCCCTTGACCAGCGTCACCCGCGCCCCCCGGTCAAGGGCCGCTTGCGCGATGGCCACGCCCATCTTGCCGCTGGAGCGGTTGCCGATGAAACGCACCGGGTCGATGGGCTCGGCCGTACCGCCCGCGGTGACCACGAGGTGCCAGTCGGCCAGGTCCCGTCGTCGAGGCCACGCGTGCGGCGGGCGCGATGCGGGGTCGGGCTCGCGGATGGGCCTGCCCTCGACGGCCTTGACGACCGCGTCCACCAGCAACGGCAGCTCCACGAGGCGGCCGATGCCCTCCTGGCCCGAAGCCAGCGCGCCGGTGTCGGGGTCGACGACCGTGTAGCCGAACTCGCGCAGGCGGGCGACGTTGCCCTGGGTCGCGGGATGGACGTACATGTCGCCATCCATGGCCGGCCCGATCACGACCGGGGCCGCGCTGGCGATGCAGGTGGCGGTGATGATGTCGCTGGCCAGGCCGTTGGCCATGGCACCCAGCCAGCGGGCGGTGGCCGGCGCCACGAGGATGGCATCGGCCGAATCGGCGGCCACGATGTGCCCGATGCGGCTGTCGCTCTGCAGCTCCAGCGGATCGAGCATGACCGGTCGGCCGGACAGCGCCTCCAGCGTGAGCGGGCCGATGAAGTGGGTCGCGGCCTCGCTCATCATGACCTGCACCTCCGCCCCGGCACGGGTCAGCTCACGCAGCAGCTCGGCGCCCTTGTAGGCGGCGATGGAGCCGGTGATGCCGAGGAGGATGAGGCGTCCCTGTAGTGGCTGGTCGATCATCGCGATGCTCCTGCGGATGGTCGGGTGCCCATGTGCTCGGCGAGCAGGCCGAGGCCCCGGATGACGAGGTCGGGGTCGAGCGCGTCGGCGATGGCGGGCAGCTCAGCTCCGGCTGGGGTTCGCCAGGCGGCCCGAGCCCACGAGGCGGCGCTGTGGCCGCCGGTGATGACGACCTTGGTGCGGGCCGCGGGGACCGCGATGTGAGCGTGCATGCGCCGTGCCAGCTCTCGCACCGTGCCGATGTGGCCGATGACGACGCCGCTGGCGATGGCCCCCGCGGTGTCGATGCCGATGGCCTCGTCGGGCAGGGCCACGTCGATGCGAGGCAGGCGGGCGGTGTGCTCCGCTAGCGCGTCGGCCGCCAGCTCGAGGCCGGGGGCGATGGCGCCACCAAGGAAGAAGCCGTCGGCGTCGACGGCGTCGACGGTGGTGGCCGTGCCGAGGTCGACGACGATGACCGGGGTGCCGTAGATGTGTGCCGCCGCCCAGCCCGCGAGCAGCCGGTCGGGGCCGGTACGGTCGGGTCGAGCGAGCGCGGTGCTGATGGGGATGTGGCTGGCGGCGACGATGGTCAGCGGCAAGCCGAGCGCGTCGGCGGCGATCTCGAGCCGCTCGGTCCAACGGTCGACGACGCTGACGGCGATGATGGCGGAGGGTGGCTCGTCGTTGGCTCCCACCAGCACGCGCAGGCCGTCGAGGAGGTCCTCGGCACCCGCCGTGGACGTGTCGAGCCGGCCCGACCGGAGGACGACGTCACCCTCCACGATCGCGGCCTTGGCGGCGCTGTTGCCGATGTCGACTGCCAGGATCACAGCCCGATGATAGGCCTGCGCCCGACGTGCGCCAGCCAAGTCGCGCATGAGCGCGGGATGCGTCACGGCCAAGTGCGGAGCATCACCGCTGCGATACCATCGCCGCGTCGTCGATCGCGATCGCACGGACGTGGGTCGCTGTAGCGGGAGGGTGCGTGTCGACCGAGCAACCAGCCAAGTTCTTCGTCAACGCTGGCCTGGTCTCCAACCCCGTCGACATCTATCACCTGCTGCGTCCCATGCTGCGTCAGACCGTGGCCTACCGCTACCTGCGCGGGCGCGAGATCATCTCCCACGGCACCGGCTGGGTCGAGCGCATCGTGGCCGACCGCCCGGACGTCTCCTCCTTCTTCACGCCGCTCTCGATCTGCCTCTCGGTCGCGTCCTGGGAGCATCTCGAGTTCGAGACGCGGCCGGACCAGCTCATCACCTACGTGCTGGTGCAGGGTGACGAGCGGGTCGTGCTCGAGTTCGTGCCGCCGCCGGGCGGGAGTGCTGACGAGATGGTGCAGGAGCCGCTGCCGTTCCAGGTCACGCCGGGCTACATCCAGATGGAGTTGGGCACCCCTGATGGCCAGGAGCCTGCCGAGGGCGACGGTCCCCAGGGCGGCGAGACCGGCGGGGAGGCCGGCTCCGAAGCGTAGGCCTGCGGGCGTGGTGCCCGAGCCCGTGTAGCATGACGCCCCGATGTTCGAACGTACCGCGCTTCCCGATGGGCCGCGCGTCATCTCCGCCCGCCTACCCGGCATGCGCTCCCTGTCCGCGGCCGTCTACGTCATGGTCGGCTCCCGCGGTGAGACCCGCGCCAAGTCCGGCCTGGCCCACTTCATGGAGCACATCACCTTCAAGGGCACCGAGGCGCTGCCCACGACGCGCGAGGTCTCAGATGCCATCGAGGGCGTCGGCGGCAGCTCCAACGCCGCTACCGACCGCGAGACCACGGTCTACTGGACGCGCCTGCCGATCCGGGAGGCGGACCTCGGCGTCCGCGTGCTCTCGGAGCTGACGCTGCACCCGCTGCTGCGCTCCGATGACATCGCTCACGAGCGCGAGATCATCATCGACGAGATCCGGTCCTATCGCGACGATCCGGCGCAGCTCATCTACAACGTCTGGGACGAGGCCTGGTTCGGCGACAGCCCCCTGGGTTGGGAGATCGCCGGTGACGAGACGTCCGTGCGCTCCCTGACCGACGAGGACATCCGTGGCTTCTGGCGTGCCGGCTACCAGCCGGCCAACATGGTCGTGGCCCTGGCCGGCGACATCGGCCATGGAGACGCGGTCGATCTCGTCGATCGCAGCTTCGGTCGTGGCAATGGCGTCGTCCAGGGGTTCCCGGCGGCACCCAGCGGCCCCGTCGAGCGTATCCGCCTCGAGCGCCGCCACACAGCGCAGGCCCACGTCGTGCTGGGCCTGCCGGGCCTGCCACGCGACCACGCCGACCAGTGGACGCTGGACCTGCTCAACACCGTCCTCGGCGACGGCACCTCCTCGAGGCTGTTCATGAAGATCCGCGAGGAAGAGGGCATGGCCTATGACGTGCACTCCTTCCAGACCGACTACGCTGACACGGGCATCCTGCAGGTCTACATGGGCGTCGATGCAGACGATGTCGTGCCTGCCATGCGGGGCGTGCTCGCGGAGCTCTCACGGTTGCGCGACGAGCCGGTCCCGCAGGCCGAGCTCGACCGCGCGCGCAACTTCACCCTCGGCCGGCTGGAGCTGCGGTTGGAGGAGTCGCGCTCGATGGCATCGTTCCTTGGAAGCCAGGAGGCGCTGCACGAACGCGTGATGACGATGGACGAAGTGATGGACGCCCTGCGAGCCGTGACGGCCGATGACATCCAGGGTCTGGCTGGCCGCCTGTTCCGGGACGAGGGCCTTTGCGCCGCGGTCATCGGGCCCGGACTGGAGTCGACGGCCCTAGAGGGAGCGCTGCGCCTGCCGTGACCGACGAACGACCACCCGGCCAACCCCATGACGCGCCGGCGACACGACCCCCGGCACCACAGGCTCCGGCCCAGGGTGCGCCGATGATGCCGCCCCCCGGGCCGCCTCGCGGACCCGGCCCCATGCCGCGCGGCCCCATGCCCTCCGGGCCCATGCCGCCCGGCCCCATGCCGCCCGGTGCGAGGCCTCCGGCCCCACCGCCCGGACCTCCTCCCCGCCCGGGGTCGCCGGGTCCATCGGCCGGGCCTCCACCCCATCGGTCCGCTCCGCCGCCGCGTGGCGGCCCACCGCCGCGTGGCGCTCCGCCTCCCGGCGCCGGGATGCCGGCGCCGATGGCACCACCACCCGGAACACGTCCCGGACCGTCCTCCAGCGCGTCGTCGTCCCCGGGAGCGCCACCGGCCGCTGCGTCGCCAGCCGCTGGCGCAGCTCACGCGCCGTCCGGGCCCGGCCCCGCGGCACCGGTGCCCGAGCCTCGGCCACGCCCGGGAGGCTCGGTGCCCATCACGGTGCCGGCCGCCACCTCCGACACGCCCGTGCCCGGACCGTCCGACGACCAGGCCACCGCCGCCGAGCGCACGGCCGACGCACGTCTCGCCCGAGTCCACCTGCGTGGCGGGTTGGTGACGCTCGCCCGGGCCACGCTCGAGGGCATGGCCGGCGCCGGCACGCTCGACCGCGAGGCCATGGCCGACCTGGCCGAGGTCCGCTGGCGTAGCGGCGACCTCGAGGGCGCGGCCGAAGCCGCTCGTGCCCATCAGGCTTCCGGGGGCGACGAGCCGCTGGCCGCCCTGATCATCGCCGAGGACATGGCCCAGAAGGGGGAAGAGGCTGAGGCCGAACCGATCGCCCGCTCGCTGTCCGAGCGCCTCGGTGGCGCGGTCGACGTGCTCTTCGCGCTCGAGCCCCGAAGCTCGATCTGGGCGCCGGCCGACGAGGGCTGGATGGCCGTCGGCGCCACCGAGCCCGGACGGTGGGGACTGCTCGTCGGCGGCAGCGAGGTCGCCGAGCCGACCGCCGACACGTGGCCACTCCAGGCCATCGAGCAGCCGGTCGCGGAGCCGGAGATGGCCCCGCTCGGACGAGGTGCCGTGGGCCAGCCGGGGGGCGCCGCCAGCACGGGCGCGGTGGTCATGAGCGGTCGCATCGCGGGCGAGGAGCTCGAGATCGTCGACCATGCCATCGCCGCCGGGGACATCGCTGCGGCCGTCTCGCGCCTCGGCGTGCTGCTGCGGCTGGACCCGGCGCTGGCACCTATCATCCTCTCCTCGGCCGACCGTGCCGCGGCCACCGTCCCGGTGAGCAGCCGCCACCTCTCGGCCATCCATCTCGTCAGAGGCGACGCCTACCGCAACCTCGGCCGCGAAAACGAGGCCGCGGCGGCATATCAGGCAGCCCACCAGGCCCTCTCGGAAGGGCCGCCATCGAAGGAGCCCACGTGAGCGAGCGCACCCTCATCCTGATCAAGCCCGACGGCGTCCAGCGGGGCCTCGTCGGCCGCCTCATCGATCGCTACGAGTCGCGCGGGCTGCGTATCGCCGGCCTCAAGCTGCTGCAGGCGGACCGCGCTCTCGCCGAGCGCCACTACGCGGTCCACTCGGACAAGCCCTTCTTCGTCGGCCTCATCGAGTTCATCACCAGCGGCCCGCTCGTGGCCATGGCCGTCGAAGGCCCCAAGGCCATCGAGATCTGCCGAGCCATCAACGGCGCCACCCGCCCCAACGAGGCCGCGCCCGGCTCGATCCGCGGTGACTTCGCCCTGGAGACGGGCATGAACATCGTGCACGCCTCGGACAGCCCCGAGAACGCCGCCGCCGAGCTGGCGCTGTGGTTCGAGCCGGCCGAGCTGCTCGACTACGAGCGCGCCATCGACGCCTGGATCATCGAGTAGCGCTGCCACGCCGCGGCCGGCACACGACCGCCGGTCCCGTCACCGGCGGTCGTTCGGTCCTGCGAGTAGCCTGTGGCGACCACGGCCTGTGCGTGCCGAGGGAGGGAGTGATTGGAAGAGATCGTCCAGGCCATCATCATCGGCGTCGTGCAGGGGCTGACCGAGTTCCTGCCGGTGTCCAGCTCGGCGCACCTCATCGTGCTGCCACGTGCCCTCGGCTGGGACGACCAGCTCATCAACAGCTCGACCTTCGTGGTCATGCTCCATATGGGCACGCTCGGGGCGCTGCTGGTCTACTTCTGGCGGGACGTGCTCAGGCTGCTGGGCGCGTTCCTGGCCCTCCTGCGCGAACGAACCTTCGCTGGCGACCCTGATCGCAAGCTCTCGCTCGTGCTGCTGCTCACGATCATCCCGGCCGCGCTCTTCGGGCTCGTCTTCGAGGACTGGATCGACGGCTTCTTCTACGACGCGGTGCTGGTCATCCCCTTCATCCTCGTGGCCGGGGCCGGCATCCTCTGGCTGGCCGAGCGCATCGGCACTCGCGAGCGCGAGCTGCAGCAGTCCGACTTCGGCGACGCCGCGGTCATCGGCGTGGCACAGGCCCTGGCGCTGTTCCCCGGTATCAGCCGCTCGGGCATCACGCTCGCGGCCGGCCTCGCCCGTGGGCTCAAGCGCGAGGCCGCGGCGCGCTTCGCCTTCCTCATGGGCATCCCCATCATCGCCGGCGCCGGCCTGTGGAAGGCGCGCACCATCGTCACCGGCGAGGCCGGTGACGTGGACCTGGCTGTGCTCGCCGCCGGCGTCATCGCCGCCTTCGTCTCGGGCTGGCTGGCCATCGGCTTCATGCTCCGCTATCTGCGCAACCACAGCACCGGCATCTTCATCGCCTACCGGCTCATCGCGGCCGCGGTCTTCCTCGTGCTGCTCCTGGTGAACACCTAGTCGTGGCCCGCAACAACACCAGCGAGCTGCTCAAGAAGGCCCGCCAGCAGGCGGTCGCCGACGTGGTGCGAGACCGGCGGCTGCGCACGCAGCGTGAGCTGGTGGCTGCCCTGAAGGACAAGGGCTTCCGCGTGACCCAGGCCACGGTCAGCCGCGACGTCGCTGAGATGGGCCTGGTCAAGGTGCGCATCGACGGCGCCCAGGTCTATGCCCTGCCGTCGGCCGAGGAGGCCCTGGAGCTCGGCGGCGACCAGCGCCTGACGCAGCTGCTTCGGGACCTGCCCATCGAGGTGCGGCGTTCGGGCACGATGCTCGTCATCCGCGCTGTGCCCGGCAGCGCCCATGCCATCGCCGCGGCGCTCGACCGTGCGCACTGGCGGGACGTGCTGGGCACCATCGCGGGCGACGACACGCTGTTCGTGGCCTGCACCGACGATCGCGCACTGGCGCGGGTCAAGCGGAGATTGCTACGCCTGGGCCGCTGAAGTCCCGGGGCGACAGGGGAGTGACCATGACCATCGACCAGCCCGCGCGCCTCGTCATCCGTGATGTCGCGCTCATCGACGCGACCGGCCGCGAGCCCGAGGGGCGGGTGGATGTGCTCGTGGAAGCCGGGCGCATCGCCCGGATCGGCGACGTCGGCAGGATCGGTGCGGACGTGGTCGCGGTCGATGGCGCGGGCACCACGCTGCTGCCGGGTCTGACCGACGCGCACGTGCACTTCGCGCTCATCGGCGTCAAGGGTGACCACGGCAGCGACCCCTGGATCGTGCACGTGCTGGACGTGTCCAGGGTCATCGAGGACGCGCTGCAGGAGGGCTTCACCACCGTCCGCGACGCGGGTGGCCTGGAGCCGGCCTGGGCGCAGGCCGTGGCCGGCGGCTCGTTGCGGGGCCCGCGCATCCTGCCGGCCGGCTCGCCACTGAGCCAGACCGGAGGCCATGCCGACATCCGCCAGCGGCACGAGCACGTCCAGCGGGGGCCGACCATCCCGGGCCTCGTGGCCGGCATGGAGGTCGTGGACGGTGTCGACGAGGTCGTGCGGGCCGCTCGCGAGCAGCTCCGCCGAGGCGCCACCCAGATCAAGCTGATGGCCTCCGGTGGCCTCATCTCGCCCACCGATCCCCTGCATTCGCTGCAGCTCTCGGTGGCCGAGATCGCCGCGGTCGTGGAGGTCGCGCGCAGCTGGGGCACGTACGTCATGGCGCACTGTCACACCACGCCCTCGGTCGAGATGGCGCTCGACGCCGGGGTCCGCTCCATCGAGCACGGCTCCATCCTCGAGCCCGAGACGGCCGCGCGCATCGCGGCCGAGGGGGCCTTCATGGTGCCCACGCTGCAGACGATGGAGTCGTTCATGGCCCACCCCGAGCGCATGGGCCTGGCGCCGGAGAAGGTCGCCCTGCTCGACGACTTCGCCAGGCAGGCCTACCGCTCGGTGCAGGTCGCGCGCGACGCCGGGGTCAAGCTGGCCAGCGGCTCCGACGTGGTCGGTCCGTGGCAGGGACGTCGCGGCGAGGAGCTGATGTTCAAGGCACGCGTGCTGGGTGCGCACGAGGCCATCATCAGCGCCACCCGCGTCAACGCCGAGCTGTTCATGCTCGAAGACGAGATCGGCACCGTCGAGGTCGGCAAGCGCGCCGACCTCGTGCTCGTGAAGGGCCAGCCGCTCGACGACATCGCGCTCATGGCCGAGCCTGACAACGTGGTCATGGTGCTGCGGGATGGCCGCATGGCCAAGGACAGCGAGGACCGGGTCGCCTAGCCCTGCACGGTCCGATTCCGGGGCCGAAGGTGTACAATCCCCCTTCTGAACGGCGCCTTGTCCGCCTGTTCTCACTGGGCGATGCGGCCGACCGTCAGGACCCTACTCTGACAAGCCCCACCGACCCGCGTCCCACCGCGTCCCTCCGCAGGGACGCACAGCCCGAGGAACCACGTTGAACGCGAACAAGCCCGAATACCTCTCGGCCGAGGGTCTCGAGAAGCTCAAGGCTGAGCTCGACGAGCTGACCAACGTCAAGCGACCGGAGGTCGCCCAGCGCATCCACGACGCCAAGGAGTACGGCGACGTCACGGAGAACGCCGAGTACGAGGACGCCAAGAACGAGCAGGCCTTCGTCGAGGGACGCATCCAGACGCTGACCGCCATCATCAAGAACGCGGTCATCATCGAAGAGAAGCACTCGCGCACGTACGTGCAGATCGGCTCCACGGTCACCATCGAGGGAGAGGGCGGCAAGGAGAAGTACACCATCGTCGGCGCCGCCGAGGCCGCCCCGGACGAGGGTCGCATCTCCAACGAATCGCCCGTCGGCCGCGCGCTGCTGGGCAAGAAGAAGGGTGAGGCCGTGACCGTCTCGGTGCCGGCCGGGGACTCGACGTACACCATCGTCAGCATCCGCTGACATCCGCCTGGCCCGCCAGGTCGGGAGAGGGGAGCGCACATGTTCTGGGCTGATGAGCTAGCCGCGCGCTTCGATGGGCCGCAGATCGTCAACGACTCCAAGACGCCCTCGGGCACGGTGCACATCGGCTCGCTGCGCGGCGTCGTGCTCCACGACGTCATCCACCGCGCGCTGCTGCAGGCAGGTCTGCCCAGTCGCAACCTCTACGGCGTCGACGACCTCGACCCCATGGACTCGCAGGCCCTGCTGACCCCGGACGCGGTCGATCGCTACATGGGCGTGCCCCTCGCGCACGTGCCGGCACCCGAAGGCAGCAGCGCCGGGAGCTACGCCCGCTACTTCGTGGGCGAGCTCTTCATGGGCACGTTCGAAGGGCTCGGCGTCCATCCGGAGATCTACTGGATGTCGGAGCTCTACGGCGACGGGTCCATGGATCGCTACATCCGCCAGGCGCTCGACCGCGCGGAGGTCGTGCGCGACATCTACCTGCGCGTGAGCAACGTCGAGCGAGCCCCTGGCTGGCTGCCCGTGAGCGTCATCTGCGAGAACTGCGGCCGCATCGGTACCACCCTCGCCACCGACTGGGACGGCCAGACCGTGGCCTACGAGTGCCAGCCCGACTACGTGACCTGGGCCACCGGCTGCGGCCACTCCGGGCGCGTGGTCCCCGCCGGTGGCCGCGCCAAGCTGCCGTTCAACGTCGACTGGGCCGCCAAGTGGAGCCACTTCGGCATCACCGTCGAGGGTTGCGGCAAGGACCTCGGGACCAAGGGTGGCAGCCGCGACCGCAGCGACGCCATCAGCCGCGAGGTCTTCGACCGCGAGCCGCCGGTCAACGTGGTCTACGAGTTCCTCAACGTCGGCGGCCGCAAGATGTCCACCTCTGCGGGCTCGGGCGCGGCGGCCCACGAGATGGCCGATCTCATCCCCCCGGAGCTCATCCGCTTCCTCTTCCTCCGGCACAAGCCCAAGCGGGCGCTGGAGTTCGACCCTGGGGGCGACGCCATCCCCGGCCTCTTCGACGAGTTCGACCGTCTCGCCGCGGCCGTCGACGGCCGCCCCGTGCGGGGCGAGCTGCCGGCCGACTACGAGCGCATCTTCCGCCTCTCGTTGGTCGATCCCGAGGCGGACCCGGCCACCGAGGCCGCGCGCTTCCGGCCACCGTTCCGCCACCTCACGATGCTGGTGCAGGTGCCCGGCGTGGACCTGGTGGCGCGCATGGCCGAGGAGAAGGGCTCGGCGCTCGACGAGACCGAGCTGGCCATCCTCGAGGAGCGCGCCGGCGTGGCTCGTGCCTGGCTCGACGGCTGGGCGCCGGACCGCTACCAGGTCGCGGTGCGTGAGGAGCTCCCGCCAGAGACGAGCGAGCTCACCGAGGTGCAAGCGCTGTTCCTGTCCGAGCTGGCCGACGGCGCCGCCACCGAGCACCCCGTCGGCGGCGACGCCTGGCAGGACCTCATCTATCGCAGCGGCCAGGCCCGCGGCGTGTCGTCGCGCGACGCCTTCGCCGCCGTCTACAGTGCGCTGCTGGGTCGTGCCAACGGCCCGCGCGCAGGCTGGCTGCTCGCCAGCCTCGACGAGCCCTTCGTGGTCGAGCGACTGCGCGCCGCCGCCGAAGCCGTCTCGTCGGCCGGAAGCGCAGCGGAAGGAGCGGGAGCATGAGCGTCGGGACGGTGCGACTGCGGGAAGAGGCGGACGTCATCCGCAACGGCTGCATCGCCAAGGGTGAGGACCCCGCGCTCGTCGATGAGGCGCTCGTGCTCGACGCGCAACGCCGGGAGCTGCTGGCCAAGGCAGACGCGATGCGGGCCCAGAAGAAGCAGATCTCGGACAACATCGGCATCGCCATCCAGGGTGGCGAGGCACCCAACGGCGCCCGCGTCTCCCAGCTCAAGGAGCAGTCCAACTGGATCGGTGCCGAGATCAGCGGCATGGACGCGCGGCTGACCGAGGTCTTCGAGAGGCTGCAGGACGTGCTCCTGCGCATCCCCAACCCGCCGGACCCGGACGTGCCCGTCGGCGGCGAGGAGGCCAGCGAGGTGGTGCGCACCTGGGGCGAGCCGGTCACGCCGCACGAAGAGCCGCAGACCGACGAGCAGGTAGCCTGGGTGCGCAAGCCGCACTGGGAGGTGGCCGAGGCCCTGGGCATGATCGACCTGCCCGCCGGCGCCAAGATCACCGGTTCGGGCTGGCCGCTGTACAAGGGCGCCGGCTCCAAGCTGCAGCGGACGCTGATCGACTACTTCCTCGACCTGCACACGACCGAGAACGGCATGACCGAGGTCTGGCCGCCGGTCGTGGTCAACGAGGAATCGGCCCGCGGCACCGGCCAGATCCCGGACAAGGAAGACCAGATGTACGTGGTCACGCGCGACGAGCTCTACCTCGCGCCGACCGCGGAGGTGCCGGTCACCAACATCCACCGCGACGAGATCATCGAAGCGGAGGACTTGCCCATCCGCTACGCGGCCTACTCGCCCTGCTTCCGGCGCGAGGCCGGCGCTGCCGGCGCCAAGACCCGTGGCATCCTGCGCGTGCACCAGTTCGACAAGGTCGAGATGGTCGCGTTCGTGCGCCCGGAGGAGTCCAACGACGCCCTCGAGTGGATGACCTCGCGCGCGGAGGACATCCTCCAGCGCCTGGGCCTGTCGTACCGGGTCAAGCTCATGGCCAGCGGCGACATGGGCTTCACCCAGGCCAAGAAGTACGACCTGGAGGTGTGGGCGCCCGGCGTGGAAGACTGGCTGGAGGTCAGCTCGGTCTCCAACTTCCGCGACTACCAGGCCCGCCGCATGCAGATCCGCTACCGACCCGAGAAGGGTGCCAAGCCGGAGATCCTGCATACGCTCAACGGCTCCGGCCTGGCGCTCGCGCGGGTGGTCGCGGCCATCCTCGAGGTCTACCAGCAGCCCGACGGCTCGGTCATCGTGCCGGAGGCCCTGCGCGACCGGCTCGGGGAACGCATCACGGCCGACTGAGGCACGCGCGGTGACCGCCACTGGCAGGACCCTCGGCGATGAGCTCCGCTCACGAGGGGTGGACCTGCCGAAGAGGTTCGGGCTCACGACCCTCGCCCAGCGGCCAGACCTACGTGACACTGTCGAGCGCTTCGGCTCGTCGGTATGGCCGAGGTTCATGCTCAAGGACACCGTCGCCGACCGACACTGGCCGCGGATGGCCGAAGAGCTGCCCGAGTACCAGCTCGTCCTCATCGATGGGGCAGGCGAAGTGGCGGCAGTGGGCCGCAGCATGCCGCTCGCCTGGGATGGCACGGTCGAGGGTCTGCCTCGCGGGTGGGACGAGCAGTTCGTGCGCAGCATCGATGGCCTGGACCACGGCACCGCACCGGACACGCTCGGGGCCATCATGATCGTCACCGATCCGGCCCGTCGAGGAGGCGGGCTCGGGAGCCTCATGGTCTCGTCCATGTTGGCGGCGGCGCGCCTGCATGGGCTACGCGCCCTCATCGCCTGCGTGAGGCCCACGCTGCTCGAGCGCTATCCGCTCATCCCCGTCGCCTCCTATGCCGGCTGGACGCGCCAGGACGGTCTGCCCTTCGACCCCTGGATCCGCATCCACGTCCGACTCGGCGGCCGGCTCTGCCGCCCGGAGCCGAGGTCGATGCGCATCGCCGGTTCGGTCGCGGAGTGGCAATCGTGGACGGACATGGCCCTGCCTCAGAGCGGCCGCTATGTCGTGCCGGGTGCCTGCGCGCCCGTCGAGATCGACCGTGAGAACGACATCGGGACGTACTTCGACCCCAACGTCTGGATCATCCACGACCTAGCCTGAGGCTTTGGCCGGGAGCAGCGGCAGCCGCTTGACTTGTGCCAATTTCCACGTAGATTGCGTGCAGCACGTAACACACAGGGTCTCTCATGCAACGTAACCTGACGGTCAGGCTGGACGAGACCACGATTCGCAAGGCGAAGATCGTGGCCGCCAAGCGCTCCACGTCGGTCAGTCGTCTGGTCGCAGATGAGATCGACCGTCTCGTTCGGGAGGACGATGCCTACGAGCAAGCCCGCGTCGAGGCGCTGTCGGACCTGGAGTCCGGCTTCGACCTTGGGACGGAGGGACGACTGCCTCCGCGAGAGGCTGCCTATGACCGCTGAGCTGACGTTCGTCGACACGAACGTCCTCCTCTACGCGCACGACCGAGCGGCTGGTCGCAAACGGGAGATCGCAGCCGAGCTCCTGCAGCATCTCTGGGACACCCGCAGCGGTGCCACGAGCACCCAGGTCCTGCAGGAGTTCTACGTCAACGCGACGCGGAAGCTGCCCAAGCCCCTCTCGGCGCCGCGAGCGAGAGCGGTCATCGGGCGCTACGCGACCTGGCGCGTCCATCGCGTGGAGCCGTCGGACATCATCGCCGCATCCGACCTCGAGAGGCGGCATCGGCAGTCCTTCTGGGATGCGCTCGTCATCGTGTCCGCCGCTCGGATCGGAGCGCAGAGGCTCGTGAGCGAGGACATGCAGCACGGCCGACGGATCGCCGACATGGAGATCGTCGACCCGTTCCGCTAGGGCTTCGGCGACGGCTCCGAAGTCGCGAGGTGGTTGAGGGTCACACGGGTCAGCTTGTCCACGAGGCCCTGGAGGCTCGTACGCCCGAGGTTGGTCATGATGACGACGTCGAGGTCTGCCTCGGGCAGACGATACATGACCGAGACGAAGCCACGCAGCGAGCCGCCGTGGCCCACGCCCGGCTTGCCGTCGAGCCAGGCCCGGCGCATGCCGAGCCCGTACCGACTCTTGGGATGGAGCGCGAGCATCAGCTCCATCGACTTGGGCTTGAGCAGCTCACCGCCGAGCAGCGCGTCCTGCCAGTCGGAGATGTCTCGTGCTGACGAGAGCAACGCGCCGGCGGCGTGGGCCACGGTCGCCGCGGACGTGTTCGGCCGCAGACGAGAGCCGTCAGCGAACCGCCTGTAGCCCTTGCCCATCCACCAGTAGCCCTCCGCCGGGACCTTGCGGATGGACTCGCGGCCCTGCCAATAGGTGTCGTCGAGCCCCAGCGGCTCGAGGAAGCGCCGTCGGATCTCGCTCGCGGCCGACCGGCCCGTGACCACCCGCACGATCTTGTTGAGCAGCACGTAGTTGCTGTTGCTGTAGTGGTAGCACTTGCCCGGAGCGCAGACCCGCGGACCCACCAGCGCGAGGATCTCGCGGGTGGTCCACCGGTGTTTGGGCCGGCCGAAGACCTTCTTCTCGTACCTCGGATGGGCGAAGTAGTCGCGGATGCCGCTGCGGTGGTTGAGCAGCATCTTGACCGTGATCCTGTCGGCCTGGGGCCAGTTCGGCAGCCAGCGCGAGATGCGCGTGCCCAGCCAGAGCCGACCCTCGTCGCGCAGCTGCAGGATGAGCGCGGCCATGAAGGTCTTGGTCAGCGAGGCCACCGCGAAGGGCGTGTAGACCTTGACCTCACGACCGTTCGCCCCGCGGATGGCGCGGCCACTGGCGCCAAGCCAGCGCGAGCCGTCGGGCAGCCGGACCGCGACGGCGACACCCGGCGCCCTGTGATTGACCCGCCACTGGTCGACGCGGGCCTGCAGCTTGGCGGCCAGCTCGGGAGCGACGGGCGGGGGCGCGGCTGCGGCGGGCGCAGCGAGGCTCGTGGTGAGCAGGACGAGCATGAGGACGGCTACGACGGCGCGAGGAACGAGGCGGGCAGACACGGCGCGCCGAGCATAGCCCCTCGCGCATCGCGTGTGCGTTGACGTGCGATGCGTCCTGTGGGCATGCTGGTGGCCCCAGGCGCCCCCACGAGGTCCCCCATGACGCGCTTCTTCCTCGGTGGTCGCCTGCGAGCGGCCTTGGCCATCACCGTCACGCTGGCACTCCTGCTGCCCGCGCTGCCCGCGACATCGGTCTCCGCGCAAGGCTCGGACGCGAGGTTCAAGGCCGCCATGAAGTAGCTGCGGTCGGTACCGGGCCTGAAGAGCCAGGTCCAGAACCTCACGGTCACGCTCGATCCGCGAGGCGATGCCAGCAGGGACGGTGATGCCATCTGGGCAGCGGTGGGTGGCGTGACCCTCAACAGGAACCTGCGCCGGCACTTCAGCAAGTACGGACAGCGGCACGGTCACGCGCGGACCCGAGCAGGATCCGTTCGAGACCGCCACGCTCGTCGACTCCTTCGGCACCTGGCACCAGGATGGCGCGGGTACCTATCCGCAGGCCACCTCGTCGACTGCTGCCGGTGGCGTCGTCAACTGGTTCGACCGAGCGTTCGTGGGTGCCGGTGGTATCGACAAGAACGTGATCGCCAACGT
>JBFLKP010000251.1:0-47020 GCA_040883225.1 Candidatus Limnocylindrales bacterium | reverse complement strand
AGCGGGCCGGCCACGTCCTGGATGGCGTCACCGACCTGCAGCATGCACAGGTCACAGCTCGTCTTGCCCACGGCCTGGATGGTGAGCGTGATGGTGCCGGCCTCGGCGTCGGCGTCGGCGATGGTCAAGGGCACGCGCTCGGCGCCGTCGCCGATGCGCACGATGACGAACTGGCCAGGACGCCGCACCTTGGCCACGCGGCTGGCCTCGACCTGGAGACGGGTGACGTTGGGGGAGAGGACCTCCCGCTTCACGACAGGATGCATCGGACCCCCAACGCTCGACGATATGCGTTCATACGCATAAGGGTTGCCGGTTCACCCATCGAATGTGCACCTCCGTGCGAACCATTCTGGCAGGCCGTTGGTCATACGGCCAGCGGCCTCGATGAGCTCAGGCGGTCGGCTTCTTGCCCTTGGGCCAGTAGAGCTCCTTCTTGACGTGGAACTCCGGGTAGCCCAGCTCCATCAACGCTCGCTCGGCGTTGATGATCATCTCCGGGTTGCCGCAGAGGTACACGACCGTGTTCTCCGGCTCCAGCGCCTCGTTCTTGCACACGTCCTCGAGGATGGTCTCGGCGCGACCCGTGTAGCCGGTCCAGCCGTCGTTGCGCTCCTCGTGCGGTCGCGAGACGGTGGGCACATAGGTCACCGGATAGGTGCCACTACGCTCCCACCCCTCGAGCAAGTCGCGGTAGCCGAGCTCGTCCTGGTAGCTGCAGCCGTGGACCATCACCGTCTTGCGTGGGCGGCCGTCGTGAAGCAGCTGCTGGCACATCGCGATGAAGGGCGCGATGCCGGTGCCGGTGGACACGAAGAGGTGGGTGCGATCGTCGTCCGGCTCGAGCATGAACCGGCCTTTGGGGCCGATCATGCGCATCTGGTGACCCACGGGCAGGCGCCAGAGCAGGGTCGTGAAACGCAGCACGGGCACGAGCCGCACATAGAACTCGAACCCGGCCTCTCCGGTGGCCGACGGCGACGAGGCCACCGAGTACGGCCGCTGGTAGAGCTTGTCGTCGGCGTAGACGCCGATGGTCATGTACTGGCCGGGCTCGAAATCGGGCTGCTCCGGCCCGTCGTAGCGGACCCAGAAGCGGGCCAGCGAGTCGTTGTCGTCCTCGCGCTTCACGAGCGTGGCGTTGTACTTCTCCGCCGTGGGCTCGATGACGCGCGGGTCACGGAGTTGGTCGGTCATGACCATGAGTGTACGGGCCACGGGCAGAACGAGGGGAGCGCACCGGTGCCGCCCGGGTATCGGTGCGTGGCCGCCCACGACCGCGGCCCAGCCGGCGCGCCCGGCGGCCAGCCGGACCCCGTCACGGGGGGCCGGATGGCAGTAGTGCCGCTTCGGCTGTCGTCTATCATTGGACCCGTCCAGATACCGACGCGTGGCAGCCCATGCCCGCAGCCCACATCCAGAGGTTCCTCTCTCTATGTCCGCTTCCCGACCACAAGTCGCTGCCAAGAAGTACGTCTACGCCTTCGGTGCCGGTGAGGCCGAAGGTGATGGCACCATGCGCGATCTCCTCGGCGGAAAGGGCGCCGGTCTCGCCGAGATGACCAAGGCCGGCCTCCCCGTGCCGGGTGGCTTCACCATCACCACCGAGGCCTGCAACGACTACTTCAGCGCCGGCGAGACGCTGCCGCAGGGCCTGTGGGAGGACGTCAAGGCGGCCGTGGCCCAGGTCGAGGCCGAATCCGGCAAGGGTCTCGGCAACGTCGAGAACCCGCTGCTCCTGAGCGTCCGCTCCGGGGCCAAGTTCTCCATGCCGGGCATGATGGACACCGTCCTCAACCTCGGCCTCAACGAGGAGACCCTGCAGGGCCTCATCAAGCTGACCGACAACGAGCGCTTCGGCTGGGATGCCTACCGCCGCTTCATCCAGCTCTTCGGTCGCATCGTGCTCGGCGTCAACGGTGAGCGCATGGACGCTGCCCTCGACGCGGTCAAGGAGAAGGTCGGTGCCAAGCAGGACACCGACGTCGATGCCGAGGGCATGAAGGCGGTCGTGCAGGAGCTCAAGGCCATCGTCCTCGACGAGACCGGCTCCGAGTTCCCGCAGGATCCCTACCAGCAGCTCGACCTGGCCATCAAGGCCGTCTTCGCCAGCTGGTTCGGCAAGCGCGCTCGCGACTACCGCGACAACCAGAAGATCCCGCACGACCTCGGCACTGCCGTGAACGTGATGATGATGGTCTTCGGCAACATGGGCGAAGACTCCGGTACGGGCGTGGCCTTCTCACGTAACCCCAGCACCGGCGAGAACACGCTCTTCGGCGAGTACCTCACCAATGCCCAGGGCGAGGACGTCGTGGCCGGCATCCGCACGCCGTTCCCCATCGCACACCTCCAGGAGCAGATGCCGAAGGCGCACGAGGAGTTCCAGGCCATCGCCGACCGCCTCGAGCACCACTACCGGGACATGCAGGACATGGAGTTCACCATCGAGCGTGGTCGGCTCTACATGCTGCAGACCCGCTCCGGCAAGCGCACCGCGGCCGCTGCCGTGAAGATCGCTTCCGACATGGTCAAGGACGGCATCATCACCAAGGAGGAGGCGCTCGCACGCATCGAGCCGGCCATGGTCGACCAGCTCCTGCGTGACCAGTACGATCCCGACGCCCTCAAGGGCGCCAGCAAGATCGCCAAGGGCCTCAACGCTTCCCCGGGCGCAGCGGTCGGCCAGGTCGTGTTCGACGCCGACGACGCCGTGGAGTGGGTCGAGCAGGGCAAGAAGGTCGTGCTCGTGCGCATCGAGACCAGCCCCGACGACTTCCACGGCATGGCCATCGCCGAGGGCATCCTCACCGCCCGCGGTGGTGCCACCAGCCACGCCGCGGTCGTGGCGCGCCAGATCGGCAAGCCCTGCGTCGCAGGTTGCGCCGAGCTGACCGTCGACTACAAGACCAAGACCGCCACCTCGGTCAACACCGGTCTCTCCTTCAAGGAGGGCGACTGGATCAGCCTGGACGGCGGCACCGGTGAGGTCTTCGAGGGCGCGCTGGGCACCGTCTCGGCCGACTACGACCAGCAGGACGATCTCAAGACCGTGCTCGGTTGGGCCGACGAGATCCGGCGCATGCAGGTCTGGACCAACGCCGACAAGCCCGAGGAGGCCGAGCGCGCGCGCGCCTACGGTGCCCAGGGCATCGGTCTCTGCCGCACCGAGCACATGTTCCGCGAGGGCGAGCGCCTCGAGATCGTGCGTGGCGCGATCCTCGTCTCGGGCGCGGCCATGCGGGCCCGTGCCAAGGCTGAGGCGGGTACCGCCCTGGAGGCCGAGGAGCAGGCTGCTGTCGACACCTTCGACGGCGCCATGGCCAAGCTCGAAGCGCTGCAGCAGGGTGACTTCGAGGGCATCTTCGAGGCCATGAAGGGCCTGCCCGTCGTGGTCCGTCTCATCGACCCGCCGCTGCACGAGTTCCTGCCCAACCTCGAGGAGACCCTCGTCGAGGTGACCAAGGCCGGCGATGCCGCGACCAAGGAGCAGAAGGAGCTCCTGGCCGTCGTCCAGTCGATGCACGAGCAGAACCCGATGCTGGGCCTGCGTGGCGTTCGCCTGGGCCTGATGATCCCCGACTTCGTGAAGATCCAGACCCGCGCCATCCTCAACGCGCAGGTCGCGGTCAACAAGCGCGGCGGCGACGCCATCGCCAAGATCATGATCCCGCTCGTCGGCCACGTGAACGAGCTCTCTCGCGTGCGTGCCCTGCTCGAGGCGGAGGCGGATGCCATCGCCGAGCAGAGCGGCGTGACGCTGGACTACAAGTTCGGCACGATGATCGAGATCCCGCGTGGGGCCCTCACCGCTGACGAGATCGCCAAGGAGGCCTCGTTCTTCAGCTTCGGCACCAACGACCTCACCCAGATGGCCTTCGGCTACAGCCGCGACGACGCCGAGGGCGGCTTCCTGCTCAAGTACGTCGAGGAGAAGGTCCTCCCGTTCAACCCGTTCCAGACGATCGACGCCACCGGCGTCGGCCAGCTGGTCGAGATCGCGGTCCAGAAGGGCCGCGCCACGCGCCCCGACATCGAGCTCGGTGTCTGCGGTGAGCACGGTGGCGACCCCGAGTCCATCCACTTCTTCGAGAAGGTCGGCCTCGACTACGTCAGCTGCTCGCCCTTCCGCGTGCCGGTGGCGCGCCTTGCCGCCGCACAGGCGGTGCTCGAGAAGTAGCGCTGCGACGCAGGAGGCCCGGTCGCGAGGAGCGACCGGGCCTCCTGCTGTCCCGGCCGCTCGGCGGGCGTCGCCGGCGGATTGCTTCAGGTCGCGTACACTATTCGCCTAGTCGCTAGGTATTAGATAGCCCTGATGTCCCCACGACGACCCCTCGAGGAGGAGATCCTCGAGCGTTTCCACGCGCTCATGCGCCACGTGGCCGAGTCGCACGCGCCCGAGTTCCTCGGTATCGACGTGACGATGTCGCAGGCCAAGGCGTTGTACCTCCTGTCCGTCCGGCCCGGCGCCACGATGTCGGCCATCGCCGCCGAGCTGGGCGTCGGCGCCTCCGCCGTCAGCGGCCTCATCGACCGCCTCGTGGCCCAGGGCTACGTGGAGCGCAGGGAGGACCCGGCGGACCGCCGCCAGCAGCTGGTGACCATCACCGATGCCGGCGCGTCCACCCTCGACTCGATGCGTGAGATGCGCGCCCAGGTCACCCTGCGCCTGCTCGAGGGTCTCGACGACCACGAGCTCGAAGCCTTCCGAACCAGCCTCATCGCCCTCGACCGCGAGGTCCAGCGCCTCGACACGGCCGTTGCCCGAGCCCGCCTTCCCAAGCCCGAAAGGACCACCAGATGATCCGCCTCACCCAGTTCGCCGTGAAGGAGAAGAGCGTCATCATCCTCCTCGCGGTGGGTGTGCTCCTGGCCGGCATCTTCAGCTGGAACTCGCTGCGGCAGGAGCTCTTGCCGGATATCGAGTTCCCCTTCGTGACCATCATCACCCCGGTACCGGGAGCCGGTGCGGAGGACGTGGCAAGCGAGGTCACCGAGCCGGTCGAGCAAGCGATCTCCAATGTCGCCCGGCTGCAGACCGTGCAATCGACATCGGGCAACTCGCTCTCCCTCGTCTTCGCCGAGTTCGACTTCGGGACCGATCTGAAGGAGACCCTCATCGAGGTCGAGCAGGCCGTGGGCCAGCTGGACCTGCCGCAGGGCAGTGAACCGCAGGTCAGCTCGTTCGACTTCAACAGCCAGCCCATCGTCGTGGCCACCATCGGCGCGGTCGAGGGCGCGGACCCGGTCGAGGCCGCTCAGGTCGCGCGCACCGAGGTCGCGCCGGCACTGCAGGGCATCGAGGGCGTCTCCACCGTCGACGTCACCGGCGGCCCCACGCCGATCCTCGACATCGTCCTCGATCCCGAGGCCATGGCCGAGACCGGCATCAGCCTGCAGCAGGTCCAGGGCATCCTCTTCGCCAACCAGATCACGCTGCCGTCCGGCGCCATCGACGAGGGCGGCCTGCGGCTGCCCGTCAGCACCTCACACCGGTTCGCCTCGGTCGCCGAGCTCGAGAGCCTGATCGTGGGCGCACGCGCTCCGTCGGGTGTGGCCGCGCCCGGGGCCATGCCGCCGTCCGGTGCTGCCCCCGACGCCGCGGGCACGTCGGGAGCGTCGAGCCAGGACGACCCCCAGGCGGCCGAGGCAGAGACCGACGAGCCTGGCGGCCCGCTGGAGCAGCTGGCGCAGGCCCTCGCGTCGGTGCCCCTGCCGGTGACGCTCGGCGAGATCGCGACCATCGAGGCCGACGAGGTCCAGGTGTCGGGCTACGCCCGCACCAACGGTCAGCCCTCGCTGACCCTGTCGGTGACCAAGGGCTCCGGCGCCAACACCGTGGCCGTGGCCTCGGAGGTGGAGGACGCGTTCGCGGAGGTCGAAGCGGCCTATGCCGACGTCGTGGAGATCAACGTCATCCAGAACCAGGCCATCTTCATCGAGGAATCGACGGCCGGGCTCGTGCAGGAGGGCCTGCTCGGTGCGCTCTTCGCGGTGCTCGTCATCTTCACCTTCCTGCGCAGCGTGCGCACCACGCTCGTGGCCGCCATCAGCATCCCCCTGTCGATCTTCCTGGCCATCGCCATCTTCGGCATCGCCGGCCTGACCATCAACATCCTGACCCTCGGCGGGCTGGCCGTCGCGGTCGGCCGCGTGGTCGACGATTCGATCGTCGTGCTCGAGAACATCTACCGCCATCGCGGTCTCGGCGACTCCGTGCACGACTCGGTCATCACCGGCACCCGCGAAGTCGCCGGCGCCATCACCAGCTCCACCATCACCACGGCTGCGGTGTTCCTGCCCATCGGGTTCGTCGGCGGCATCGTCAGCCAGTTCTTCCTGCCCTTCGGCCTGGCCGTCAGCTTCGCGCTGCTGGCCTCGCTGCTCGTGGCGCTCACGGTCATCCCCGTGCTGGCCTACTGGTTCGTGGACAAGGTCGACATCGAGTTCGACTCGGACGGCGAGCCCAAGATGACCATCTGGCAACGGCTCTACACGCCGGTCGTCATCGTGGCCCTCAAGAACCGCCTGACCAAGTGGGGCACGCTGGCCATCGCCGGCCTCCTCTTCCTCGTCGCCATCTCCCTGGCTCCGCTGCTGCCCACCGGCTTCGTCGACGCGGGCGGAGAGAACATCCTCA
Source organism: Candidatus Limnocylindrales bacterium (assembly GCA_040883225.1). Lineage (GTDB taxonomy): Bacteria > Chloroflexota > Limnocylindria > Limnocylindrales > CSP1-4 > JAFMJV01. The sequence continues at coordinate 40,380 of JBFLKP010000251.1, read as the reverse complement.
CCGTGACCATCTCGCCGCCACAGGGCGAATCGACCGAGGGCGTTCGCGAGAAGACCATCGAAGCCGAGCAGCTTCTGCTCGCCAACCCCGATGTGGAGCTGGTCCAGTCGACCATCCCGGGTGAGGCCGACACCGGCGCACAAGCGCTCCAGGCGGCCTTCAGCGGGCGGGCGTCCAACAGCGCCATCGTGACGGTGCGCCTGACGGACGACATCGACCTCGAACAGGCGCGAGAGGACATCAAGGAGGATCTCCAGCCGCTCAGCACCGACGGCTTCGATGTGGCCGTCTCCGAGCAGGACGCGTTCGGGGGAGGGGGTGGCCTGCAGATCGTCGTGAGCGGCCTCGATCCCGTGGAGATCGAGGCCGCCGCCGATGCCCTCGTGGTGGACCTCTCCGCGATGGAGGGCGTTGACAACGTCGAGAGCGACGCGGTCTCGGAGACCCCGCAGGTGGCCGTCATCGTCGATCCCAGCCAGGCCGCGCTCATCGGCTCCTCGACCGCCCAGATCGGCTCGCAGATCCGGGACGTGCTCGTGGGTCAGCAGATCGGCACCTTCCCGCTCGAGGACGGCACCACCGCGACGACCGTGCTGCGTGTCTCCAGCGAAGGCATCGAAGGGGTCGAGAGCCTGCGGGCGCTGCCCGTGAGCGGCCAGGCCGGCACGGCGTCGCTGGGAGACGTCGCGAGCGTCGAGCAGGTCGAGGTGCGCGGGTCCGTCACGCGCGTCGATGGCTCACCCGCGGCCACCGTCTCGGCCGACATCACCAGCGTCGACCAGGGTGCCGTGTCCCAGGAGGCGCAGTCCCGCGTGGATGCGCTGTACGAGAGCGGCGAGATCCCCGAGACCGTGACCGTCACGTTCGCGGGAGCGACCGCCGAGCAGAACGAAGCCTTCGGTTCGCTCTTCTTCTCCATGGGCGTGGCCGTCCTGGTCGTCTACATCGTGATGGTGCTGGCGCTGGGCTCGCTCATCACGCCCTTCATCATCCTCTTCAGCCTGCCGCTGGCCATCATCGGCGCCATTCCCGCGCTGCTGATCACCGGGAACCCGCTGGGCATCAGCGCGCTCATCGGCTTCCTCATGCTCATCGGCATCGTGGTCACCAACGCCATCGTGTTGCTGGACTTCGTGGAGCAGCTGAAGAAGCGAGGCTTCTCCGACTACGACGCGCTCGTGCGCGGGGCCAACACACGCGTCCGACCCATCCTCATGACGGCCATCGCCACCATCCTGGCGCTGTCGCCGGTGGCTGTCGGCTTCGCCCACGGCTCGATCATCGCGGAGGAGCTGGCCACGGTCGTCATCGGCGGCCTGTTCAGCTCCACGTTCCTCACGCTCATCGTCGTCCCGGTCATCTACTCGCTCGTCGATGGCGGCAAGGAAGGCTTCGACAAGCGCTTCCGCAGCGGCACGGCGGGCGAGGAGGCGCCGCCCGAGGCGCCCGAGGCGCCGGCTCCCACGCCGGTCCAGGGCTAGCCACCCACGAGCCCGCACAGGCAGACCCGGTCGCTCTGAGCGGCCGGGTCTTCTGGTACCTGCGGCCCCACGAAGACGGGACGACCGGCTCTCCGCAAGGTCGTTCGCACTGGCACTATCATTTGTCATATGCGAACTATTCGCTCGCACAGAACCGTAACGGCGGAACGGACGGACCCTTGAGCGAGTCATCGGCCGAGCTGCGGGGGGACATCCTGCGGCGGTTCGAGACCCTGATGCAGCACGTCGCGCGCTGGCGACAGCTCGACCTCGCCGACGTCGAGGTCACGATGCCGCAGGCGCGCTGCCTGATGCTCGTGGACGTCAACCCCTCGATGCCCATCTCTTCGCTGGCGGCACACCTGCGCATCGGCCTGCCCGCGGCCAGCGGCCTCGTCGAGCGCCTGGTGGCGTCCGGCCATCTCGAGCGTCGCCCCGACCCCGACGATCGGCGCCACCAGCTGGTGGTGCTGACCGCGCGCGGCCGAGCCCTCGTCCAGCGCCTCCACGAGCTGCCCTCGGAGAAGCTCGGCGAGCTCATCGCCGGCCTCAGCCTCGCCGAGCTCCACGGGCTGCGAAAGGGCGTCGTGGCGCTCGAGCGCGAGGCCCGCCGGATCGCCCAAGACGTCCCCCAGACCCAGGCACCCGAAAGGACACGTGCATGATCCGGCTGACCGAGTTCTCCCTGCGGCAGAAGAGCGTCATCATCCTGCTCTCGATCAGCGTCTTCCTCGCGGGCGTGTACTCCTGGGCGAACCTCAAGCAGGAGCTGATCCCGGACATCTCGCTGCCCTTCGTGATGGTCATCAGCCCCATGCCCGGCGCGGGTGCCGAGACCGTCGCCGAGCAGGTCACGATGCCGCTCGAGCAGTCGCTCATCAACGTGCCCGACCTCGAGGGCTCGCAATCGAGCTCGGCCAACTCGATGTCGATGATCTTCGCCGAGTTCGACTTCGGCACCGACGTCGAGGCGGCTGTCGACGACGTCGAGCGTGCCGTCGGCAGTGCCCAGCTCCCCGAGACCGTCGAGCCGATGGTGATGTCCTTCAGCATGGACCAGCTGCCCGTCGTGACCGCCACCGTGGGCACGGCCCCGGGCGCCGACCCCGATCTCGCGGCCGACATCGCTCGCCACGAGATCGTGCCCCGCTTGCAGGGCGTCGACGGCGTGTCCACCGCCGATCTCACCGGTGGCACCACGCCCATCCTCGACATCGTCCTCGATCCCGAGGCCATGGCCGAGCACGGCATCAGCCTGCAGCAGGTGCAGGGCATCCTCTACGCCAACCAGATCACCCTGCCGGCTGGGTCCATGGACGATGCCGGCCTGCGGCTGCCCGTCTCGACGGAGCACGGCTACCGCTCGGTCGCCGAGCTGAAGGCCCAGATCGTGGGTTCCAGCGGCGGGGCCGGTGGGGTGCCGGCGGGCACGAGCGGGACGGCTCCGACGGCTCCCGCCGAAGGGCCCGCCGATGACGAGGCGGCGACCGACGAGGAGGCTGACAGCCTGCTCGGCCGCCTGTCCGGCCTGCGCCAGCTGACCGAGGCCCTCGCGGCCATGCCCATTCCGGTCACGCTCGGAGAGATCGCCACGGTGGAGGCCGCCGCGCTCGCCGAATCCGGCTACGCCCGGACCAACGGCGAGCCCTCGCTGACGGTTTCGGTCTCGATGGCCTCCGGTGGCAATACCGTGCAGGTCTCCGAGGAGATCCACGCGGTCTTCGACGATGCCCTCGAGACCTACGGGGACATCATCGTCATCGAAACCATCACCGACCAGGCCGACTACATCACCGAGTCGGTCGAGGGCCTGATGCAGGAGGGCCTGCTGGGCGGCCTCTTCGCGGTGCTCGTGATCTTCCTCTTCCTGCGCAGCGTGCGCACGACCATCGTGGCCGCCATCAGCATCCCGCTCTCGCTGTTCATGGGCATCGCCCTCTTCAACACCTTCGGTCTGACCGTCAACATCCTGACCCTCAGCGGCCTGACCGTGGCCGTCGGGCGCGTGGTCGACGATTCGATCGTCGTGCTTGAGAACATCTTCCGACACCGGGGCATGGGCGACGACAAACGCGACGCCGTCATCAACGGCGTGCGTGAGGTGGCCACGGCCATCACCGTCAGCACGGTCACCACCGTGGCCATCTTCCTGCCCATCAGCTTCGTGGGCGGCCTCGTGGGCGTGTTCTTCCTGCCTTTCGGCCTGGCCGTGACCTTCGCCATGCTGGCCTCGCTCGTCGTGGCTCTCACGGTCGTGCCTGTGCTGGCCTACCTCTTCATGGACAGGATCAGAGCCGAGGTCGACGAGCACGGCGAGCCGCCGGAGACCATCTGGCAACGGCTCTACACGCCCGTGCTCGAGCTGGCCCTGCGTGGCCGGCGAACGAAGTGGGCCACGCTCGGCATCGCCGGCCTGCTCTCGTTCGCGGCCCTGGCCATGGCCGCGAACCTGCCCCAGGGCTTCATCGACATGGGTGGTGAGAACCTCGTCTCGATCACCGTCGCGCCACCACAGGCGGCCTCGTCGGAGGCGGTCGCGACCCGTACGCTCGAGGCCGAGCGGATCCTGCTCGCTCGCGAGGATCAGGACCTGGTCATGTCGACCATCCCCGGCGAGGGCGATACCGGCTCCCAGGCTCTGCAGGCGCTCTTCGCCGGTCGCCCTGCCAACAGCGCGGCCATGACCGTGCGCATCCGGGACGGCAACGACCCCGAGGCGTCGCGAGCCCAGATCAAGTCCGAGCTCGAGCACCTATCGAGCGACGGCTTCGAGGTCATCGTCTCGGGCGAAAGCCCGATGGCCATGGGCATGTCCAGCATGTCCATCGTGGTCAGTGGTCCCGATGTCGAAGCCATCGCGGCGGCCAGCGCGGTCGTGGCCGAGGAGCTGCGCGCGATCGACGGCCTCGACAACGTCACCAGCGACGCGGTCGCCGAGGCGCCCCAGGTACGCGTGGCGGTCGACCCCAACCGGGCCATGATGATCGGTTCCACCACGGCCCAGGTCGGCACCAGCGTGCGCGAGGTCCTCGTCGGCACCCCGCTCGGTGCGTACACCCTCGAGAGCGAAGGCACGCTCGAGGCCCGGATGCGGGTCTCGGACACCGGCCTTGACAGCATCGAGGTCCTGAAGCGGCTCCCGGTCAGCGGGATGGCCGGCAGCGCACCGCTGGGCCAGGTGGCCGATGTGGCGGTGGTCGAGGTGCGCAGCACCGTCACCCGCGTGAACGGGGCACCGGCCGCAACGGTGACGGCCGAGATCATCACCGACGACACCGGCGCCGTGGCCGAAGAGGCGGCCCGAGCCATCGATGCGCTGCGTGAGGACGGACGCATCCCCGCCTCGGTCGAGACGACCTTCGCCGGAGCCACCGCGGAGATGGCCGAGGCCTTCGACGCGCTCTACTTCGCCATGGCCTTCGCCATCCTCGTGGTCTATGTCGTGATGGTGCTCGCCCTCGGCTCGCTCATCACGCCCTTCATCATCCTCTTCAGCCTGCCGCTGGCGGCGATCGGCGCCTTCCCCGCATTGGCCATCACCGGCCACTCGCTGGGCATCAGCGCCATGGTCGGCATGCTCATGCTCATCGGCATCGTGGTCACCAACGCCATCGTGCTGCTCGACTTCGTGGAGCAACGGCGGGCCCGGGGTGACGGCGTCTACGACGCGCTCGTGGGTGGCGCCAGGGTGCGCGTGCGGCCCATCCTCATGACGGCCATCGCCACGATGCTGGCGCTGACGCCCGTGGCGCTCGGCTTCGCCCACGGCTCGATCATCGCGGAGGAGCTGGCCACCGTCGTCATCGGCGGCCTCTTCAGCTCCACCTTCCTGACGCTCATCGTCATCCCGGTCCTGTACTCGCTGGTCGAGGGCGCCAAGGCCGGGTTCCACGCCCGCTTCGGCGGCGGTGACACCGACGAGCCTCGGTCGGCCGCGGCGCATCCGGTCGCGCACGACGCTCCGGCCGCGGCGGACGGCTAGGGCAGGGGCCTTCGCCTAGTGGCCAGCGCTCCCGCGTACGACGAGCCCATCGAGCAGCCTGCTGGTAGCCGCCGCGACCTCGTCGACGGCAGCCTCGAAGGCCGCCGCGTTGGCCCGTGAGGGCTGGCGATAGCCGCTCAGCTTGCGCACGTATTGCAGCGCGGCGGCGCGAACGTCCTCGTCGCTGACCGGCTCGGCGGACCCCCGCAGTGTCTTGATGGATCGGCACATGAGCGGAGATGGTAGCGCCTGGTGACCGAACGCAACACCCCGGCAGGAACCGCCACGCGACGCTAGACTCGGGCCACCGTTCGCACATCGGCGCGGGGTCCCTCCGTCGGGAGGTGTGCCCAGATCCCGTCCGGCCGTGACGAGTCCTCGCACGACCAGCTAGGAGATCCCGCCCCGCATGAGCCGAGCGCTGCTCGCTGTGTTCACCCTTGTCCTCACGCTGGCCGTGAGCGGCTGTGCCGGCACGGGCGCGGACGCGGACGGACCGGCAGACGGTCGTACCGGCACCAAGGTCGCCAAGGCGGACCCCACGCCCGAGCCCACCAAGCCGCCCCTGCGAGTGGCCGATCTGGTGGGTACGGACGGTCGACTGACGGTCCTGATCCTGGGCAGCGACTACCGCGAGGGCGTCATCGGCTCACGCACCGACGCCATCATCGTGGCCTCGGTGAACCCGAGGTCCGGCAAGGTCGCCATGGTCAGCCTGCCGCGGGACACGGTCAACGTGCCTATCGCTCCGGGCAGGGTCTACCCCGGCCGGATCAACTCGCTCTACTGGGACTACGAGCGCGCCTCCGGCAAGCCCAAGCAGGCGCTGAAGAAGGTCAAGCGCGACCTCTCGAACGCCTTCGGCGTCGAGATCGACTACTACGCGCTCGTGGAGTTCGACGGGCTCACCCGCCTCATCAACAGCATCGGTGGCATCGACGTCCGGCTGAAGGAGTCCCTCGTGGATCCCACGATGCACATCGGCAAGGACGGGCTCAGGCTGAAGAAGGGGCTGCGCGAGCTCGACGGCCGCAAGGCCCTCGCCTTCTCGCGCTCGCGCCACACTGACAGCGACTACGACCGCTCACGTCGGCAACACCAGGTGTTGACGTCGGCGGCCCAGAAGGTGCGCAAGCGCGGTCCGGCTCAGCTCCCATCACTGGTGGAGGTGGCGCGCAAGAAGATCGTGACCGACTTGCCCTACCGTGCCGCGCCGGCGCTGCTCGAGCTGGCCGGGAGCGCCGACCTCGACAAGGTGCGCTCGATCGTGCTCGAGCCCGGCCGCTACGCCCGCCAGTTGGCCGGGACCTACACCATCACGCCCAAGGTGCTCGAGCAGCAGAAGCTCTTCGACCGGGTCATGAAGCCCGTCGACTGAGGGTTCGCCGGCCGCGATCGAGCTCTCGTGCCGAACGGCTCGGGGCCATGGAGGCCAGGCGCACGTCGAAGCCGCCGGCCTCACGACCGGCGGCTTCCTCCTTGAGCGGTGCGGACGCGAGCGTCCGCGGTCCCTCCGCCTAGGCGGTGGCGGGTGGCTCCTCCTCCTTCTTGGCCATGGCGGTCCAGATGAGCAGGATGCCGGTGGACAGGAAGCCGAGGCCCATGAGCAGGACCACTGCCGCGATGCCGACGCCGACCTGCGCGAGCGAGGCCGTCACGGCGCCCACGCCGAGCTCGGCGAAGAGGCCGTGGACCGTGCCGCTCCAGGTCTGCTCGCGAGCCGGGCCGTCGAGCGGGTGCAGGCGGTTGAACTGCGTCCAGTAACGCCCGTCCACCGGGACCTCGTAGACGCCGGGGTTGAAGACCTCGTCGACGCCGCTCGTCGACGGATCCCACGCACCACCGAAGTACACCACCGCGTCGTCGGAGATGCCCTCCTCGCCGTCGCCGTCCCACTCGGCCACCTCGGTCAGGACCACGTCCTGGGTGCCCGTGAGCGTGTGGTAGGCGATGGTGGCCATCTGGTACATGTACTCGGTGGCCGTGTTGACGAGCGGGTCGTTCGGATCGAGCTCGGCGTCGACGATGGGCCAGCGCCAGGTCTCGCCCAGCAGCTCGAGGATGGCGTCCGCGCCCTCGGTCGAACCACGGTCGATGAGCTGGCCGTCAGCGTTGTAGCTGAGGTTGACGTCCTGGGCCTCGCTGAAGCCCTGCAGGGAGTCGGCGCTGTCCTGCGTGCGGATGTAGGTGTAGCCCGACGCGCCCAACGCGACGATGCCGAGGAGGATGAGGACCACGCCGGTGATCCGAAGCCGTGAAGCCATAGGGTGGGGGCTCCCTTCTGTCTTGCCGGCCGATGAGATGGGAACCGGCCGGATGTCCCGCGTCTCTGGGTCCCGACCCCTTTCGGTCGAGAATGGGCAGAGACTTACTGTTCGTTGGGGTCATGATGACGGTTCTCGGGTGGGGTCTGCCGGGCCATTCGGCCCAATAGCGGTAGGCTCGCTGGACGGTCTGCGTCAAGGCCGCCTGACTCCTTGCGTGGCCGGCCGTTCGGGTCGGCAGAGCCGGACCAGTGGCCCGGCCCTGGAAAGGTGGCTGGTCTGAACGCGGTCAGGGCACCAGCTTGCCGTAGAAGTTGACGACGATCTGGGACTTGCGCTTGCCGTAGCGGGCGACGCCCACGCCGAAGCTCTTGAAGTCCCGGTCCCGGATCTGGCGCCAGTGCGGACCGTTGTACGACTTCTCCGCCTGCCACATGCGCACGATGCGGATGACCGTCGTCTTGCCGCTGCCGTAGAGGCCGCAGCCCATATTCTCGCCGTTGGCGATGTGCTTGAGGCTGGCTGCCGCGAAGCGCTTGTCGACCGTGGAGCCGTTCTTGCTGTGGCCGATCCAGCAGCTCCGGGTCCCTTGCCACTTGACCGATCTCTTGGCCCACGGCACGGAGACCTTGTTGGAGATCTTCCGACTGCGCTTGATGTCCGGCAGCCTCTTCGCGTAGATGCCCTTGCCCCAGCCGCGGCACTTGCCCGCCCTGGTCACGTGGCCACCGCTGCGGATGCACTTGGTGAGGCGGACCGCGACGTCCTCCGCCGCTTTCGCGCGCCAGGGCTCGATGGCACCGGCCGGGGCTGCGGTGAAGGCGACCAGCGTGAGCGTGATCATGCTCGCGATCGCGATGAGGATGGGCGCTGGGGCGCTCGAGCGCTTCATTCGGCAACTCCTTCGGGCTGCCGCACGGCGATGGTCAACGGCGGGCCTCCGTCGGTTCTCCCTGTGTCGCAGCGGCACCTCGAGCTGGGGCTCGATCGGGCCGGGCACTGGCCACTTTCGTACCGCCTCGGCCCACCATCGCTGGGGCGATGGTCGCCGACGACGGCCACAGGGTACCGCGGGTCCCGCCTGCTTGTCTTGGGCCCGTCGTCGCCCGCTAGCATGTGTGCGATAGCGACGGAGGCGAAGGGACAGCACGTGGACAGCAAGAAGTTCTCGCTCTACGGGAACACGATCACCGAAGACCAGGACCGCCGGGCCCTCGGTTGGCAGCAGATGTTCATCGACAAGTTCGACTACGACCCCGATGAGCGGTACCAGCTGAGCGTGCACGACAACGCCTTCCTCGGTGCCGAGCTCGGTCTTCGCGAGATCCGCCGCGACGATCTGGGTGATCCCATCGACCCGCAGCGAGGCGTGGTCATCTCGACCATCCGCATGGGCTTCGGGCACTACCGCATCGCCATGGCCGGCGCCTCTGCGGCGCGCGCCCTCGGCTACCAGCCCTACTGGCTCGATCTGCTGGCCATCCCCGGCATCACCCGTGACGCCATCGACTGGTGGAACACGAACTACTCGAGGTACTCACGCCTCTCGCAGCGCAGCCGCCTCTTCAACAAGTACGTGTGGGAGTCGGTGACCTCGGGCGACAGGACGCTGCCCGGGCTGAATTGGCTGCTGAACCGCTACGCCCTCGGCTGGCCCTGGCGCTTCCTCAAGGCCAACGCCCGCGACTACCGCAAGAGCGAGCTCTTCGCCAACCTCCATCGCGCGCTGCCGCCGGACATGCCCATCCTCACAGCGCACATGTGGAACTGCATGGGCGCGGTGGCCGGTGGCATGACCAATGTCGTGGACATGATGTTCGACAATTGGCCCATGGCCTTCCAGCTGACCGAAGGTGCGACCCACGCGGTGCAGTCGCCCTCGGGCTATTACGGCTTCCGGATCATGAACCAGTTCGACGAGGACGACCGGTTGCTGGAGCCCACCCCGGCGGATGCCATCGAGTACGTCGGGCACCACGTGGACCACGAGCTGGTCGAGAACATCGAGCTCGACTGCGCCTCACGGCTGGCCCGGATGAACGCCGGCGAGCCGCGCCGCTTCCTGCTGACGATGGGCGGCGCCGGGGCCCAGCGCGAGCTGTTCAAGGCCATCGTCGAACACAGCCGGCCGCTGATCGAACGGGGCGAGCTGTCGCTCTTCGTCAATCTCGGTGACCACGAGGGCAACTGGGAGTGGCTCAAGGGCCAGCTTGGCTCGGCCGCCTCGTCGGCCCACCTCCATCGCACGTGGGAGGAGACCCGTGCCTTCGCCGATGACATCCGCGAGGGCGACGCGGCTGGGCTCCACGTGTTCGTCTTCGACAACACGTTCCACGGGGTCTACGCCACCAACTACCTCATGCGCGTCAGCGACGTCATGATCACCAAGCCGTCCGAGCTGGCCTTCTACCCCATCCCCAAGATCTTCAACGAGCGTGTGGGTGCACACGAGGCCTGGGGCGCCATCCGCAGCGCCGAGCTGGGCGACGGCACCATCGAGACCCGCACCATCCCGCGGACGCTCCAGGCCATCGATCTCCTGACCAAGGAGTCCGACCTCCTCGAGATGTACTGCGAGAGCATCGTCAAGAACAAGCGCTCGGGCATCTATGACGGTGCCTATCGCTGCGTCGCGCTCGCGACGGGCCGATCCTTCGAGCGCACCGACGAGGGCATCACGCTGGAATGAGGCGCGAGCTCCGTGCTCGCGGCGCGCGCTCGACCACGGCGTAGCGGGAAGGGCTAGGTGCTGGCCGCGCTGCCGGAGCACCAGCAGGGTGAGATCCGCGGCGCGAGCGCGGAAGGCTGTTGCGCGCAGGTAGTGGTGCGTGCGCGCACCGGATGGGTTTCGGTTCGGTCACATTCGCACGCCAAAGCCGCTCCGGTGCCACCGCCAGACGCCCTTCATGGCGCCAGACTTGCTATCCTGCGCCGACGCGACCGGTCGGGAACGACCGTCGCCGCGCTCGGGGACGGATTGGGAGCGCTCTCCGTGCGTGGTCTATCTACACATGGAGGAGCAGGCCTTGAAGAAACTCGTACCCGGGCTCGTCATCGGAGCTCTCGTTCTCAGCTCGTCAGCCGTAGCTGCGCAGGGAGGTGACACCCTGAGCGCCGTGCAGGAGCGCGGCCAGGTCGTCTGTGGTGTCAACGGTGGTCTGCCCGGCATGAGCGTCCTGAACGAGGAGACGGGCGTGTTCGAGGGCATGGACGCGGACTTCTGCCGCGCCGTCGCCGCCGCGGTGCTCGGTGATCCCGAGGCCGTCCAGTACACCCCGCTGACCGCCGACCAGCGCGCCACCGCCATCCAGGGTGGTGAGGTCGACGTCATCTTCCGCAACACCACGCACACGCTCAGTCGTGACACGGCATGGGGCGACTTCGGTCCCACCATCCTGTACGACGGCCAGGGCATCATGGTCCCGACCGAGCTCGGCATCACCGAGCTGACCGAGCTCGATGGCGCCAGCATCTGCGTCACCTCGGGCACCACGACCGAGCTGAACCTCGCCGACCAGATGAGCTTCCTGGGCGTCGAGTACACCCCGGTCGTGGCGGCTGAGATCGACACGGTCTACGGCCAGTACGAGGAAGGCCGCTGTGACGCCGTCACCTCGGACAAGTCCCAGCTGCTGGGCCGCCGTTCGTCCTTCGCCGATCCGGAAGCGCACACCATCCTCGCGGCCACCATCTCCAAGGAGCCCCTGGGCCCGGTGACGGCGCATGGTGACGCCAACTGGTCGGACATCGTCCGCTGGGTCGTCTTCGCCACCATCCAGGCGGAGGAGCTCGGTATCGATTCGACGAACGTCGACTCGTTCGCCGGTGGTGACAACCCCGTCGTGGCCCGCTTCCTCGGTGAGGATGGCGGCTACGGCACGGCGCTCGGCATCTCCGACGACTTCACCGTCCAGGTCATCAAGGCCGTCGGCAACTACGGTGAGATCTACGACCGCTCGTTCGGCCCGGACACGGCGCTGAACCTCGGCCGTGAGGGCACGCTCAATGCCCTCTGGACCGAGGGCGGCCTGATGTACTCGCCGCCGTTCCGCTAGTAGAGCGATAGCTGTCGACCCCGGGGTGACCAGCGGTCGTCCCGGGGTCGATACTTGTATCTCCGACGAGCAGTAGCTAGCGATGCCTGACGAGCCGAGCGGCGCGCCTGAGGGTGCGCGGGGGGGTAGCAGCGGCGCAGCCATCCCGTTCTACCGGGATGTACGCGTGCTCGCCGTCATCACGCAGATCGTCTTCCTGGCCATCGTGCTGGTGGTCATCGGCTGGCTGCTCAACAACCTCATCACCAACTCCCAGGCGCGGGGCATCACGACCACGCTGAGCTGGCTCGACAACCGTGCCGGCTTCACGCCGGCCGAGTCGGTCATCCCCTACACCGCTGACGACTCCTACGCGCGCGCCCTGCTGGTGGGCCTGCTGAACACGATCATGGTCAGCATCGTGGGCATCTTCCTGGCCACGATCATCGGCCTCATCGTGGGTATCGCGCGCCTCTCGGGCAACTGGCTGGTGGCCAAGGTCGCGCTGGCGTACGTCGAGATCTTCCGCAACACGCCGGTGCTGGTCCAACTGCTGGTCATCTACTTCGTGGTCTTCCTGCAGATGCCTGCGGTGCGGGAGTCGATCCGCCTCCCTCTGGACATGTACCTGAGCCAGCGCGGGTTCTACATGCCTCGTCCGGAGGTGGCGCCCGACGGACCGATCTGGCTGACTTCGCTCATCATCGCCGTGGTCGCCTTCTTCACCCTCTGGATCGTGGCTGGGCGGCGAGAGGCCGCGGGCCGGCCCACGATGGGCCTGCGCTGGATCGCCACGGCGGTGCTCTTCGGCCTGCCGCTGCTGGTCTGGTTCCTCATCCCCGGCGGCCCGCTCGTCTTCGAGAACCCCGAGCTGGGCAGCTTCAACCTCAGCGGCGGCCTGCGCTTCAGCCCCGAGTTCCTGGCCCTCACCGTGGGCCTCGCGCTCTTCACCGCCGCCTTCATCGCGGAGATCATCCGTGGCGGCATCCAGGCCGTGAGCAAGGGCCAGCTGGAGGCTGCCCGAACCATCGGCCTGAGGGAAGGCGAGGTCCTGCGCCTGGTGGTCCTGCCACAGGCGCTGCGCATCATCATCCCGCCGCTGACGAGCCAGTACCTCAATCTCATCAAGAACTCGAGCCTCGCGCTGGCCATCGGCTACGCCGACATCTTCAACATCAGCCGCACGGTCTCGGAGCAGACGGGCCAGCCGGTGTCGGTGCTGGCCATCGTCATGGGCGTGTACCTCATCGTCAGCCTCGCGACCTCGGTGCTCATGAACATCTACAACCGCATGGTGCAGATCCATGAGCGCTAGCCTGGGTCCGGGCGCCGCACCGGCACCCGAGGAGGTCCGCCCGCCGACCACCGAGGTCGGGGTCATCGGCTGGCTGAGCCACAACCTCTTCAGCAGCAAGCTCAACGGCCTGCTCACCATCGTGACGGCGCTGTTCGTGGCGGCCATCGTCTACGGCCTCGGCTCGTGGATGATCTTCGACGCACGCTGGGGCGTCATCACCGAGAACATGCGCCTCTTCCTCGTGGGTCGCTATCCGCCCGAGGAGATCTGGCGCGTGTGGCTGGCGATGGTGCTGCTATCCGCGGCCACCGGCCTGTCCGCGGGCTCGTCGAACAGTGGTGCCGTGCGCATGCTGGCGATGATGCTGATCGTCGGTCAGCTGCTGATGGCGGGGCTGATCTTCATCTCCGACCTCGGTCTCGCCGCGGCGGGTGCGCTGGTGCTGGGCGCCGCGGTGGTGTGGGTCTTCATGCTCGCGGCCCGGCGCTTCCCCGTCCGCCGTCTGTGGATCTCGCTGGTGTGGCTGGGAGCGGCGGTGGCCATGGTGCTGCTGCTGGCCGGCCTGGGCGCTGCTGGCCTGGCCTCGGTCTCGTCCAACCTGTGGGGCGGGTTGCTGCTCACGATGGTGCTCTCGATCGCGGGCATCCTGCTCTCGTTCCCGCTGGGCGTGGCCCTGGCCGTCGGGCGTCAGAGTCGCCTGCCGGTGGTGCGCGTGGTGTCGATCGCCTACATCGAGATCATCCGCGCCGTGCCCCTCATCAGCATCCTGTTCATGGCCCAGTTCCTGTTCCCACTGGTGCTTCCCGATGGGCTGCGCATCGACAACGTCATCCGCGCCATCGGCGGCATCACGCTCTTCAGCGCCGCCTACGTGGCCGAGAACGTGCGCGGCGGCTTGCAGGCCATCCCGCGCGGACAGCACGAGGCGGCCTTCGCCATCGGCCTGCGGACGTGGCAGACGACGGTCTTCATCGTCCTGCCGCAGGCCCTGCGCATCACCATCCCGGCCAACGTGGGCCTCTTCATCAGCCTCTTGAAGGACACCACGCTGGCCTACATCATCGGTCTGCTCGAGCTCCTCGGCATCGGCCGAGCGGTCCTCGCCAACCCCGAGTGGCTGGGCACGCAGTTCGAGGTCTACGGCTTCATCGCGGTGGTCTTCTTCGTCCTCAGCTACACCCTCAGCCAAGCCAGCTATCGTCTCGAAAAGGAACTAGGGATCGGTGAACGATGAGTGAGCCTCTGCAGCGAAACGAGCCCGAGGTCAAGGGCATCACGACCAAGCCGCGCGACGTCAAGCGCACGCCGCCCGGTCCCGAGGCGGAGGACATCGTCGTCTGCAAGAACGTGCACAAGTGGTTCGGCGAGCTGCACGTGCTCAACGACATCAACATCAACGTCAAGGCTGGCGAGGTCCTCGTCATCGCGGGCCCGTCAGGTTCGGGCAAGTCGACCTGGATCCGCTGCATCAACCGCCTCGAGGAGCATCAGCGGGGCGACATCATCATCGACGGCATCGAGCTCTCCAACGACATCCGCAACATCGCCGCCATCCGCTCCGAGATCGGCATGGTCTTCCAGCAGTTCAACCTCTTCCCCCACCTCTCGGTCCTGCAGAACATCACGCTTGGGCCCATCCGCGTGCGCAAGATCCGCCGCGAGGAGGCCGAGGAGCGGGCGATGCAGCTGCTCAACCGCGTGGGCATCCCCGAGCAGGCCATGAAGTACCCGGCGCAGCTGTCGGGTGGGCAGCAGCAGCGCGTGGCCATCGCGCGGGCCCTGGCCATGGACCCCAAGATCATGCTCTTCGACGAGCCCACCTCGGCGCTGGACCCGGAGATGATCTCCGAGGTCCTCGACGTCATGCGCGAGCTGGCCGAGTCGGGCATGACCATGCTCGTGGTGACGCACGAGATGGGCTTCGCCAAGGCCGCCGCCGACCGCATGGTCTTCTTCGACTTCGGGCAGATCGTCGAGACGGGCACGCCCGAGCAGATCTTCGAGGATCCGCAGCACGACCGCACGAAGCTCTTCCTCTCGCAGATCCTGACGCACTAGACGCGTTGGGATGAAGCGAGGCTCGGTCGATCAGCCCTCCTCGGGCTCGGTCCCGGTCTCCTCGGGCTCGGTCTCCTCGGCCTCGGCCTTGGTCTTCTCGGGCTCGGGCTCGGTCTCCTCGGGCTCGACGTCGGTCTCGTCGGTCGGATGGGTCAACGTGTTCGGCAGCAGCTCGTCTCGTTCGGTACGCCAGGCCTCCATCAACGCGAGGAACAACACCTGGTAGCCCTCGCGGACGTCGCGGATCTGGTCGAGGGTCGCCTGGCGTTCCTCGACGGTCATCTCGGAGAAGCCGTCCCGTAGCTCCGCGATCGCGGCGCGCGCTTCCTCGCGCAGCGCCTTGGCGTCGACCTTGCGCTCCTCGAGCGCGGCCTTGCGCGCCTCGCGCAGCTCCACTCGCTCGGCCTTGGCCGCCTCACGCAGCTCCGCTCGCCCGGCCCACGATGCGTCTCGCTCAGCCCTGCGCTCGGCCCGTAGTGCTTCCCGCTCGGCCCGGCGCTCGGCCCGTAGCGCTTCCCGCGCAGCCTTCTGCTCGGCCCGCAAGGCCTTTCGCTGAGCCTTGTGCTCGGCCCGCAGCGCCGCGCGTTCGGCCTTCTGCTCAGCGCGTTGCTCGGCCTTGGCGGGGTCGGGGACGGCTGCGACCGGGCCCGCGAGCGAGCCGGCGGCCAGCGCGATCGCGAGCACCGAACCGAGGACGATGGTGGACCTGCGACGATGGTTCTGAGGCATGTCTGGACTCCCTTCGTTGGGCAGGCACCCGCACCCTACAACGTGGTCGCATGACGCGCCAACCCCTCGGTGACCATCGGCCTCGCCGATCAGTACTGGTCGAAGGCCGGGAGCAGCGTGCGCACGATGGTCGCCGAGTTGGCCGCGGCCGCGTCGATGAAGGTGTTGAAGTCGTCGAGTGAGTCCTCGCCGGCACGATCGGAGAGCGCCCGCACGACCAGCCATGGCAGGCCGAATCGTTCGGCCACGCCGCACAGGGCGGAGCCTTCCATCTCGACGGCCAGGCCGTCCCATTCGCCGGCCAGCGCATCCCGCTCCGCAGGTGAGGCGAGGTACGCGTCGGTCGTGAGGACCGTGCCCAGCGTGGCCTCGATCCCGGCCATGGCCAGGCGGGCGCGCACGCGCTCGAGGAGCGGTTCGGGCAGTCGGTAGCCAGGATCGGGCTTCTCCTCGGGAATGGGCAGGACGCCCGGCTGGTAGACGATGCGGCCCTCGGGGGTGAGGCGGCCATAGTCGACGTCGATGACCCGATCGGCGATGACGATGTCGCCGATGCCGGCGTCATCGCTCAAGCCCCCGGCGACACCGCTCAGCACGAGGGCGCGGCAACCCAGGCGTTCGACCATGAGCGTGGCCGTGATGGCAGCGGGTACCTTGCCCACGCCGGCCGCCGCGATCACGACCGCGTGGCCGTCGAGCGTGCCCTGCCGAGCCGCGATGCCTCGATGGGGCAGGGGAGCAGGGTCGCCGATGGCCGCGAGGAGGAGCTCCTGCTCCTGCGGCAGCGCGCACATGATGCCGATGGGTCCGACGGTGGTCACATGGTGATGCTAGTCGATGGGTGGGGGCGTCAGGCCCGAAGCGGTCGCGCTACGCTCGTGACCGTGACACCACCGATCCGGCGTCCCGGCATGCCCGCACCTATCGCGACGATGCACGCGAGGCTGTCGCGTGAGCAGCGCAAGTCGCTCGTCGCGCTCGAGCGGAGCAGATGGGGGCGGCACCACAGGCTGGCCACGACCTACGTGCGTGAGGTCTTCGACGATGACCTGCTGGGCCTTGCCGCGGAGCTCTCCTATCGCTGGCTGTTCGCGCTCTTCCCGGTGATGATCATGCTCGTGGTGCTCAGCCGGTTCGCGGCCGAGAGCCTGCCCATCGTCGACCCCACCGACGCGCTCATCGACGCGGTCGGCTCGCAGCTGCCGCCAGAGGCCACGGCCGTCATCCAGCCGCAGCTCGAGGCCGTGGTCGGCGAGCGCAGCCTGGCCCTCTTCTCGCTGGGCCTGCTGCTCACGGTCTACGCCGCCTCGTCGGGCATGAAGGCGCTCATCAAGGCACTCAACCGGGCCTACGACCTGACGGAGGTGCGCTCCTTCGGGCGCCGGCTCGTGATCGCCCTCGCATTGACGGTCCTGCTGGCCACGAGCTTCGTGGTCTTCTTCGTGCTGCTGCTGGGCGGCCAGCAGGTGACCGAGGACTTCGCGCGCGCTCTCGGCTTCGGGGACGTAGCCATCGGGGTCTTCGAGGTCGTGCGCTATCCGCTGTCGGTGCTCGCCCTGGCGCTCGCTTCGGGGTTCCTCTACTGGGCCGCGCCGGCGACCGAGGTGCGGCCCCGTTCGGTCATCCCGGGCGTGCTCCTGTTCGTCCCCTGCTGGGTCGCCATGACCCTCGGCTTCGGCTACTACATCACGGAGTTCAGCTCCTACGGCGAGACCTACGGCAGCATCAGCGGCGTCATCATCCTGCTGCTGTGGCTCTACTTCGTGGCGCTCATCCTTCTGCTCGGTGGCGAGCTCAACGCCACCATCGAGCAGTATCGCGAGGCCCGGCAGGCACGCAAGGACCGGCTGGCCGCGCGCAGGGCCGAGCTCATCGCCGAACGCGCCGCGCTCCGCGAGCGAGCCAAGGCAGAGGCGGTCGGCGGCTGGCCCGGGTAGGCCGCACGCGAGGCACTTGAACCGATGGCACGGTCCGGCCCGCGGGAACTCACTCGGGCCCAGCCGGCCGGTGTGTGGGACGTTCAGTCGGCCCGATCGAGCTCCTCGAAGAGGGTCAGCTGCAGGCCGGCCGGACCTTCCAGCCGCGAGTTCAACGAGCGCCATGGTGTCTCGGTCGGGGCGGCGACGAGGCTCGCGCCGGCGGCGATCAGCCCCGCGGTCATGGCGGCAGCGTCGTCGACCTCGAAGCCCACGCGGATCGACCGGCTGACCTCTCGACCGACCTCGAGCTCGTCGATCAGGCGACGCTGTGCCGGGTTGACGATCTCGAGCGTGGCTCGTCCCGCCCCGAGCGCCACCACGCGCGCCCCACCGTCGTTGTCCACGGCAAACTCCTCGACCAGCCCCAGGGCATCGCGGTAGAAGGCCACGGCCCCCTCGAAGTCCTCCGCCTCGATCACGAGCCGCAGCTGCTTGACGGTCGCTCCGGTCACCTCGTCCTCCGATCACGATAGGGGTGTGGCAGTGTCGCGGTGGGGTGGGCGCGTGTCATCCGGCGAACCGTTGGCGGTACTCGGTCGGCGTGACCCCGACCCGGCGCTTGAACGAGCGGTGGAACGTCTCAGCGTTGGTGAACCCGCAGTGGCCCGCGATGCCGGCCACGCCGTCTTCGGTCTGCTCGAGAAGCCGCCTGGCCGCGTCGATGCGCGTCTGCTCCACGTACTTGCCGGGACTCACCCCGACCTCGCGCGTGAAGAGCCGCTGGAAGCTGCGTTCGCTCATGTTCGCCCGCTCGGCGAGGGCGGCCACCGAGAGGTCGCGTGACGGGTGGTCGGCGATGTACGAGAGCAGGTCGCCGAGGGTCGGGCTCACCGACTCCTGCGCGGCCAGGTGGGTGCTGTATTGCTGCTGCCCGCCGGCGCGGCGCAGGTAGACGACCATGTGTCGAGCGGCCTCGGCGGCCATGGGTTGGCCGTGGTGCGTCTGGACGATCTGCAGCGCAAGGTCGATGCCGGCGGTCACGCCCGCGGAGCTCCAGACCCCGTCGTGCACGAAGATCCGGTCCGGGTCCACGTCGAGCTCGGGATACTCGGCCCGGACCTGATCGGCGAGGGCCCAGTGCGTGGCGGCTCTGCGTCCATCGAGCAGGCCGGCCGCTGCCAGGATGACCGCGCCGGTACAGACGGACCCGACCTCGCCGCTCCGTTCGGCCAGCCCGGCGACACCAGCGACGAAGTCGGCATCCCGCGCCGTCGTGACCGCGGCGAGCCCTCCGGCCACGAGCAGGACGTCCGGCCGCAGCGTGGGGTCATGGATCGAACGAGCAGCGTGGAGGCTCGGACCGGCCGCGGTGGGCACCGCGCCGACCTCCGCTGCCGCGAACTCCACGTCGTACGGCAGGCGGGGCTCGCCGGCCCGCTCGGCGAGGTAGTCGGCGAAGTAGAAGACGTCGGCCGGGCCGAAGGCGTCGACGCCGAGCACGCCCGGGAACACGACGATGACGACCCTCCGGTTGCGCATCGACCCATCTTCGAGGCGCTCGGAGGTGTCGTCAACGCGCAGGACTCGATGTCGCAAGGTCGTGCTCAGGCAACCGGTCTGGCGATCGCGTTCGGACGGGTGCCGGGGGCCCTCAGCGGCTCGGCGACGCGACTCTCGCGCAGAAGCACGATGCCGACCCACGCGAACCACGTGAGCATGCCAAGGCCGAAGACCACGGCGAAGATCTCGACGCCGGGCACGATGGTGAGGATGCCCGCGAGGCCGTTGCCGAGCCCCAGATAGTGCAGCTGGCGGGGCAGGACAGCGCTGCGGAGGCCCCCGATGCTCACGAGCAGGACCCACAGGCCGCCCGGAACCTCGATGCCCCCACCCAGGCCTTCCTGCACCGCTTCGAGGGCCGGCCACAGCGAAGCGGCGGCCGATGGGTCGCTCGCGTGCAGGCCGACCACGGCGGTCAGGCTGGTGAGGCGGACCATGCCTGCCGCGATCACCAGGCCGGCCCAGATGAGGCCGATGGCGCCGGCGATGCGAGCGACGTCCGGGGTTCGCGGCGCGAGCCGAGAGGAGACCGCCACGACCAGGGCCGCGAGCAGGGCGCCGTTGATGACATAGATGATCGTGGACCAGACGTACAGGATGGCCTCGTTGTCGGCGAGGAACGCGACGTACTCCACGGCGGCCATGCCGACCGTGTCGGCGAGCAGGGTGCCGGCGAGGGCGAAGCCGACGAGGTAGGTGATGGCGGCGCCGATGCCGGCCCAGCCTCCGATGCGTGACATGGATCACTCCTTCCGAGGGGAACGCGTTCGGCGCACTTCGCCATTCCTGACGTTCCGTGCCAGGAGCGTGTCGTGTGAAGAGGCTGACTGGAAGGTCCGATGCCTGACGATTCCTGCCAGAGCGGGCTTCACTGGTCGGAATCGGCTGCCGTGGCGGTTCCACCGCCGTGTGCGCGACCGTACGATCGGGACATGATGAAGTTGTTCGGGCTCGACCCAGCCGATGCCGTGGACAGGCTCCAGACCGCGCTCGAGCGGTCGGTCGACGGCGAAACCGTCAGAAACGCCGTCCTGCACGTCGACGCGCCTCGGCTGGGGGTCGAGCGCAGCTGGGCCGGCGGGATCGCCGACGAGCGTGACGGGCGGCCGATGGAACCCGAGACGCCGATCCTGTCGGCGAGCATCGGCAAGCTGGCCGTGGCGGCGACGGTGCTCGCCTTCGTGGATGAGGGCGCTCTCGAACTCGACGCGCCGATCGCCACGGTGCTGGAGCGGGACGTGCTGGAGGGTCTGCCGGTCGCCGGCGGCGAGGACGCGATCGCGTGCATCAGCGCCCGGATGCTGCTGGCCAATCGCTCCGGCCTGCCGGACTACTTCGATGACGAGGTCCACCCCACCGCCGATGGTGCCCCGAGCGTGGCCGAGCTGATGCTGACGGAGCCGGAGCGACGGTGGACCCGCGACCAGTTGCTCGACTACGTCCGCGAGCACTACGCGCCGTTCGCAGCGCCCGGTGAGCGATTCCTCTACTCGGACCTCAACTGGGACCTGCTCGGGCTCGTGCTGGAGGGCGTGACGAACCGACCCTTTCACGAGGTCGTCCGTGAGCGGGTCCTGGAACCACTGGCCATGACGCACACGTGGTATCACGTCTTCGAGCGCCGCCCCGACGGGATGCCAGAGCTCGCCGATGCATTCGTCCGCGACCAGAACATCACCCGAGCGCCGTCGCTCACCCTCGACCAGGCCGGCGGCGGACTGGCTACCACCGCGGCTGACCTGGGCAGGCTCATCCGCGGCCTCGAGCGTGGTCTGCCCATGCCGCTCGACCGGCTCGCGGCGGATTGGACCGATGACGCCATGAGCCGAGGCCTGGACTACGGCTACGGCACATGGCGGTGGCGCCCGGGGCGCATCTTCTTCCTCGCTCGCCAGCTGCCCCAGCTGGTCGGCGTGTCCGGCTCCACCAACTCCTTCGCCTACCTCACGGCCAAGGACGACGTCATCACCGGCACGCTCGACCAGGCTGATGACCCTTCCCGCCACGTGCGCTTCATCCTCTCGCGGGTCCTGCCGCTCCTGCAGCGCGCGAAGGAGCCGCGATGATCTGGCTCGTCGCGGGCGTCGTGATCGTCGCCCTCGGCGCTGTGGCTGCCCTCGTCGGCATGTATGTCGCCACGGGCGGTGACGACGACGTCCCGCCGACGGTGGACGACGACCCGTCGCTTCCGCGCGTCATCATCGACGGCCACGCCTTCCATGCGGAGACGCACGGCGATCCCGGTGCGCGCGTGCTTCTGGTGCTCCACGGCGGGCCGGGCGCGGACTACCGCTCCCTGGAGGCGCTCAGCCGGCTCGCCGACTCGCACCGGGTCGTCTTCTTCGATCAGCGCGGAGCCGGGCTCTCCGGTCGCGTTCCAGCGGACCAGCTGACGTTCGAGTCCGCGGTCGAGGACGTGCATCGGTTCGTCGAGCGCTTCGGCCGCGGCGAGCCGGTCGACCTCGTGGGCCATTCCTGGGGTGGCACCCTCGCGGCCGCCTATCTCGCGCGGGCGACGGGACTCGTGCGCCGCGCCGTCCTGGCCGAGCCTGGCTATCTCTCGGCCGACGAGCTCCGGGCGTGGCGGACGCGTTATCGCTCGCTGATGTCCGGTCCGGGCTACCTCTGGCTGGCGGCGAAGGCCGGTTTCGAGGCCCAGCATATCGACGGCCCTGACGATCACGCCGCGAAGGACTTCCTCGTGGGCGAGCGCATCATCCCGTTCTTCGTCTCGCACCCGGACAACCCGTACCGCTGCCCCGCAACGACGTATGACGCTCCGCGCTGGCGCTGGGGGTCAGCGGCATCGGACGTGCTCGGTGGACCGGAGCTGGAGGCGCCACTTGATCGCATCCGGGCCACCGCTTCTTCGGTCGTCACGCCGATCCTCTTCCTGGCCGGCGCGTGCGACACCTGGATCGGGCCGGAGCTGCAGCGGCGGCACGCGTCGTGGTATCCCGACGCTCGCCTCGGAGTCATCGACCATGCGGGACACGACATCTTCTGGGACCAGCCAGATGCCTCTATCGAGGCCACCCGGGCGTTCCTTGCCGCTTTGTGACGCGGCAGCCTGCTGTCGCGGCAGGGCGATCGCGGCTGGCATCCTGTGGACGCCACGACACTTCGTTGCCAGGTCCGCCACACCGGCCTCACCTCTGTCAACCCCTTTGTCAAGCCCCGACGGCACAAAGAATGTCGGAATCTTTGCTTGTCAACCCCTTTGTCAAGCCCTACCATGACGGTCTAGCGCCTTGTCAAGACTTGACAAGGCCACTGGTGTGTCCGTCAAACCCTGCGTCGGCGGAACAGGGCTCTGGGCGCGGCGACCTGCTGGTGAAGGTCGGATCCGGGAGCGTTGTGGGCGCAGCGGACACGAGAGCAAGAGGCATTCCCTAGTTGTCAGTCGGCGTCGCCGCAACCATCAAGGAGAAGCTGGACATCGTCGAGATCGTCGGCGAGAGCGTCCAGCTCAAGAAGGCTGGGACCATCTTCAAGGGTCTCTGTCCCTTCCACGGTGAGAAGACCCCCTCGTTCACGGTCACGCCCGCGCGCGAGCGCTGGCACTGCTTCGGGTGCGGCCGCGGTGGGGATGTCTTCAACTTCGTCATGGAGCGTGACGGCGTGGACTTCCCCACGGCGCTGCGCTCCCTTGCCGGTCGCGCCGGCGTCGAGCTCAGCGAGCGCACCACCCGTGAGGACGCCCAGCGCAAGCGGGTCCGCGACGCGCTCGATGGCGCGATCGCCTTCTATCACACGGTCCTCACGGAGCATCCCGCCGGCAAGCCCGCGCTCGACTACCTGCACGACCGCGGCTTCACCGATGAGACCATCGAGACCTTCCGGCTGGGCTGGGCGCCCGATGCCTGGGACGCCATGAACACCGCCGTGCGCCGCAAGCGCCAGGTCAGCGAGGGAGACCTTGAGGCTGCCGGCCTCATCAGCCGGCGCCGCTCGGGCCGCGGCTACTACGATCGCTTCCGCGCGCGCGTCATCTTTCCCATCCGCGATGCGAGCGGTGGAGCCACGGGCATGACCGGTCGCATCCTTGGCGCGCAGGGGCCGGACACCGGGCCCAAGTACCTCAACACACCCCAGACACTGCTCTTCGACAAGGGCCGCACGCTGTTCCTCATCGACAAGGCCAAGTCGGCCATCCGCAAGTCCGGCGTGGCCGTGCTCGTCGAGGGCAACACGGACGCGCTCATGGCCCATCAGGCGGGCTTTGAGAACGTGGTCTGCTCCATGGGCACCGCGCTCACCGCGGGCCAGGTCGAGCTGCTCACCCGCTATGCCCCCCGCATCGCGTTGGCCTACGACGTGGATCCGGCGGGGCAGGGGGCCGCCGCCTTCGGCGCGACCGAGCTGACCGCGCTCGTGGGCGAGATCGAACGCTCGCCCTACCGTGGCCGGCTCACCGATGTGGACGTCGTGCGTCTGCCCGACGATCGCGACCCCGACGAGATCATCCGCGATGACCCTGACACCTGGCGTGCGGCCACCGAGGACCCGCAGCCCATCATGGAGTTCCTCATCGATCGCGCTGCGGGCCGCCACGATACCTCGTCGGTGGGCGGCCGCGAGAGGCTGGTGGCGGAGGTGCTGCCCACGCTGCGCACCATCGGCGATCCCGTCCGCCGCGACGGCTACCTGCAACTGCTGGCCCGGCGCTCGGGCGTGGAGGAGCGCACGCTGCTCGAGGCCCTGCGCCGGCGCGAGGAGCCGGCGCCCGGTCGGGGCGGCACGCCGGCGCACGCCGGCGCACGCATCAACCTCGAGGCCATCATGGCCCAGCCTGATGCGCTCGACCCTCGAGCGGTGGAGCGCGCCGTGGATCCGGCCGAGGCGGCCCTGCTGCGTTTGCACATGCGCTATCCCAGCCGCTACCACGCCACGGCCGGCAAGATCGAGGGCGACCCATTCGAGACCACGCCCGCGCGCGAGCTGTGGAAGGCCCTCGGGCAGCGGCTGACCCAGCACGGTTCCGACCGCTTCGAGCTGAAGACCTTCATCGAGGACCTCGAGCCCACGACGCGCACCGTGGCGCAGACGCTCATGGCCCAAACCACGCCGCTGCCCGACGACGAGGCGGCCATCGAGCAGGCCATCGACCAGAGCCTGCTGACCCTCGAGAAGGCTCGGCTGGCCGAGCGCATCGAATACACCCGGGCCCGCCTTGCCGAGGCAGAGGCGGCCGATGACGACGCCGAGCTCGGACGACTCCAGCAGGAGGTCCTCGACCTCCAGCGCCGGCGTCTCGAGCTCGACCGGGCGGTCGACGACACGTCGCTGCTCGCACGACGACGGATCCATCCCAAGCAAGCAGACCAAGCGGATCAAATGGAGGTAGCACATGGCAACTGACGCCACCGACAAGCTGCTCGTGGCATCGGTCCTCGAGCGCGGCAAGCGGGCCGCGGACGATGACACCGTCCAGCCCGAGCAGGAAGACGTCATCGGCGCACCGCGGAACTTCGGAGTGGCCGGTGAGCTCGGCGTCCAGGTCACGGTCGAGGAGTCCCAGAAGCAGCCGTGGCAGGAGCCGCCGGCCAAGCTGGAAGATGACGACGACGACAAGCCGCAGACCCAGGCCGAGCTGGAGGCCATGGCCCAGGACATGGTCGGCATCGACGACCCCGTCCGCATGTACCTCAAGGAGATCGGCAAGGTCCCGCTCCTCAATGCCGAGGAGGAGGTCGTCTTCGCCAAGGCCATCGAGCTCGGTGAGCAGATCGTCGAGGAGCCCTGGAAGGCCACGCTCTCGCTGTGGGAGTGGACCCAGAACGACACCGAGCACGACTCGCGTCAGAAGCGGCCGGAGCACCGGCTCGACTACTTCGCGGCCGACGCCTTCCGGATCGTTCGCGGTGCCCTCGTGGCCGCCGAGAAGGACGGTCTGCTCGTGAGCCCGCCCGAGCTCAAGCTGACCGGTGCCCAGCGCGCAGCCAAGGAGGACGAGGTCAAGGCCCTGCTCAAGGAGGCCAAGAAGGAGGTCGCCAACTACGAGGCGACGCCGGACGCCATCCACTTCATGCACCTCGTGGACTTCAGCTACATGTCGGTCCACAACGGCAACCAGGACTGCCGCGACAACAAGGGCCTGCGTGCGCTGTATGACTGGACGCAGGAGGTGGCCCACGAGGCGCTGCGACGCTACATCCTCGCGGGCAAGGAAGCCGAGGTCATGGACGCCTGGGGCTGGGATCCGGAGATGACCCAGGAGCACCTCAAGCCGCGCAACCGCCGCGGCATCGTGGTGCGCTACGGGCGCGAGGGTCGCGAGTCGCTGACGTCGGCCAACCTCCGCCTCGTGGTCTCGATCGCCAAGAAGTACATCGGTCGCGGCATGTCGTTCCTGGACCTCATCCAGGAAGGCAACATCGGCCTCATCCGTGCGGTCGAGAAGTTCGACTACGAGAAGGGCTTCAAGTTCTCGACGTACGCCACCTGGTGGATCCGGCAGGCCATCACCCGCGCCATCGCGGACCAGGCCCGCACCATCCGCATCCCGGTGCACATGGTCGAGACCATCAACCGCCTCATCCGCGTCTCACGCGGCCTGCTCCAGGAGCTCGGCCGGGAGCCCACGGTCGAGGAGATCGCCTTTGCCATGACCGTCGGGCCCGAGTTCGCGACGGAGATGCTCAAGCGGCTCGGTGGCGCCGCGAACTTCGCGCACATCGAGGTCAACAACAACAGGCAGGCGACGATCACGGTCCACGTGCTCGACGACCGGCGGGTGAAGCCCAAGGTCAGCGAGGACTATAGGATCGAGGGTGCTGACCACACGTACGAGGTCAAGCTGCCCAAGAAGAAGGACAAGGAGATCGACAACGTCGTTCTCGTCACGCCGGACAAGGTCCGCGAGATCATCAAGGTCAGCCAGGAACCGGTCTCGCTGGAGACACCCATCGGCGAGGAGGAAGACTCGCACCTCGGCGACTTCATCGAGGACCGCGCGGCGCTGGCGCCAGCCGATGCTGCTTCGCACCAGCTGCTCAAGGAGCAGGTGGAGGCGGTGCTCGACTCGCTCAGCGGTCGTGAGCGGCGCGTCCTCCAGCTGCGCTTCGGTCTCGAGGACGGGCGCTCGCGCACCCTCGAGGAGGTGGGCAAGGAGTTCAACGTCACCCGCGAGCGCATCCGCCAGATCGAGGCCAAGGCCCTGCGCAAGCTGCGTCACCCGTCGCGCTCCCGCAAGCTCAAGGACTACCTCGAGTAGCGGCCTGGCCGGTGCCGCTCGCGCGTGGACCGGCCCGCACTCCGATCCGCGCGCCGAGGTCGGCCCCACCATGGGGCCGGCCTCGCCGATTCCCGAGGTCGGACATCGGCCGCGGCGGCGCGCCGGAAGCGCGGCGGCTCGGCTGCGAGAGGCCCCGCGGCGAAGGCGCTGGTCGTGCACGCGGCTGGTTGCTCCGCACGCGGGCGATCTCGACACGCCGGCGATCGACCGCTGGCGAGCAGGCGTCGCCGATGACAGGATGATGGCGCTACCGTCCGGATCCCTGCCGCGCGAGGCGCCGCAGCTGCACTGGCGCTGTCCACGACGCCTGCCCCGTGGGCTGCCCGCGCTCGGGCCGCTCGCCTTCGGCCCGGCCTACCCCGCGCTTCGGTCCGCCTCGAGCATCGTCTCGACGCCGTCGAGGATGAGGTCCAGCCCGCGCTCGAAGTCGGCCGCCGGGTCCCAGTCGCCATCAGCCACCACCCGGGCCACCTCGACCAGGCGGGGGAACCGCTCGGAAGCGGTCCGCTGGGCGAAGTCCTGTGCAGGATCGAAGCTCTCGTCGCTCTCGGTCGGCCAGGCCACCTCCTGCAGCACGAAGCCGTAGACGTAGCTGTCGACAAAGAGGTTGACGCGGTACGCCCCCGAGGGCGAGAACCCGGCTCCGCGGAGCATCTCCAGCAGCGCCTCGAGGTAGCCCAGCCGTGCGGGTCCCGACTGGGCTCGTGACTCGGCCAGCGCCGCGGACCAGGGGTGGCGCAACAGCACCTCGCGCGAGCGCATCGAGCACCGGCGCAGCGCCGCTCGCCAGTCGAGCTCCGGATCTGGCGGCTCCAGCTCACGCGCCACGATGTCGACGATGCCGTCAAGCAGGTCGTCCTTGTCGGCCACGTGGTTGTAGAGCGACATCGCCTCCACACCGAGCGATTGGCCCAGCTTGCGCATGCTCAGCTCCTCGAGGCCACGCTCGTCGGCGAAGGCCACGGCAGCCTCGAGCACGCGCTCGCGGGACAAGGTCTGTCGCCGCGGGCGACCCCTGGTCTTCGTGGTCATCGATGGAACCCCTTCATGGACGCTGAGCCTACACCGTAAGTCCGCGCGCTACCCGGTTGACATACTTACGATGTATGTATAGGGTACCACCATCAAGCACTTACACCGTATGCCCAGGTCGTGGCGGGGAGACCGGGAGGCGACGGACGACCCAGCCACAGAGGAGGCCAGTAGTGAAGGCCATCATCCAGCGCGAGTACGGCATCCCGTCCCAGGTCCTGCAACTGCGGGAGCTCGAGACACCCACGCCCAAGGCCGGCGAGGTCCTCGTCCGCGTCAAGGCCACGACCGTGGCCGGCGACGACTGGCATCTCATGCGCGGCCTGCCGTACTTCGCTCGCACAGCGACGGGCCTGCGCCGGCCCAGCAGCCCCATCCCCGGCCAGGACCTTGCGGGCATCATCGAGGCCGTCGGTGAAGGCGTGATCGAGTTCGCCCCGGGCGACGAGGTCTTCGGCTGGAACGGCGGCACCTTCGCCGAGTTCGTCACCGTCCCGGTCGGCAACCTCCTGCGCAAGCCGGAGCGCTTGAGCTTCGAAGAGGCAGCCTCGGTGCCGGTCGTGGCCTTCACGGCGCTGCAGGGCCTGCGTGACAAGGGCGGCATCAAGCCCGGCCACGAGGTGCTCATCATCGGCGCCTCTGGCGGCGTGGGCACGATGGCGGTCCAGATCGCCAAGGCCCATGGCGCGAGCGTGACCGGCGTCGCCGGCGCTCGGAACGCGCAACTGGTCCTCGACCTCGGCGC
This sequence comes from Candidatus Limnocylindrales bacterium, assembly GCA_040883225.1. Taxonomy (GTDB): domain Bacteria; phylum Chloroflexota; class Limnocylindria; order Limnocylindrales; family CSP1-4; genus JAFMJV01. The sequence continues at coordinate 12,042 of JBFLKP010000251.1, read as the reverse complement.
CGACCGGGTCATCGACTACCGGCGCGAGGACTATCTCGCGGGCGCGAACCGCTACGACATCATCCTCGACCTCGTCGGCGACCGGCCCACCCGCGCGCTTCGCCGCGCCCTCACCGAGGAGGGCACGCTGGTGATGGTGGGCTCCTCGAAGTACTCTGCCGCGGGCAACGAGCCGCGCGGGCTCGAGCGCCTGTTCATGGGCACGGTCGACCGCTGGCTAACGGGGGCCCTGGGGGCGGTCCTCTCGAAGCAGTCGGTGCGGCCGCTGATCCACCAGGACAGCCAGGACGACCTCGCTATCCTGAGTGCCATGATCGAGGCAGGGGAGCTCAAGCCCGTGGTCGATCGCACCTTCCGCCTGCACGAGGCGGCCGAGGCGCTGCGCTACCAGGACGAGAGCCGCGCACCCGGAAGGGTCGTGGTCGCACCATGAGCGCTCGATGAGCCAGGTTCGCATGCCGGATGCGTCGGACCTCGCCCGGCTCACCGATGATCCAGTGCGCCTGGTGGCCCGCCTGCTGGCGGTGATCGAGGACGAGATCGTGCCGCTCACCCGGGCCGGCGTGGTCGAGGGCAACAAGGTCTTCGGCGGAGCCGTTCTGCGCAAGGCGGACCTCTCGACGGTGGTGGCGGTGACGAACCGCGAGACCGCCAACCCGCTGAACCACGGCGAGATCGCCACCATCAACGCCTTCTACGACATCCCGTCCCGCGAGCGCCCATCGGCCAGGGACACGTTCTTCGTCAGCACCCACGAGCCCTGCCCGCTCTGCCTCGGCGGGCTGACGTGGGGCGGCTGGGACAACTTCTTCTACCTCTTCAGCTACGAAGACACGATGGACGCCTTCGCCATCCCCCACGACATCCGCCTCAACGAGGAGATCTGGCGCGTGGCCGATGGCGAGTACGACCACAAGAACCGCTACTGGTGCGCGTGGCATCTCCGCCAGATCATCGATCGCCACGCGGACCCTGCGCTCATCGCGCAGGCAGATCGGCTGGCCGAGACGTATGCGCAGCTCAGCGCCACCTACCAGCGCACGAAGGATACGGGCGCCGAGATCCCGCTTCCGTAGTGCCGCATGGGCCGGGCCGGCTCAGCCGAGGATGGCGCGCACGAGCACCATCGCTGCCACGACCACCAAGGTCATCATCAGGGCGGCGAAGACCACCAGCGTCGTGAGGCTGCTGGCACAGCCGTTTCGCCCCTGGGCCACCGGCTACCCCTCCGCGTAGATGTCGGCAGCAGGCCGCTCGCGCTCCTCATCATCGGTCGAGAACATCTCGACCTCGCGCCAGCCGAAGAGCGGCCGGAGCAGCGCACCGGGGATGGTCGTGATGGCCACGTTGTACTGGTAGACCTGGTTGTTGAAGAGCTCCCGTCGGCGGGCGATGAGCGTCTCGAGCCGCTCGATCTCATCCTGCAGCGCCATCACGTTCTGCTGCGACTTGAGGTCGGGATAGTTCTCGACCGTCGCGAACAGCGAGCGCACCGCCGAGGAGGTCTCCTCCGACACGACGGCCTTGTCGTGGATCGAGGCCTCGGGCTCGTATGCCGCCCGTGCCTGGGCCACCCGCTCGAGCACCTGCTCCTCGAACGCCATCACGCCCCGGACTGCGGCCACGAGGTTGGGCAGCTGGTCATGGCGCTGCTTGAGCGCCACGTCGATGTTGGCCCACGCGCGCTGGCATCGCCGCTGCAGCGCGACCACGTTGTTGTAGGTCACGACCACGAGGAAAACGATGAGCACGAGCGCGAGGACCAGGCCGACGGCCAGCGCCAACTCCACTGCCACGGCTACAGCGTACCCGTGAGGAGTGCCCCGAGCCCGAACGCGGACAGCGCCGCCATGACCGCGCCGATGACGCCCAACAAGAAGGCCGCGTCGTGGTGTTGCGTCGCCGCCTCGGGCGAGCCGAGGTACACGGCCATCCCGCCCCGCAAGCCGCGCGACAGCACGAGCTCCTCGTCGGGGATGTCGTACTTGGCCAGGGCGTCTTCGTGCACAGACGGATCCTCGGGTACCTCGGGCTCGCGGGCCTCGGGATGGAGCTCGGGCCGGGCCGTCGGCGCACCGATGCCGAACCCCGGGATGGCGGCGTTGCCCCACGCCTCCTCCGGGCTGGCGGCGAGCACGCCCAACTCACGGGCCCAGGCGATGTCGCCCGCGATGTCTCGCTCCACGTTGTCCGACGGGTTCCAGGCGAGCACGACCTCCTGCACCTCGCCCCAGGGCCAGGCTTGGCCGACGATCGTCACCGTCTGCCCGGGCTCGAGCCGTGCCTCCCGGTAGCGCCGCCCCTCGGTCTGCTTGGCAGCGAAGAAGCTGCCGCCACCCTGGTCCCAGTCGTCTGCGGGCGTGGCGGCCACCGGTCGCTTGACCGTGAGCAGGGCCTGCGCGGCGGCCTCGCGCTCGAGCTCGGACATGTGATCGACCTCGCGCTCGGCCAGCAGGTACCTGGCTCCGGAGCGGCGGTTCAGCCCGGGCGGCTCGGCCCCTGTCCAGCTCGTCCGCTCGTCGAAGACCGCACCGATCTCCCAGCGGGCGCCCCGAGGCACGACGCGGATGGCGCCGTTCTCGTCCCTGATGCGGAACTCGCGCGACTGTTCCTCGGACATGAGCACGCGGCTGTTGTCGCCGGTCGTCTCCACCTTCGCTCGGTACCACACGCAGGGCACCGATTGCAGCGGCGAGATGAGCGTGCCGTTGAGGGCCTCCACGACCCCGCTCACGCGCACCTCTCCCGCGGCGATGCCGTCAAGGCTGGAGGTCGCCACCGACGAGATGAGGCGGTCGCGCCGATAGGCGATGAGGCCCCGGGCGAAGAGGAAGACCCCACCGACCAGGCCGGCCAGCGCGAAGAGCAGGATGGGACCGGAGTCAGGGAACGTCACGAGTCGATGCTAGCGGGGCGTCGACGCACCACGGAAGGGGTTCGGAAGTACCGCCGAGCGGATGCTCCCTGGGAAGGTGCTATCCTTCCCCCGCACCATGTTTCGTGGCTGATTCGCCATGAGCGATCCGTCTTAGCTCAGTGGTAGAGCGTTCGGCTGTTAACCGATTGGTCGTAGGTTCTAATCCTACCGCCGGAGCCATTCCCTACAGTCCCCAGCGCCGGCTCCACGGCGTGGTCGCCACGCATGCGTCGCCGTTCGTAGACGACGCACCGGCCAGGTGGAGGGGGCCAGAGGTACCGCTGCACGCCACCCCGAATCGAGGCATCCTACGGCCGTGCCCACGCCAGCCCGCCGCATCGCGGTGCTCCTCGCCGGCCTCATCCTCGTCACGGCAGTTCCGCTGTCCGCGTCCGCCGCCGATTCCGACCGGGACGGGCTGACCGACGCCTTCGAAGCCAGGTGGGGCCTGACCGACCCCCGGCGCCGCGACAGCGACGGCGACGGCATCATCGACTCCGAGGAGGACCTCGATGGTGACCGCCTGGGCAACCGGGGCGAGCAGCGTGCCGGGACCGACCCCGGCACGAGGGACACCGACGGCGATGGCACGCCCGACAATCTCGAGGATCACGACGGCGATGGCAAGACGAACGCTCGCGAGCAGGTGGTGCGTCGGGTCCCTGCCGGCCTCAAGCCCACGCTCAGGGCAGCGCCCCGGGACCGGCCGCGGACGAAGGGCAAGTGGTGCACGCCGGCGCGGGCGAGCTCCAAGCTCGTGAAGTGCCACTTCGGCGACGTCGACAGCGACACCACCATCGTGCTCATGGGCGACTCCCACGCCATGGCCTGGACCGAGGCCGCCTGGCGCGCAGCCGAGGCCAGAGGCTGGCACCTGGTCACGCTGTTCAAGGCCTCGTGCCCTCCGTTGCGAGGCGTGTACACCTTCGGCATGCACAACACCGACCGCGGCGCCTCCTGCCGCGCCTGGCGCCACAAGGCGTACGAGTGGATCGGCCAGCGAGGCTCGAAGATCGACGCGTTGATGACCACGTTCGACGACAGCGCGGCACTCGCGAGGTCCAACGGGCAGAAGATCGGGCCCGGCCGGCGAGAGGGCGTGTGGGCGACCGGCGTACGTCGCTCGCTCAAGGCCATCCCGGAGTCGGTCGAGGTCATCGTCCTTGCCGACGTCCCCAGGAATCGGACGGACCCCGTGCCCTGCCTGAAGAGACATCGCAAGGACATGTCGGCCTGCGTGACCGCGCGCGAGCCCTTTGGCCTACGGACGGTCGAGAAGGCCATCCGTGATGCGACCCACCAGCAGGGCCAGCACTTCCTGACCCTGAACGACAAGCTCTGTCCCTACAGCCCATGCCCCGTGGTCCAGGGCGACACCCTCATCTGGCGCGACAAGAAGCACATCACCGGCACCATCGCCCGGCGCCTGACGCCGTCGTTCAAGTCGCTCCTCTACGACGTCGTCGACGGCGATTGATCCCGAGCGGCTCGACGCCGATCACGAGGCTTGCCCGAGCCGACGCAGCTGGGAGCGCGCGTAGCTCCGCGCTCGTCGTTGCCCCCCATTCGCTGCGATAGCGGCCTCGAGCGAGCTCAGCACCTGGATCAGGGCGTCGCGGTTCGGCTGCCAGCCCCGCCGCTCGCATTCCTCGAGCCACTCGCCCGGCGTGAGATGGCCACGTTGGCTGTTGCAGCGCCGGCAGGCCGCGACCTCGTTCTCGATCCAGCTCGGTCCGCCCTTGATGCGTGGGACCACGTGCTCGGTCGTGGCCTCGACCAGGCGCACGTCGATCTCGCGCCCGCACCACACGCAGGCGCGTCCATCGCGTTCGAGGATGAGGGCCATGCGAGCACGGCGGTCGGGTTTCGTCGCCACGGCACAGAATGGTCACATGAGCGGACGATTCGCGCCGTCGCCGACCGGCGAGCTCCACCTCGGGAACCTGCGCACCGCCGCGGTGGCCTGGCTCTCCGCACGCGCGGCAGGACTGCCGTTCCTGCTCCGCGTGGAGGACCTCGACCGGCAGCGCTCCCGGCCCGAGCACGAGGCCCGTCAGCTGGCCGACCTCGCGGCCATCGGCATCGATTGGGACGGGGAGGTCGTCCGCCAGAGCGAGCGCTACGACCGCTACGAGGCGGCCATCGAGCGGTTGGCCGAGGCCGGCCTGGTCTACGAGTGCTACTGCACACGCCGCCAGATCCGCGAGGAGATCGAGGCTGCGCCGAGCGCGCCGCACCTGCCGCCCGACGCGTACCCCGGAACCTGTCGCGACCTCGATCCGGCTCGAGCGGCCGAGTTGCGCGCGTCCGGCCGGGCACCCGCGCGACGGCTGCGCTCGGATGGCCGCCACATCGCCTTCGAGGACGTCCTCCACGGTCCGGCGGGCGGGGGCGTCGACGACTTCGTGCTGCGCCGAAACGACGGCACGCCCGCCTACAACGTGGCCGTCGTGGTCGATGACGCCGAGCAGGGAGTGACCGAGGTGGTCCGAGGCGACGACCTGCTCGAGTCGACGCCCCGGCAGATCCTGCTGCAGCGGCTGTTGGGCTACCCCACGCCGCGCTACCTCCACGTGCCGCTCGTGATCAACGAGGCCGGCGAGCGCCTGGCCAAGCGCGACGGGGCGGTCACGCTCTCCGCGCTCGCGTCCATCGGCGTCACTCCAGCTGCGGTCGCCGGTTGGATCGCGCAGTCCCTCGATCTGGTCCCGCCTGGCGATGGCGCCCGGCTGGTGGACCTCATCGACCGCTTCCACCTTGCCCGACTCCCGCGCCAGCCCGTGACCGCACCGGCGTTCCCCGGACGGTAACGTGGCCAGCTCGCGAAAGGTGACCGCTAGAGATCCACGGTGTAGTTGCCGTAGCGCTCGTTGCCTTCGACATCATCGAACACACCGGCCTGGACAGCCCTGACCAGGGCGGGCACGTAGCCCTCCACGGTGTAGTCGCACTCGAACCCGAGCGTGTTCCTGATCTTCTCGAACGAGACACGATAGTTGCGTGGATCGGTGTCGCCCTCACGGTAGGCCACCGAAGCGCCCGTGAGGAGCGACGCGGCCTGCTCCACGATCATGCGCTTGGTGAACTGCTGGGCCGTGTCGCCGACGTTGAAGACCTCACCCGCGACTGGCTCGAGGGGGCTCGATAGCACGGTCATGATGGCCTTCGAGATATCGCGCACGTGGCAGTACGGTCTCCAGGTATCGGCGTCGTAGACCTCGAGCGCGTTGCCCGCGGCCAGCTCACGCGTGAACTGCGAGACGGTGAGATCGAAGCGCATGCGGGGCGACAGGCCGTAGGCCGTGGCCAGGCGCAGGATCGTGGCTGGGAACGCCGCGCCCTGAGCCAGCACATGCTCCTCAACCGCGATCTTCGTGCGTGCGTAGAGCGACTGCGGGTTGAGCTCGGTCGTTTCGGTGGCCAGCGCCTCGCCCTCGAGGATGCCGTAGTTGCTGCAGGTCGAGAGGAACACGAGTCGGGTGTCGTCATCGGCGAGGTCGTCGATGAGGGCCTTGGCCGCATCCTCGTTGACGGCCACGGCCAGCTCCGGATACTTCTTGCAGATCGGGTCTCCCACGAGCGAGGCCAGCAGGACCACGTCAGTGGCTCCCGCGCGAGCTGCCGTGACCGCCTCACGATCGCGCAGGTCGCCGCGCACCAATTCCATCCCGGGTCGGTCCAGCAGATGTCGCACGGCGAAGGCGTTGTCGTAGATGAACCGGTCCAGCACACGCACGTGGGCGCCCGCATCAAGGAGCAGGCCGGCGAGTACCGAGCCGATGTAGCCAGCGCCGCCGACCACGAGGATGGAGCGCTCGTCGAACCTCATCCGGCGGCCACCCGTCTCTGCGCTTCCTCGTAGATCTCGATCAGTCGCTTGTGGTTGCTCTCCGGCGTGTACCGCTCGAGATAGCGCTCTCGGGCGTTGCGGCCCATCCGAGCCATCTCGTCAGGGTGCTCGTTCGCCCATCGGACCTTGGCCGCGAGGTCGGCGGCGTCGCCGGCCTCGAAATGCAGTCCGGTCACGCCGTCCTCTACCACCTCGCCCAGCGCCCCGAGCCTGGAGGCGACGATGGGCAGCCCGGCAGCGTAGGCCTCGGCGACCACCATGGGGAACCCTTCGTACACCAGCGAGGGCATGACGATGAATGAGGACGTGCGCATCGACTCCGCCAGCGCATCACCCGAGACGAAGCCGCGGAGGTCGATGCGATCGGGCGCACTGCCCTTGGCCAGCAGCGGCGCCAGGGGACCCTCGCCCAACACCTTCAGGTCGACCTCGAGGTCTCGCCATGCCTGGGCCATGACGCGGACGCCCTTCTCCTCCGCCAGCCGACCGACGAAGAGGGCTCCGGTTCGCGTCGATGTCAGCGCCGCGTCACCGTGGATGTCCGCGGCGAAGTTCGGCTTGATGACGACATCCTCGGGGTTGAGGCCTGCCTCGAGCAGCTTCGAGCGGGAGAACTCGGTCAGAGCGATGTACATCGTGACCTTGCTGCGGTACGTGCCGATAGCCCGGTGGATGCCCAGCATCGTGGCCACCGCGGCCGAGGCCGCGACGCTGTCGCGGTAGCACTTGTGGCGGACCGCAGGCACCATCACCCGGCGGCCGACGCAGTCCTCGCAGACCCGCTGGTCCCGCATCAGCAGCCCGTTGGCACAGAGGAGCCGGTAGTTGTGCAAGGTCTGCACCACGGGCAGCCCCCGCTTGGCTGCGGCGAAGTAGATCGATGGCGAGATCTGCGGCAGCGTGTTGTGGACGTGGACGACATCCGGCCGGAAGCGATCGATCGCGTCGAGGACCTCGCGATAGTTCGTGCGGCTGAAGACCGTTCCGGCCGCGAGCGCGATGCCGCCGACGGGGCCGGGCTTCGGCAGATCGGCGTTGAGCTTCAGGTACTGCTCGACCTCGTGGTCGTGGTTGCGCAGCATCTCGACCTCGTGGTCGAAGACGCTGTCCTCTCCGCCTCGCAACGCGTAGCGGTTATGGGCCAGCAGAATCCTCATCGTGCGCTGGCCAGCGCGTCCGCAAGGCTCGAGACGACACGATCGACGTCGTCGTCGGTCAGCTTGGGATGCAGCGGCACCGTCAGCTCTCTCGCTGCGAACGCCTCCGTCGTGGGCAGGTGCCTCTCGCCGTACGTGCGCCGATACGCATCGAATCGGTGGATCGGGGGGTAGTGCATGCTCGTTTGGATCCTGGCGCTCCGCAGTTCGCTCGCGATCTTCGGACGGTCGGTCCCGAGCGGGAGAAGGATGGGCTGGATGTGGGCCGCGGTCGGTCGCGTCCCCTCGAATGGTACTTCGACCGACGGGATCGCCGATGCCAGACGCTCGCGGTAGCGCGCGCTGATGGCACGCCGCGCGTCGTTCCACGCCAGGAGCTTGGTGAGCTGTACGCGGCCGATGGCCGCGCGGATCTCATCCATGCGGAAGTTGTGGCCGAAGTCCACGACGTCGTAGCCGGCGGCGCGCCCGCTGGAGCGGTCCAGCGTGCTCGCGGTGAGGCCGTGGTTGCGGAGCGCCCTGGCCCGGTCCGAGCGCTCGGGGTCGCGCACCACGAGCATGCCGCCCTCGGCGGTGGTCATGTTCTTGTTGCTGTAGAAGCTGAAGGCCGCAGCTTCGGTCAGGCGGCCGTGACCCCGCATGCCGGCACAGTGCGCGGCGTCCTCGAAGAGCAGCAGTCCGTGCGTGTCGGCGAAATCACGCCAAGCGGGGAGGTCGCAGGTGGTGCCCGCGTAGTGCACCAGGATGATGGCCTTGGTGCGCTCGGTCAGGCGTCGCTCGGCATCAGCCAGCGACATGTGCGGCACGAGCGGGTCGTCGATGTCCACGAACACTGGCGTCGCTCCGGCATGCACCACCACGTTGGCGGTGGCCACGAACGTCAACGAGGGCACCAGCACCTCGTCGCCGGGGCCGACGTCGAAGGCCTGCAGGCTCATCTGCAGCGCCGCGGTGGCAGAACCGACACAGATCGCGTCGTCCACCCCGTGGAGCGCAGCGAACTCTGCTTCGAAGCTCCGTACGTGCTCGCCCATCGTGAGCCAGCCACTGTCCAGCACGGCCGCGATGGCGTCCTTCTCGTCGGCGCCGAGCGACGGGGGGCCGAGCTCGATGAGCGACACCCGCTCGGGGTCGGGCGAGGTCCCTTCAGTGCGAGCCATTGGGCGGCTCCGTGGCCAGGTAGCCGGCTGCCTCCTGCTGCGCGCGCCGGAGCTCCTCGATACGACCGATGTCGATCCACGTGCCGTCATGGTGGAAGGCGCCGATGGGGATCCGTTCGGCCAGCATGCGGTGGACGAGGTCGTCGAAGCCGAACGGCCCCTCAGGGATGAGATCGATGATCCGCGGCTCCATCAGGTACACGCCGGTCGATACGGTGAAGGACTCCTTGGGCTTCTCCCGGAAGGTGGTTACCACGCCATCATCGAGGTCCAGCACGCCGTAGGCGATGTCCACCGTCTGGCGCGTCACCGCCACGGTCAGCGCCGTCCCGTGACGGCGGTGCGCGGCCAGGAAGGCATCGGTGTCGAGGTCGAGGTAGACGTCGCTGTTGGTCACGAAGAACGTCGTGTCGAGCCGCTCGCGCATGGGCCGCAGCGGCCCGATCGTTCCCAGCGGCTCGGCCTCCTCCACGTATTCGATGCGCAAGCCGTACCGGCTGCCGTCGCCGCAGTAGCTTCGAAGCAGGCGGTAGAAGTCGCGCACCGTGAAGTAGACGGTGTCGCACCCCGCACGCTTGAGCATGGCCAGGAGGGCATCGACGACGACCACGTCGCGCTCGAGCGGCATCAGCGCCTTGGGTAGGACCGTGGAGTATGGATAGAGCCGGGTCCCGCGGCCACCGGCCTGGATGACCGCCCGTAGTCCGTTCGTCATGAGGGCTAGCATGGCACCTTCGCGGGGGATGGAAGAGGGGCCCGGGCCGGTTTGCGATGACCGCAGGCAACACGACGGTCTGCCGCCGACCGCGGGACGCCCCCGCGGTGCGACGGCCGCGGGCCACACGCCGGAGCGCGCGACGGCGGATTCGACGATTCCGGCCTACACTCCAGCCTCGTGGAACTCGATCGTCCTGACACACGCGATCCTCATGCGGCACAGCGACCGCCCGCGCGCCCGACCGGCCTCCGGCGCTCAGGGCGTGGCTGGGCTTGGCTGCTGGTGCACGTGGTCGGCGTGCTCGCGTTGCTGATGCTGCTGCCCGTGGCCCTGGTGGCGCAGGATGACGTCCTTGTCGAAGACCTCTCGCCGCAGCCCGCCGAGACGATGGCCTGCGGTTCGCTGCAGGAGCTCATCGACGCCACCCCATCGGGTTCGGTGTTGAACGTCAGTCCCTGCGTCTACCGCGAGGCGGTGGTCATCGACCGCCCCATGACCGTCCGCGGCTATGGTGCGACCATCAGCGGTCAGGACGAGTCGGGCGAGACGGTCCGCGACGTCTGGCTGACCGTGGCTGCCTCTGACGTGACCGTGGAAGGCTTCACCATGCGCCATGCGACGAATGGCCCCCAGACCGGGGCAGTCCGTGTCGAGCCGGGCATCTCCCGCTTCGTGCTGAGGGACTGCGACCTCGCGTATGCGGCCGGGGCCAACGTGGAGATCGGGCTGGGCAACGAGTCGCGCGTCGAGAACTGTGACATCCACCACGCCGGACAGCTGGGCATCCATGTCGGCGGCGATGACGAGAACGGTCATGGCAACGTGATCGTCGGCAACACCATCCGCAACAACAACACCGATGGCTTCGACCCCGAATGGGAGGCCGGCGGCCTCAAGGCCACGCGGCAGGTCGGCCTCCGCCTCGAAGGCAACACGGTCTACGAGAACGCCGGGCCCGGACTCTGGTGCGACATCTTCTGCAAGGACATCCTCGTCGCGGGCAACACCGTGCGCGACAACTCTCACGCCGGCATCATGTTCGAGGTCAGCACCGGTGCCACCATCACGGACAACCGCGTGTGGGGGAACGGCTGGGGCAAGGACGGCTGGGGCTGGGGCGCCGGCATCCTTGTCAGCTCATCCGGCGGCGCGCGCGTGGAAGGTAACGTCGTGGCCTGGAACCACGTGGGCATCAGCATCGTCAGCCAGGATCGCGATGACTGGGACCACATCGCGCACGACAACCAGACGATCGACAACCTCGTCATCGGCGAGGACGGAGCGATGCTCATGTTCTGGGCCCAGGACTGGGACGGAGACCTCTTCCGTGCCGGGTCCGGCAACCTGGGGTCTGGTGGCGCCTACTGGTCCGGCGGCGGATCCGACGCACGGGTCTTCACGTGGCGAGGCCAGCTCATGGACCACGAGGCGTTCGAGCGAACGAGGGCCGGACAAGACAGCGTGTATCTCGGTTCCGACGAGGTCCGAACGTGGCTCGGTGATGCCGGGGTGCCCATCCCCTCGCATCTCGACGTGGCCATCCAGTCGGTCGAGTGAGGTCGGCCTAGCGCCATCCACTTTCGGTGACAGGAGTCACCAAGCCCTGGCGCCGCCCCCGTGGGCCGCGCGTCCGTGATGGTACGCTCCCGCCCTCATCGGGCATGTGCGCGCCGGTGCCTTGCGTTCCGCCGAAGCACTCGGGCCAGATGAGCCACTCAGGTCGTTGGAACGAGGTCTCCCAGCACGTTGAAAGTCGTCCTTCTCTGCGGCGGCCAGGGTATGCGCATCCGCGATCCCGAGAACGATCGCCCCAAACCCCTGGCGATCATCGGCAACCGCCCCATCCTGTGGCACCTGATGAAGTACTACGCCTACTTCGGACATACCGACTTCATCCTCTGCCTGGGCTACAAGGCGGAGCTGATCAAGGAGTACTTCGTCGAGTACCGGGAGTGGGAGTCCAATGACTTCAGCCTGCGTGGTGACGACCTCCGGCTCCATGGCGCGGACATCGCGGACTGGACCATCACCTTCGTCGATACGGGCGAGTTGGCCACGACGAGCGAGCGCCTCGCCGCGGTCGAGCCGCATGTCGGTGGCGACGAGCTGTTCCTCGCGAACTACGCCGACGGCCTCACCGACCAGTGGCTGCCGGACCACGTCGCGATGGTCCGCGCCAGCGAGGTAGCCGCCAGCTTCATGGTCGTGCCGACGCCCTCGTCGTTCCACGTCGCGCGCGT